>DATHVR010000038.1:0-31157 GCA_035461175.1 Acidimicrobiia bacterium | reverse complement strand
GCAATTCTGTCGCGAAAAGCACTTCCGACTTCCGACTTCCGCTTCCGACCTCCGACCTCCGACCTCTGTCATCCGACATCTACGCTCACGGTGATGGGATCCAGGCACCAGGTCAGGCTGTTGTTCCTCAGCGTGGCGGTGGTGACCGTCTCCACGCTGCCGGTGTTCCTCACCGGAGCCGCCTTCTTTCAGATCGGGCCCGAACTGGGGATCGGGCCCTTCGGGTTGGGGGCGATGACGGCGGCTTTCTTCCTCACCGCCGCCGCCACGTCGCCTGGCTTGGGACGCTGGGTCCAGCGGGTGGGATGGCGGCGGGCCATGCGGGTCAACGTGGTGGCTTCGGCCATGGTGGTGGCTCTTATCGCTCCGCTGGCCCGAACGGCCTGGTCGCTCGGGCTGTTGCTGGTGGCGGCGGCGGTGATGTACGGGAGCAGCAACCCGGCCGCCAATCAGGCACTCGCCCGTCACACCCATCCCGCCCGCACCGCCACGGTCTTCGGGCTCAAGCATGCCGGGATCCCGGTCTCCACGCTGCTGGCCGGCCTGGCGGTGCCGATAGTCGTGGTGGACTACGGGTGGCGGCCCGCCTTTCTCGTCGCCGCTCTGCTGGCGCTGTTGGTGTGGCTGCTGATCCCGGGCGGGACCGATGAGGCGGGGGTCGAGGCCATCGACCGGCGGGCCGGTGCTCCGCTGGTTGCCCGCGATCTCCATCGGCTGGCGGCGGTGGCCGCACTGGGGGCAGTGGCGGCAGTCGCCCTGGGAACTTTCATGGTCTCGGCCGCGCTCGAGACCGGCTTCTCCGAACCGGCGGCGGGCTGGCTCCAGTTCGCCGGATCGGGGGCCTCGGTCACCGCCCGGATCGTGGCCGGATTGGTGGTGGACCGCACCGGTGGCGCTCTCACCGGATTGGTTGGTCTGCTCGGGGCGGGTGCGGTTGTCTTCGTCGTCCTGCCCTGGACGGTCGGGGCCCTGTTCGTTGTGGCCGTCCTCGCCGCCTATGCCACCGGTTGGGGCTGGCCGGGTTTGATGACGGCGACGGTGGTGGGTGCCGATCGGGAGGTGGCGGCGGCCACCTCGGCCGTGACCCAGGCGGGGGTCTTCGTAGGCGCGGGCGGAGGGCCGCTGGTGCTCGGGGCGATGGTCGAGCAGTGGTCGTTTCCAGCGATGTGGATGTCGGTGAGTGTTTGTCTGGCGGTGGGCGCCTATCTGGCCTGGTCGGTGGCCGCCCAAGTTCGTCGCCCGACGGGTGCGGTCGGATGACCGAAGGTTCCGGCCTGAAGGGAATGCTGGCGACGTCCCGGAAGACGATGCTGGCGGCCGGTGGTGTTGCAACCGCCATCACCCTGCTCACAGCCGGCGTGGTGCTCGTTATCGGGCGGATGCTGTCAGGGACGTCGCCACGCGGGCTCGTCGTGGCCGGGGCCCTTGTCCTCGTAAGGGCCGCTCTGGCCGGTCTGCAGCCCGGGCTGCGGGCCCGCGTGTTCGCGGGAGTCCGTGCCATCGCTCAGGAGTTCGTGTACCGGCATGTCGTGACGGTCGGGCCCGCCATCTTCGACACACGGCGTCCCGGTGAGTTGGTCTCGTTGGCCGTCGACGCCGTGGGGCGGGTCGCCGCCCTGGCTGCCACCTTCATACCCCTGGCGATTCGGGCAGCGGTGGTGCCGGTATCGATCGCCGTGACTGCCATATTCATCGATCTGCCCTCCGGGCTGGCGATGCTCTTGTTGTTCCCGGTGGTGCCGCTGGCCTTGCGTGGATTGGAGAAGGGCTTCCGCCGGGCGGGAGACACGCTGCGCAGTTCTCAGGACCGTTTGGCTGCCGAGTTTCTCGAAGCCATCCAGGGCCTGGAGACCCTGCTGGTGTTCGGCGCCGCCGATCGCTGGGCCGATCACTTGACACGTCGCGCCGAGGAGGTCCGCTCCGACACGATGGACGTTCTACGGGTGGCCCAGCGTGGCTTGATCGGAGTGGACCTCGTCTACTCGCTGGTGTCGGTCGTCGGCCTCGGAGCCCTCGTCGCCTGGCGGGCGTCGGCCGGTGCCGTGGAGGGTCCGGAGGCCGTGACCCTGGTCCTGTTGTCGATCGTCTCCGTCTCGGTGCTGGTGGACGTGGTGTCCTTCTTCTACGTCGGCGGATTGGGCCTGGCGGCCGTGCGAAGGTTGCGGGAGTTGTTCGCTATTTCACCGGACGCGGTGCCCGTGGGATGGGAAGAGCCGGGGGAGAGCCCGAGCCGACCGGACCCTCCCGGGATTCGATTGGAGGCGGTCAGCTTCCGGTATCCAGACGGGGATCGTGCCGCCCTCCACGAGGTGTCCTTCTCGGTCCCGGCGGGAGCGTCTCTGGCCCTCGTGGGGCGTTCCGGAGCCGGCAAATCCACCCTGACTGCGCTGTTGCTCGGAACCAGGACACCCGACCGGGGTCGGATTCTGCTCGCCGGCGACGACGTGGCCACCCTGGATCGCGGGCGACTCGCCACCATGGTCGGCTACGTCGGCCAGGACACCTACGTGTTCGCCGAGACCGTGGAGGCCAACCTGCTCATGGCCCGCCCGGATGCGACCCTCCCCGAGATCGAAGACGCCTGCCGGCGCGCCCACATTCTCGACGTCATCGAGGCTTTGCCCGAAGGGTTCCAGACCCAACTCGGGGAGGGGGGCTCCGACCTCTCGGGTGGCGAGGCGCAGCGACTAGGCATCGCCCGAGCCTTCCTCGCCGACACCCCGGTTCTGGTCATGGACGAGGCAACCTCGGGCCTGGATATGGAGACCGAGGCGCTCATCCACGACTCGCTCGAGCAATTGATGCAAGGTCGGACCACGATCGTGATCGCTCATCGCATCACCACCGCCCGCCGCTGTGATCTCGTGGTCCAACTCGACGGCGGCCGGGTCGTTGCCGAGGGAACGCCCGCCACCCTCGAGGACGGATTCTTCGCCCGGATGGGAGGGACCGGGCGATGAGCACCGTTTCCCGCCTCGGATCGGCCCTGCGTCCGGTGGCGAGGCCCATGCTCGGATCGGTGATCGCCCGCTCGGCGCAGACGGGCCTCGACGTTCTCATGGTGGCGGCGTTGGCCTGGCTGGTGGCGACCACGGCCGGTGGCGACGTCGCCTCACCCTGGCCGTGGCTGGCGGCTCTGGCCGTGGCGGCCGCCCTCAAGGCGCTGGCGCGCTACTTCGAGCAGTACCTGGGCCACTATGTCGCCTTCGGCTTGCTGGCGGCGATGCGGGTCGACTTCTTCCAGGCGCTGAAGGGGTTGGTGCCGGCGGGCGTCGCCGACCTCTCGAGCGGCGACCTCGTCGACCGGGCCACCACCGATGTCGATCGGGTCGAGGTGTTCTACGCCCATACGCTCGCCCCGGCCGTGACCGGCTACCTCATCCCCATTGCTGCCGCCCTGACGGTCGGACTGGTCGTGGATGCCGGCATGGGGGTGGTGATAGGGACCGGAGTTCTGCTGGCGGGGGTGGTGGTTCCCGGGTTGGGTCGTCGACTCGGTCGCGAACCGGCCGAAAATGCGGCTCGTGCCGGGGGAAAACTCGCCGCCTATCTGGCCGACGGGATACGGGGCCTGGGCGACGTGTCTCGACTCGGAGCGGGTCCCCGACGCCTCCGGCACCTGGCGGCATTGTCCGGCTCAGTGGCTGAGTCCGAGGCCGTGGCCGCCCGCCGCGACGGGGCGAGAGTCGCCCTGTTCGACCTGGTGGAAGGGATGACCCTGCTGGCGGTGGCCTGGGTGGGAGCGGGACGAGCGGAGGCGGGAGATCTGGCGGCTGCCGCAGTCGGGGTGGCGGTGACGCTGGTTGCCTTCGTGCCCCTGCGCGATGTCCAGCAGGTAAAGACGGCCCTCGACCGCGCAATGGCATCGGCGGAAAGAGTCTTTGCGGTGATGGACCGGGGTCAGATAGTGACCGATCCGGCGCGGCCCGCATGGGTCATGTCGGGTCAGCCCGAGCTGACGTTCGACTCTGTCGACTTCTCCTATCCCCGACGGGGACAGGTCCTGACCGATGTGTCCATCGAGGTCTCGCCGGGCCGCCGGGTCGGGGTGGTTGGCCCGTCCGGTGCAGGCAAGTCCACTCTCGTCTCGCTCGCCACGCGGTTCTGGGATGTCACGTCGGGGGAGGTGCGGGTGGGCGGTGAGCGGGTGGCGAACGTCCCCCTCTCCTGGCTGCGGAGTCAGGTGGGCGTGGTCGGGCAGCACGCGCACGTTTTCTCGGGATCGATCGCCGACAACATCAGCCTGGGAAGGCCCGATGCGGACCGACCGCAGATCGAGGAAGCCGCCCGGCTGGCGGCGGCCCACGACTTCGTCACCGAACTCCCGGACGGCTACGACAGTCTGGTGGGAGCCTCCGGATCCGGTCTCAGCGGCGGACAGCGGCAACGCCTCGCGATTGCCCGAGCCCTCCTGGGATCGAGTCCGATTCTGATCCTCGACGAGGCCACCGCGGACCTCGACGTCGACTCCGAACAGGCGGTGATGGACGGCCTGTCCAGGATCGGTCCAGGTCGAGGGATACTGATCATCGCCCACCGTCTCACCACCGTCGTGGACGCCGATGAGATCGTGGTGCTGGACGGAGGCCGGGTGGTGGAGCGGGGCAGCCATGCCGCCCTCCTGGATGCGAACAGGTTGTACGCCCGGTTGTGGGCACACCAGTTCGACACCCTTCCCTGACGGACCTGCCACAATCGCAGGCGTGAGCGTCGAGGAACTCTTGGCTCGGGACCGGTTCGCCGCCCGCATGGGAGCGCGACTGATCGTGGTCGAACCCGACCGTGTCGTGGTCGAGATGCAGGTCTCCGATCACCACCGGGAGGCCGACGGCGGTCTGGCCACCGGAGCCCTGTTCTCGCTGGCCGACTGCGCCATGAGCCTGATCTCCAATGCCGACGGCACCGCTCTGGCGGTCGCCACCCACTTCACCCGGCGCGGGCGGGGCATGGATGCTGCCGCCGTGCGGGCCGACATTCGCCCGGTCATGGCGGCGGGGAAGCGGGAGGTGACCTGGCGGGCGGTGGTCACCGCCGACGGCGAGCAGGTAGGTGCCTTCACCGGAACGACCCTCCGGGTCGGTCAGCGATAATCGGCGCCGATAACCCTCTATCAATCGAATCGATCGTTAGATACTGTCGGCGGGCATGGATGATTGCACCGCCCCCACCACCGCCGACGTTGTCGAGATGGCCCTGGCCTACTTTGCCCGGATAGGTGAGGAGGTCACCGTGACCGACGAGGGTCTTTCGACTGGCGATGGTCGTGTCTTCGGGCTCGAGCCGCTGCGGCGCCGGCTGGCGGACCGCCATCCGGAAGAGTGGACCGAAGGCGTCGACTCGCATTTCGACACTCTGCTCGCCGCCGATCCGACCATGCCCGCCACCTTCGATGAGGCCTCCCTCAACCTCCGGTCGGCGGTCATAGCGGAGGCCGACATGGGGCTGTTCGAGGGGGCGATCATGGAGCGTCCGCTCGTCGACGGTCTGGGGGAGCGGCTGATGCTCCGACGGGGCGCCCTGGGAATGACCGTCACACGGGAGGCCTTCGAGTCGTGGGACACCGACGAGGACCTGGTCTGGAAGACAGCCCGCGACCGGGCCTTGCTGGACGAGCCGGTGCACACCGTCACCTTTCGGGTCGACCGGGGCACCCGCTACCTGGCGGTGAGGGGCGGACGCTGGACGTCGACCCGGGCAGTGGCGATCGAGGCGGTGTTGGGCGGCCGGCCCGAATACGGCGCCCTGGTGGCCGTCCCGGCTCGGGACGAGATCCTGGTCCATCGCATCCGTGACGAGGGCTTCACCGACGCCACGCTGGCCATGCTCAGCCACGCCGTCACCTCTTACGTCGAGTCTCCGCTACCGGTGGGATGCGACCTGTTCTGGTGGGGGGAGGGACACCTGGCCCGCATCTGCACTCCCGGCGAGGACCGGTATCGCTACATCCGGGTTCCCGAGTTCTCCGCCATGCTGTGGCGACTCGAGGAGGCAACCCAGGCCAACTGCGACCGCCGCCGTCGGGCCTGATGCTTGGGTCGATCGACCCTCTTGAAACCGGCCCGTTCCGGCGTAGTTTGATCCCCGGGTTATCCGAGGAAATGGGAGCTTGGGAATGAAGGTGTTCGTTGCCACGGCCGCGGGCATGGAGGCCGACGACTACTCGCGGACCATCGAGGGTGAGCTGGTACGTCTGCCGGTGACCTGTGATTCCGATGACTGCGACTGCGGTCAGGCGATGACGGGGATGGGCAGCGGCCTGGCCACCACCACTTTCACAGTCCGCGACTTCGACATCAGCCGTGTTATGTACTCCGAGTTGATGTGGGGAACCATGCTGCGGGACGGCTGGGTACGGGAGGAGAACGAGGAAGACCAGGAGTGGGTGCGCAAACTCGTCACCCTTCATCTCGACCTTGCGGAAACCTTCACTCCCGGAGTGCCTCTGCGCCTGAACGGCGATCGCCTCTACGAGCGTCGCTGACCCGGCCAACCACTTCCCGAGCGGCCGGGTCGTAGACTCGGTTGCGTGATCGATCTCCGGTCCGACACCGTAACCCAGCCGTGTGAGGCGATGCGGCAGGCGATGGCCGCCGCCCCGGTGGGCGACGACCAGTTCGGCGAGGATCCCTCCATCAACCATCTGCAGGAGCGGATGGCTGAGATGCTGGGCAAGGAGGCGGCCCTGTGGATGCCCACCGGCACCATGGCCAACCAGGTAGCCCTTCGCACCCTGACCAGTCCCGGCGACGACGTCCTCGTCGCCGCCGGTGCCCACGTGCTGCTGGCCGAAAGCGGGGCCGCCGCCGCCAACGCCGGAGTCCAGTTCACCGTGTTGGGTGGAGACCGGGGTTACTTCGACGCCGATGAGATGTCCGCCGCCGTCAAGCCTCGGGACCACATCATCCTGCCCCCCACCACACTGGTCACGGTCGAGAACACCCACAACATGGCGGGCGGTGTGGTGGTGCCGCCTCCGGTGCTGTCGGAGGTGGCGCGGGCGGCGAGCACGGCCGGACTGGCCTCCTATCTGGACGGGGCCCGGCTCTGGAACGCAGCCTTCGCCGCCGACGCCACCCCCGTTGAACTGTCGGCCGGCTTCGACCTCGTCTGGGTTGCCTTCTCCAAAGGGCTGGGCGCCCCCGGCGGCTCGATGCTGGCCGGGCCCCGGTCGCTCATCCACCGCGCCCGGCGCTTCCGTCGCATCCAGGGAGGGGCAATGCGCCAGGTGGGGATATTCGCGGCGGCCGCGGAGCACGCCCTCGACTACCACCTCGATGACCTGCCGGTCGATCACGCCAACGCCCGCGCCATCGCCGAGACCCTGGCCGCCTCCCCTCTCTTCGATCTCGACCTGGATCGGGTCCAGACCAACATCGTCATCTTCGGCCTGAGGGAGGGGGCCGTCGATGCTCCCTCCGTCGTCGCCCGGGCCGGCGCCGCCGGGGTGGCGGTGCTGGCGGTGGGAGACCGGATACGGGTGGTGACCCACCGGGATGTGACCACCGAGGAGTGCCTCGAGGCGGCCCGGACCCTGGTGAGGGTGGCGGCCGGCTGATCAATCGAAGTCGGTGGGGAGATCCGGGTGGCGCCGGTGGTCGAGCATGCGCCGGATCTGTTCCTCGGTGGCCCGGGCTGTTGACAACTCGGGGAGTTCGGCCATCGCGAACCACTCGACCGCCTCCGTTTCCACCGAGGTGGCGCTGTCGCCGCCCTTCAGCTCGCACACGAAGAACATCAGGTAGGCGTGGTGGGCGGCGACGGGGTGGGGGTGGCGCCGTTTGTCGTAGATCGCGGCCAGCTTGACGGCGGTGACGACGTAGCCGGTCTCTTCCCTCACCTCTCGCTCGGTGGCCTCCGAAGGCGATTCACCGACGTCGATCCATCCTCCCGGGAGGGTCCAGCGTCCGTCGGCCGATTCCCGCACCATCAGGATTCTTTCTTCCTCGTCGAAGACCGCCGCCCGGCAGATGAGCAGGGGCGTGGCATAGCCGGAGTACCCGGCGAAGACCTCCTCGATCGGAGCGGGGTCACCGGGATGGGCCGCCATCTCCGCCGCCAGGCGCCGCACCTGCTCGTAGCGCTGACGATCGAACGGCCCTGTGGCGAAGGTGAGGCCGTTGCGGGCGATCGCCTCGAGACGCAGCACCCATTCGAGAAGCGGTAGCGCGGCCACGATTTCACGGTAGCCGGGACGGTCGGAGTGGTGCTTCCGCCGCCCGTAGACTCGGCGGATGCACGGACTCGAAGGCATCAGGACCATCGTCACCGGGGGAGGAGCGGGAATCGGTCGGGCGGTCGTGGACCGCTTTCTTGCCGAGGGGGCCCCAGTGGCTGCTCTCGACGTGGAGACGGCGGGGCTGGACGATCCGGTCGTCGCCATCCGCTGCGACGTCTCCGACGACCCCGCCGTCCGGGAAGCTGTGACGGCGGCGGCTGAGGCAATGGGCGGTATCGACGTCGTGGTCAACAACGCCGGCATCGGCGCCGCCGGCGACGTCTCGGCCAATTCGGACGAGGAGTGGTTGCGGCTCTACGACGTGAATGTCGTAGGCATGGCCCGGGTTAGCCGGGCCGCCCTTCCCCATCTGCGCCGTTCGAACAGCCCCTGCGTCATCAACATGTCGTCGATCGTGGCCATCGCCGGACTTCCGGAGCGGGCCGCCTATTCGGCCACCAAGGGGGCGGTGCAGGCCCTGACCATGGCCATGGCCGCCGACCACGCCGCCGAGGGGATCCGTGTCAATTGTGTGAACCCGTCGACCGTGTCCACTCCCTGGGTGCAGCGTCTGATCGACACCGCCGAGGACCCTGAAGCGACCCGGGCCTCGCTGCAGAACCGCCAGGCCACCGGCCGCCTCATCGCCCCCGAGGAGGTGGCGGCGGCGGTCGCCTTCCTCGCTCGACCCGGATCGCCCGGCCTAACGGGGGTGTCGCTCAATGTCGACGGCGGCATGTACGCGGTCAGGCCGAAGCGATGAGGGTTACTCTCAGCCAATGACTTCTACGGCCAGCTTCATCGGTTTCGGCGGTTACGTGCCCGAGCACGTCATGACCAACGACGACTGGGCACAGTATGTGGACACCTCCGACGAGTGGATTCGCACCCGGACCGGGATCGAAGAGCGGCGCATCGCCGCACCGGATGAGTCGACGGCCGACCTGGCCGAGGCGGCGGCACGGATGGCGCTGGCCGACGCCGGGATCGAGGGCTCCGACCTGGACGAAATCATCGTCGCCACCGACACGCCCGAGGTCTACACCCCCGACACAGCTGCCTTCTTGCAGCACCGCCTCGGGGCCGGCAACGTGCCCGCCTTCGATCTGGGTGGTTCCGGCTGCGCCGGCTGGGTGCAGGCCATCGATGTGGCCCGGGCCCGGATCTCCCTGGCTCCCAAACGGGTCCTGGTGGTCGGTGTCGAACTGATCTCACGCCTCATCTCCTGGCAGGAGCGGGAGACGTGCGTCCTCTTCGGTGATGCGGCCGGGGCGGTCGTGATGGGGTCGGAGGGGGGCCAGGCCACCCTCCTGGATGTCGTGACCGGGACCGACGGGTCCAAGGCCGAGATCCTCACTCTCACCACCGGGGGAACCCGGCGCCCCTTCAGTCAGGAAACGATCGACACCGGGTCCTACCAGCATCTCGCCATGGACGGCCGGGAGGTATTCCGTGAGGCCGTGAAGCGGATGACCGGCGCCGTCACCGAGGTGGTGGAGCGGGTAGGGGCGACGCTGGACGAGGTGGCACTGGTCATCCCCCATCAGGCCAACCAGCGCATCATCGACTCCATCACCAAACAACTCGGGGTCGAGTCGGACAAGGTGTATTCCAACATCGCCCGCTACGGCAACACCGGGTCGGCCACGGTCCCCTTCGCCCTGTGGGAGGCGCATTCGACGGGACGTATCGCCGCCGGCGACCTGGTGATACTCACCGCCTTCGGAGCCGGCTTCCACTGGGCCGCCGCCGCCATCCGCTTCTAGGTCGGAGGACGGAGGTCGGAGGTCAGCAGTGGTATCGGGTATCGGGTATCGGGTAATGGGTTCTGGGTCCTGAGGCTCACCCACCACCCACCACTCGCTACCACCTGCCACCTACCACCTACCACCAACCACTCACACGCTGAAGGTGTCGGTGGGGGCGACCGGGTGGAGGGGGATGGTGTCGCCCACCACCTGGCTCACCAGCCGCTTGTACAGTGCCCGGCCGGCGTCGCTGAGGATGGCGTCGTGGATCGGGATCGCCTCACGGGGGGAGACGGCGGCCAGGAAGGCGGCGGTGTCGGCCATCTTCGCCCAGGGGGCCGTGATCGGCAGGGCGAGCAGGTCGACCTGCTCCGGCACGTGGTCGTACGAGTCTCCCGGATGGAACACCCGGGCTCCATCGCCCTCCTGGAACAGGTAGCCGACGTTTCCCACCGGCCGAATGCTGGGGTGGATGACGGCGTGGGTGCCTCCGTGCACCTCGATTCGAGCGGGACCGACCTGGAAGGTCTCGCCCACCATTGCCACCTCGGGGCCCAGTCCCCGCTGGGTGAGCATCTCGGCCACCGCCGCCTCGGCCATCAGTCGGGCGGTGGGATTGATCTCCATCAGCGCCATCAGGCCGTCCACGTCGACGTGATCCTGATGCTGGTGTGTCACCGCCACCGCGTCGAGGTCGGTCAGGTGGTGCCAGTCCGACGAGTAGGAGCCGGGGTCGCACAGGACCCTGACGTAGGGGGTTTCGATGAGGAGGGCGGCGTGACCGAGGCGATTCAACTGCACGTGTCCGAGTATGCCAGAACGGCGTCCGCACGACGGCGCCCGGAATCGACTGTTAGCTTCATTCTGTCTGAGCGAAAGGAGTGGGTTCATGCTGTCCCAGGCGGGGATAACCGGCGAGGAACTGGCATTGGCGGCCCGTAACCACGGCATGCCACTCGAGGCGCTGCGATACGACCTGACGCCGGCGGGTCTGCACTATCTGCTCATCCACTACGACATTCCGGCGCTCGAGGCCGAATCCCACGTACTCACGGTGGGGGGAGCGGTCGAGGATGCCGTTAGCTTCACCCTGGCGGATCTTGCCGGGCTGCCTCAGCGGACCGAGACGGTGACCCTCGAGTGCGCCGGCAACGGGCGTGCCCTCCTCCGGCCGCGTCCGGTGAGCCAGCCGTGGCTGTTCGAGGCGGTGGGGACTGCGGCCTGGACCGGGGTCTCCTTGTCCGACGTCCTGGAGGCGGCCGGCCCGCATTCCGACGCCGTCGAGGTGGTGTTCACGGGGGCCGACCGGGGGGTGGAAGGCGGCGTCGAACAGGCCTATCAGCGCAGCCTGACCCTCGAGGAGGCACGGAGACGGGAGGTGATGCTCGCCACCCATATGAACGGCGCCCCGCTCCTGCCCCAGCACGGCGCCCCCCTGCGACTGGTGGTACCCGGCTGGTATGGAATGACCTCGGTCAAGTGGCTGGCCGACATCAGCGTGGTGACCGAGCCCTTCGCCGGCTACCAGCATGAGCAGGCCTATCGGGTACGCCAGTCGGAGGAAGATCGGGGGCGCCCCGTCGACCGCATCCAGCCTCGGAGTCTGATCCAGCCGCTCGGGATCCCGGACTTCTTCACCCGGGGCCGGGTCGTCTCCCCCGGCGAGATCGGTATGACCGGACGGGCTTGGTCCGGCTTCGGGGCCGTGGTCGGAGTCGAGGTGAGCGTCGATGGGGGCGAGACCTGGCACGAGTCCCGCCTCCGGCCGCCGCTCGCCGAGTACGCCTGGTGCGGGTGGGATTGGACCTGGCGAGCCCAACCGGGCCACTACCGGGTGGGCTCGCGGTCGGAGGACGTCACCGGACGCATCCAGCCGCTCGAGCCCGACTGGAATCTGGGTGGATACGAGGTCAACGCCGTCCACTGGGTCGATGTCGAGGTGAGATGAGCCGGGCACCGTGTCGTATGTGATCATCGCCAACGCCGCCGCGGGCTCAACCGACCGGGTGGAGGCCGCCGCCCGGGTGCTGGACGAGGCGGCCGGTGCCGAGATCGTCTGGACGGAGGGCCCCGACGACATCGACCGGGTGATCGAGGGGGATGACCGTCGACTGGTGCTGGCGGGTGGAGACGGGTCCATTCATCTTCTCGTCAACCGCCTCGTCGCCACCGACTCCCTGGAGCGGCCGGTAGGGGTGCTCCCGATGGGAACCGGCAACGACCTCGCCCGCGGGCTCAGGCTTCCCTTCGACCCCGAGGAGGCGGCTCGCTGGGTCCTGGCCGGTCATCCCCGCAGGTTGCCGTTGCTGGAAGCCCCGGACGGAGAGGTGGGGGCAAACAACGCCCATGCCGGGCTCGGTGTAGCCGCCGCCCGCCGGGGGACCGAGTGGAAGGACCGGTTGGGCTCGTTCGCCTACACGGCTGGGTCCCTGGCCGAAGGCCTCACCTACGACGGGATGGACGTGGAGGTGCGCGTCGACGACTCCCTTTTCCACGCCGGCCCGTCCCTCGTGGTGATGTTGCTCATCGGCCCCTCCGCCGGGGGTGGATTGCGTCCTCTTGACGACGTCGAGGTGGCGGAGCCCATCGTCGACGTCCTCGTGATCGAGGCGGGTGGTGCGGCCGAGCGGGGCGGCCTGGCGTTCGCCGCCCTGCGGGGCGAACTGGGCGACCACGAGGCCGCCCGGCACGTCCGGGCCACCCGGGTGGAGGTCACCGCCGGAGGTGAAGAATGGGAACTGGACGGGGAGTTCAGGACCTGGCCAGATCCGGTGCGTTTCTCCCTCTTTTCCCGCCGCTGGAGCGTCCTGGCCTAGCCCGAGGTCGATCGGACCTAGATGGTCGAGAGCTCCTTCTCGAGCGGGGTGCGGAAGCGGGGAGTGACGACGGTGCCGTCGAGCCAGGAGGTGAGCTCGGCGGCCCGTTCCTCGACCCGGTCGGCGGTGACGTCGTCGACCGGCTCCAGCAGGCGGTAGACCACGTTGCCGTCGGGGGTCTGGCCCCATCCCCCGATGATCCCCGCCGCCGTCCAGATGGTGGGGCCGGCGTTGCCGTTGCGGTCGAAGATCGAGTCGGTGTGCGGGCCCAGGTACCAGGCGCGTTCCTTCCATCCCATCGGTGTGGGGTCGAGAGAAGGAAGGAAGGCCACCGCCTCGGGATCGGCGGCGTCGAACCCGGGGTCGTCTGCCAGGACGTAGCCGGTTCCGCCCGACTCCAGCTCGACCTCGGCGATGTCGCAAGCGCAGAGGGCGGCCCGGACCCGGGCCACCGTCCATCCGGTCCACCAGCGCAGGTCGGTCATGGTGGCCGGGCCGTGGGAGGCCAAGTACGAAGTGAGGATCCGGGTCCGGGCCTGGTCCGGCTCGGGCCTTTCCACCGCCCGGTCGTGCCAGCGGGCTGCCGCCGCCCACCGGTACTGGCTCGACCGCCACGATCCCGCCGCCGCCGTGCGGAGGATGCGGCCCTCCATCGCCATCACCAGGAGGAGGCGGGAAACGGCGGGCATGGTCGTCGCCCACTTCCCCGATCCCACGCTGATCCGGATGTCCGGTCCGGGAAGCGCTCGCGCGATCTCCTGGGTGCTCATCTCTCCTGAGGCCAGCAGGCTCTCGACTTCCTGGCACCTCCGAACCAGCCAGTCGGCGGGGTCGTCGATCGCCCCTTCCAGCCAGCCGAGGAGCCGGCTCCGCTCCTTGGAGGCGATGTCGCCCGCCGCCCCCTCCAGATATGCGCCCGCCTCCGACGTCGGGACCACGAACAATGTCCGGCGCATGGCGTGGAGTCTCCACAGCGAGCGGTCCTCGAGCAGCAGCGAATCGAGATGGTCCGGTGTGAATCCCTTCACGCGGGCCCACAGCCCGAGGTAGGGGGTGGCGGGATCGCTGGAGTGGAGGGCGGCCACCGCCCGCACCGCCTCGAGCCCGTCGGCCGCCTTGCCGGTGAGATGGTGGCGCTGGAAGAGACGGTGGCGTCGGTCCCTGTCACTGATTCGCATCCCGGGCGACGATAGACGAAAAACATATTGACAGGCATCGATGGAATCCGGTAGCCTGATATCGAAAGTGTTCGATATGACAGGAAAAGAGACAGCCATGTTGATGGGAGATCTGCGCATCGCCCACGCCGTCCGTGACCGGCTGGTGAAGTCGGTTCCGGTCGTGACTCGACAGCCCACCCGCCGACGCCCTTCCGGACTCGTGCCGGTACGGCAGGAAGCACCGACCTGCGCCGAATGCCCCGCGGCGGCGTGAGCGACCTGGCCCGATGAACGCCTTTCTCGATGGTGTCCTCGCCGGCTACGGCATCGCCATCCCCGTGGGAGCCATCGCCGTCCTCATCCTGGGAACGGGGATGCGCTGCGGCTTCCCGTGTGCCGCCGCCGCCGGAGCCGGGGCTGCCACCGCCGACCTCGTCTACGCCACCGTGGCGGTCACGGTCGGAGCGGCCGCCGCCCGCCTGCTGGAGCCGTGGGCAGGGCCTATCCGGCTCGCCTCGGCACTGGTGCTCATCGCGATGGCGGTGTGGGGCCTGGCCGTACTGCGTCGAAGTGCCCGCCACTCACCCGGCACCGTCAGCGTCAACCGGGGCGAGATGATGGCGACCTACGGGCGCTTCCTCGGCCTCACGATCATCAATCCCCTCACGGTGATCTACTTCACCTCGATGGTGCTGGGGAACGTGGTGGGTCGTCCGGTCGGTGCCGGCGGTGCGATTGTGTTTGCGGTCGGGGCCTTCGCCGCCTCCCTTTCCTGGCAGTTGCTGCTGGCCGGAGTGGGCGCCTTCGGGCGTCGGGGGCTGCCTCCGTCCGCTCGGGTCGTGGCGCTGGTGGTGGGGAACCTCATCATCCTCGGATTGGCCGTGCGCATGTTGGTGCATTGATGATCATCGAAGTGACAAGGTAGGATCGTGGCATGGACGTAAAGGTGATCCAGAGTTGCTGCGAACCGGTTCTGACCGAAGCCATCGCCTCGGAGGATGCCGAAGAGTTGGCGGCCGGCTTCAAGGTGCTGGCCGATCCGGTGCGCCTGCGGCTTCTCAGCCTGATCGCCACCAGTCCCGAGGGAGAGGTGTGCGCCTGCGACCTGGTAGATCCGGTCGGTCGCAGCCAACCCACCGTCAGCCACCATCTCTCGATTCTGGCCGAAGCCGGTCTACTCGTGCGCGAACAGCGGGGCAAGTGGGCCTGGTTCCGGGTCGTCCCTGAACGGGTGGCCGTGCTCCGGGACGCCCTCGCCCTCGACTGAGAACCCCTTTTGGGGGTCGGAAAGGACACCGCGGGCGCCAATTCCGACCCACAAAACGGATGGGGTCGTCATACTGCCGGGGATATGAACAACCCTGACTGGAGCGGCCCGCTCGAAGCAGCCCACCATGCCGCTCTGCGCTGGCTCGAGTCACTGGAGAAGCGGCCGGTGCGGCCCGAGGTGGGCATGGAGGAGATGGCGGCGCGCTTCGATGCCCCGCTTCCCGAGGGGCCGATGGATCCGACCCGGGTGATCGAGGAACTCGCCGCCACCGCCGAGCCGGGTCTGATGGCGATGAACTCGCCCCGCTTCCACGGCTGGGTGATCGGGGGTGCCACGCCGGCGGGCGTGGCGGCCGACTGGCTGGTGGCAGCTTGGGACCAGAACACCGCCATGGCCGATCCCACTCCGGCCGTGGCGGCGATCGAGAACCTGGCGGCGCGCTGGGTGCTCGAACTGACCGGCCTTCCGGCCCGGGCCGGCGTGGGCTTCGTTACCGGGGGACAGGTGGCCAACCTGGTCTGTCTGGCGGCAGCGCGTAGTGGGGTGACGGCGGCCTACGGCTACGACGTCGATGCCGACGGTCTGGCCGGCGGACCCCCGATCACCGTGGTGGTGGGCGAGCATGTCCATCACACCGTGGAGAAGGCTCTGCGCCTGTTGGGGTTTGGTCAGTCGACCGCGGTCCGGGTGGCGACCGACGCCAACGCCCGCATCATCATCCCGGCCCTGGCCGAGGCCGTCGCCCGCCGGGAGGGGCCTCTGATCGTCTGCGCCCAGGCCGGCGAGGTCAACACCGGCGGGATCGACCGGTTCGACCAGATCTCCGACCTCCTCCAGAGTGAGCGCGACCGCCGACCGGAGGGAGGGGTCTGGCTCCACGTCGACGGTGCCATCGGCCTGTGGGGACTCGCCTCCGACCAGTTCCGGCCCCGATTCGCCGGTATCGAACGGGCCGACTCGTGGTCGACCGACGCCCACAAATGGCTCAATACTCCTTACGACTGCGGGATCGCCATCACCGCCCATCCGGAGGCCCACCGGCGGGCCCTGACTCTGCGGGCGGACTACCTCCCGGAAGGGGGCGAGACCCGCAATCCGATCGACTGGAATCCGGAGATGAGCCGCCGGGCACGGGCCACCGCCGTCTACGCCACCATCCGGGCGCTGGGCCGAACGGGGATCGTCGAGATGATCGAACGCACCGCCGCAATGGCCCGGCGCTACGCCCACTGCCTCTCCGGCGAGCCCGGCATCGAGGTGCTCAACGAGGTCGAGCTGAACCAGGTACTGGTCCGTTGCCGGGACGCAAACGGTGTCTCCGATCCGCACACCCCCCGAGTGCTGGCAGCACTGCAGGAGAGCGGGATCGCCTATCCCACCCCCACCCTGTGGGACGGGGAGCCGGCCATCCGGATCTCGGTCTCGAACTGGATGACCGACGAGGCCGACGTCGACGTCACCGTCGACACCCTCATCTCCCTCCACCGCAAGTGGGCGGAGTTCGATTCCTCGGCCGTCCCCTAGCCGAACCGGCCGGCCTTCCCGACACAGAGTCGGGGCCTAGTCGGTGATCTCGACGGTGCCCGAGAAGGACTTCGGCGCGCGGTTGCTCCGGCGGCGACGGTGAAGGTGCCCACCGGACGTCGCGCGCCCGCCGACGTGTCCACCGACACCTCGAACTTGCCGGGTTCCACGACGTACTCGTGGTCGGGACCGCTGAAGCCGAGCTGGCCGACATCGATCTGAAACACGACTCGGTGCGTCGTGGCGGCCGGGACCGTCACCCGGGCGAACCCCTTCAGCTCGGACACCGGCCGGGTGACGCTCGCCTCCAGGTCGCGTACATAGACTTGCACGACCTCGTCCCCATCGCGATCGCCGGTGTTGGAGACGTCGACGCTGATCGTCACCGACCCGTCCATCGTCACCTCGACCGGGTCCAGAGCGGAGGCCAGCTCGAAAGTGGTGTAGCTGAGGCCGTGGCCGAAGGGATACAGCGGCTCGGCGGGCAGGTCGGCGTAGTCGACTTTCCAGTGCGACCGGTTGCCCGACACCTTGTGCGAGTGGTAGACGGGATCTGGCCCACCGAACGCGGATAGGTGATCGGCAGCTTGCCACCCGGGTTCACATCGCCCACCAGGACATCGGCGATGGCGTTGGCCCCGTGCCGTCCCGGCAACCAGGCCATCACCACCGCGGCGGCGGCGGCGTGCACGGCCGGGCTGCCCGAGGGACGACCGGCCACCAGGACCAGAACCACCGGGGGTGCCGGTGGCTGCCACCGCCCGGACCAGGTCCTCCTGGACACCGGGCAGGTCGAGCGAGGCGCGATCGCGGCCCTCCCCGCTGGTGCAGTCGTCGGTCAGGCCCGCCTTGCCCATCACCATCACGGCCGCATCGGAGCGCCGGGCTAGTTCCACCGTCTCGTCGAACCCCTCGGTGGAGTCACCGCTGATGTCGCAGCCGCCGGCGTAGGGGGATCGGAGTCGCAGGGCGAGGCGGCCCCTAAACCGTGGGCGGAAGGCCGAACAGTGGGAAGAGGCGCCCGTCATCGATGAACATCGTGAACTCCACGATCCGGCCGTCCCGGACCTCCATCGTCTGGATGGACCAGGGTTGGTGGCGCCCACCCGGCCCGCTGGGCCGGTACTGGGCGAAGGCGGGCCGTCCGTTGGCGACGGTGGGGATGAGACGCGATCCCCGGCATTCCGACCCGGGCCCGAGCCACCAGGCGAAGATGTCATCCCGTCCCTGCAGCCACAACGGGTAGGGCGGCATCGACTGGCGGGCGTCTTCGGCCACCAGGTCGGTCAGGGCCTCCAGGTCGTAGTGCTCGAAGGCAGCCAGATAGCGGTCCAGCAACTCTTCGTCCGGTATCGGGCCCGGCTTGTCGACCGACTCCTCCAGCCCCAACTCGCCCAGGGTGGCGCGAGCCCGCTGGAGAGCGCTGTTCACCGACGCCACCGAGGTCTCGAGAAGGTCGGCGACCTCCTTGGCCTTCCAGGCGAGAACGTCGCGCAGGATCAGCACGGCACGCTGCCGGGGAGGAAGGTGCTGGAGGGCGGCGACCAGCGCCAACCGGATCGAATCCCGGGTCACCGCCTGGTCGGCCGGGTCGGTGCCTTCGATGCCGGCCAGGGCGTCGGGCATCGGTTCCACCCAGACCCGATCGGCCAGGGGAGCTGCGATCGGGCCCTCGACCGAGCCGGGTCCTGCCAGGTCCATCGGCATCGCCCGTCGCTGCCTTGACCGGAGCATGTCGAAACAGACGTTGCCGGCGATCTTGTAGAGCCAGGTGCGGACCGAGGACCGTCCCTCGAAGCGGTCGAAGGCGCGCCAGGCTCGGATCAGGGTCTCCTGCACGGCGTCCTCGGCCTCGAAGGGTGAGCCGAGCATGCGATAGCAGAAGGCGATCAGTTCGCCGCGGTGGATCTCGAAGTCACCGTCGAGTGCGAGTCGGGCTTCGGCGGTCATCCACGGGACCTTAGCCCGCCGGCGGCGGCTTTCGTCTGCTGATAGTGCAGTACAATGGAGCCCCGTGCACCGTTTCGCGCCACCCGGTTTTGGACCGGGGGATGCGGGGTAGTTCCGGGCGATCCGGAAGGCTGTCCACAGGGGGACCGATGAAGGAACAGACTGCACGCCGGGAGGCACGCCTCCCCACCGACCTGCTCGGCCGGCGGCCGAGCCGCCATCCTGGGCCGACTCACCGCCTGGGCGTGGTGGGCACCTTCCCGCCCACCCGGTGCGGCATCGCCTCGTTCACCGCTGCCCTCGCCACCTCCCTCGCCGGTGTCACGGGTCGACCACCGATGGTGCTCCGCCTGGTCGAAGGAGAGTCGGAAGACGTTGTCGTGCCCGGTGCGACTCGCACCCTGGCCGTGGATAGGGCGGGTTGGACCGATCGAGCGGTCCAGCTTCTGGAGGGCCTAGACGCAGTAGTGATCCAACACGAGTTCGGGATCTTCGGACCCGATTCGGGGCGGGCCGTGACCGATCTGATCCGGGATCTCCGGGTGCCGGTGATAACGACCCTTCACACCGTGACGCCGCACCTATCTCCTGACGAACGAGAGATCCTCGAGGTCATAGCGGCCGAGTCGGCCTTCACCGTTTTGCTCTCCGAGTCGGCCCGTAACCTCCTGAGCGCCGATTTCGACGTCGATCCCCGCTGGGCAGAGGTGATACCCCATGGGACGGACTCTTCTCCGATCGAGCATCCCGCCGGCCGCACCGCCGAAGGGACGTCCGGAAGTCCCCTCCTGTTGACCTGGGGACTGATCGGGCCGGGCAAGGGCCTCGACTGGGGTCTGGACTCCTTGCGGATTCTGCGCCGGTCTCACCCCCGCGCCCGCTGGACGGTCGCCGGCCAGACCCATCCCAAGGTGCTGGCGCACGAGGGCGAGCGCTACCGGCAGTCGCTGCTGGCCAAGGCCAGGCATCTGCAGTTGGGGGACAGTGTCACGTTCATCGATCGATATCTGTCCAAACACCATCTCCACTCTCTCGTGAAGAGTGCCGACGTGGTGGTTCTTCCCTATGACTCGACCGAGCAGACCAGTTCCGGAGTCCTGGTGGAGGCGGTCCGGGCCGGCGTGCCGGTGGTAGCGACCCGCTTCCCCCAGGCGGTGGAACTGGAGCGCAAGGGGGCCGTCATCACGGTCCCCCATCGGGAACCGGCGGCGCTGGCAGCCGCCGTTGACGGCCTGGTGTCTGATCCGGTCCGGCGGAAGGAGATGGTGGCGGCCCAGTGTGAAGTGGCCGGCGAGGCGGACTGGTGTCACGTCGCCCGGCGTTACCTCCACCTGGTGGACAGAGCCCTCACCTCGCGCGTCGCCCTGTGATCGATTGGTTTCCGCGCCCGAACCTTTCCCATCTGCTCGAACTGATCGATGACACCGGCATCTTCGAGCATGCCCTCTACGCGGTGCCCCGGCGCAGCCACGGCTACACCGTCGACGACGCCGCCCGGGCACTGGTGGTCCTCCTCACCCCCGTTGCCACGCCCGAGATCGTCCGGGCACGGTCGACGCTGTTGGCCCTCCTCCTCGACGCCATCGGGGAGGACGGGACGATGCATAACCGGCTCGGGTTCGACCGACGATGGCACGATTCTCCCCACCCGGGCGACCATCTGGGCCGGGCGGCCTGGGCGCTGGGTCGACTGGCGGCGGGTCCGGAACAGGGCCTGGCTGAGGCGGCCCGGGCCGGCTTCGAGCAACTGGCCCCGCCTGAGGGCGACCACCTGCGTCCTTACGCCTTGCATGCACTCGGGGCGGCCGCCATCCTCGCCGCCCGACCCGACCATATCACCGCCGTCCGGGCGGCGGAACTGGCCGTCGACCGACTCGGATGCGGCAACCGGCCATGGCCGGAGCGGCGCCTGACCTACGCCAACGGGAGGATCCCCCAGGCCCTCCTCACGCTCGGCGACGCCATCTCCCACCGCGGCCTCCTCGATCGGGGCCTCGAAATACTCGAGTGGCTGGCGGGGGTCGAGCGACGTGGCGACCATCTCTCCTTCACCCCCGTGGGGGGCTGGGAGCCGGGAGATCCCCGTCCCGGCTTCGACCAGCAGCCGATCGAGGCCGCCGCCTACGCCGAGGCTGCCCTCGCCGCCTGGCACATCACCGGCGAGTTCCGCTGGGCGGAGGAGGTCCGGCGGGCGGGCCGCTGGTTTCTGGGTGCCAACGACTCGGGGGCAATGCTCATCGATCCCGGCTCGGGGGCGGGGTACGACGGACTGGAGAAGGACGGAATCAACCGTAACCAGGGCGCCGAGTCGACCATCTCCGCATTGGCCGTTCTCCAGGCTTGTGCGGAGGTGGGGACGGCCGGCTGATGCGGATCGCGCTGTTGTCCCCGATCTCCCATGCCGTTCCGCCCACCGGCTACGGGCCCTGGGAACGGGTGGTTGCCGACCTCGCCGCCGGCCTGGTCCAGTCAGGACATGAAGTCACCGTCTTCGCCGCCGGAGGTTCACAAGCGGGCACCACGGTGGTGGCCACCACTCCTGCGCCGCTCGACTCCTGGAAGTCCGATCACGTCCCCGAGCCCCGGATCTGGGAGGAGATCCACATCGCCGAAGCGGCCCGCCAGGCGCGGGCGGGCCGCTTCGAGGTCGTCCACAACCACCTCCACGTCCACGCCCTCGGCTACGCCGAGCATCTGCCGTGTCCGGTTGTCACCACCCTGCACGGAGTGGGCTGGAATCGGGCCGTCCACCCGGCTCTCGACCGCTACCGGGAGCTGCCCTTCGTCTCGATCTCCGACGCCGAACGTCGCTTCTTCCCGGGTCTCCGTTATGTCGCCACCGTCCACAACGGGGTCGATTCCGAGGCGTTTCCCCCCGGTGGGGGCGATGGTGGTTATTTGCTCTTCGCCGGAAGGATGTCCCCTGAGAAGGCTCCCCACCTGGCCGTCCAGGCCGCCATCCAGGCAGAGCGACGGCTGCTCCTGGCCGGTCCCCTGGAATGGCGGCACCGGGCTTACTTCGAATCACAGGTGTCCCCGCTCCTCGACGGTGACCGGGTCCATCTAGGCCCGGTCGATTCCGGCGGGATGGGCGAGCTGTACCGCGGCGCGGAGGCTCTTTTGATGCCACTCGAGTGGGACGAGCCTTTCGGTCTGGTGGCGGCGGAGGCGCTGATGTCCGGCACCCCCGTGGTGGGTTGGCGGCGGGGAGCCCTGCCCGAGTTGATCGAGGATGGATCGACCGGATTTTTGGTCGACTCGGTCGATCAAGCCGTGGGCGCCCTCACCCGGGTCGGAGGCCTCGACCGGATGAGCTGTCGGCTGGCGGCCGAGTCCCGTTTCGACCGCCGGGTGATGGCCGCAGGCTACGTCGAGGCGTATATCCGGGCCCTGGCCGGCTCAGACGGGCTGGAGTGAGGCGAGGACCTCGTCGAGGTCCATGGTGACGATCCCGATCTCTCGGTCCGAGAACCCGTAGGGGAGCACCAGATTGCTTCCGACCACTATCCCGCCGCATGAGTAGACGACGTTGGGAACGTAGCCGTCCCGCTCGTCGGGACCCGGTTCCAGCAACGGCTCGACGGCGCGGGCCAGCAGTTGCTCGGGCCGTTCGAGGTCGAGCAGGGCGGCGCCGATGGCATAACGCCGCATCGGTCCGACGCCGTGGGTGAGCACCAGCCACCCCGCCCGTGTCTCGATCGGTGGCCCGCAGTTGCCCACCTGGATCAACTCCCATGGCGCCTCCGGCCGGTAGACGACCTCATGCCGTTCCCAGTGGCGGGTGCGGCGGCTGCGGAGCACGCGGATGTTCTCGCGATCGGCCCGGCCCAGTGCTACGTACTCCCCGTCTATCCGGCGCGGAAACAGCGCCATGCCCTTGTTGCGGGCTCCCGCCCCGCTCATAGTCGACACCCTGAAGCTGGTGAAGTCATCGGTTTCGATCAACTGGGGGAGGATGTGGGTGCCGTCGAAGGCGGTGTAGGTCCCGTAGTAGGTGTCGGTCGAGTCGTCCTCGCTGAAACGTACCCAGCGCACGTCCTCCATCCCGTGGCTGTCCGCCGGCCCGGCCGGCACCAGAACCCGCTGGGTGAGAGCCTCGCCACTCCCGAACTCGAGTTGGTAGTTGGAGGAGGCGACCCAATGGACCAGATGGCGGGTCTCGGCCAGAGCGGCCTCGCTGACGCCGTCCCGGCCGACCTCGGAGATGGCCTTGTCGAGATCGTCGATCGAGAAGTGGTCGCTGAGCCGGCCCAGGATGGCGCTGACGATCACCGGATCGGGACTGCTCTCGGCGAGACGGGTGCCGAACTCCTCCTTGGTGTAGGTGGGGGACCTGCGGCGCCCGGTTGAAAGGGTGGCAGGGGGCGGGTCGAGGTCGACCGTGCCGTCGCCGTCCACCCGCCCGGTGCGGAACTCGACCGAGGAGATATGCCCCTCGCCGATGGCCCGCATGCTCATGACGAACTCGCCGTCGTTCGTGCCGGGGGCGGGAACCATGGAGGGGTTGCAGATGGCGGCGGCCTCGATAGCGTACTCCTGGGTGAAGTAGGCGCCGATCAGGTCACGCATCGTTGCCGGCACTCGATCTTCGTCGACACCGGCCAGGGCCATGGCGGCGGTCGAGTTGGCCGCCCACGTCTTCTCCAGGTCGTGGTGGCGGCCCTGGAAGCCGGCCCGAACGGCGCTTGTCGCCTCCTCGGCCCGGTCGGGCGGGATGGCCCGGATCCGCTCCACTATCGAGTGGACTCGTGACGGGCCGTCGCCGAATGCCGGAGCCCCGGGTAGGAAGGGGCGGGCAATCACCCGGCCGGGGTCGGGGTGGATCCGGATCTCGGAACGTGTGACATCGACCACCTATCCGACATTGTGGCGCAGACCGGGTCCGGTAGGAAGGACCTCGAGACTCATCGGGAACCGGCGGCGGATCCTGCTCGTCATATCCGGGCAAACAAGAAGTACGCCATCTGGCGTTGAGAAGAAGGAATCACACGATGTTGCGCAAGAACATCGCTCTGGTGGCGACGGTTCTCGTCACCGTTCTCGGCCTGTCGGCCTGCGACGCGGTCGAACCCGACCCCACCACTCCCACCACGGGGGTGGCGGATGAGTCCCCGACCACGGTCCCCGACGAGCCGGCGGGCCACGACCTGGCCGACGGTGAGATGTTTGCCTGGGTCAGGGGTCTGACAGGGGACGGTCTGATGATCGATCCGGCCGAGCTCCTCTCCGGTGAGGAGGCCCGGCGGGCGGCGGTCGAGGCCGGTGTGATCGAAGAGGGCGAAGACCTCCCCAACGACTTCTTCATCCTCGATGAGTCCGATGAGACCTCGGTGGTGCCGATCGCCGACGGGGCCGATCTCGCCCTCCTCCTCTTCGAGGATGGGAGCCCCACCGAAACCCCCGTGGACTACGACGAGTTCGTGGCCGCCCTCGACGGCTCCAACCCCGACGTCTACGGCGTCGTGGACGGGGTCGTCCCGGCCATGATCACCATCGAGGGCGGCGAGCTGGTCTCAGTCGTCCAGACCTACCTCCCCTGACCCTTTTCGCGACAGAATTGCGCGCTATCCCGCGCAATTCGGTCGCGAAAACCACTTTTGCGAGAGTCGGTTCAGCGGGCGGGGCTGGAGGTGCAGGGGAGGTCGATGTGGAAGCGGGGGAGGAAGAACTGGACGATGGGTCCGATCAGCACTGCGAAGGCCACGGTGCCGATCCCCAGGGTCCCGCCCAGCAGCCAGCCGATCACTAGCGCCCCCACCTCGATCACGGTCCGGGTGAGCCGGATGGAAGGCCCGAGCCGGGAGATGCCGGTCATGAGGCCGTCCCGGGGACCTGCCCCGAGGCGGGCCCCGATGTAGAGACCGGAGGCGTAGCCGATCAGCACGATCCCACCCAGGGCCATCGCCGCCCTTCCGATCACGGACTCGGGGGTGGGGATGGTCAGGACCGAGAGGTCCATCACCACTCCGATCACCACCGCGTTGAGGATCGTTCCCACCCCGTAGGCCTCGCGCAGCGGAATCCACACCAGGAGCACCGCCCCCGAGATGATGATCGACCAGATCCCCACCGTCAGGCCGAACCGGTTGGCCAGTCCCTCGTGGAGGACGTCCCAGGGTGAGACTCCCATTTCCGACTGGAGCATCATGCCGATTCCCACTCCGAACAGAACCAGGCCCACCAGCAGGTTGGTGAATCGCTTGGTGAGCAAGGGGCCGCGAGCGGGAATCAGGAGGGGAGTCGTCATGATCTTGGGTACAACCGCCGTCCCCGTGAATGATTCCCGCTCCATCGCCCGGCCTGCCCTGATGGTCGGCTCCGGAATCAAATGAGTTGCACCTGTCTGGACGCACTGTGACTATCCCGCGCATGACACAGACCCCGACATCGGGGGCGCAGGGGTGCATCTTCTGCGCTATCGCCGCCCGACAGGCCGAGGCCAGTGTCGTGTACGAGAACGAGACCGTGGTGGTCTTCATGGACCTGAATCCCGTCACGCCGGGCCACCTACTCGTCGTGCCACGCAAGCACGCGGTGGGCCTCGAAGACCTCGATGAAGCCACTGGCGTTCACGTTTGGTCGATAGGCCACAAGATGGCACGAGCCTTGCGGCGCTCTCGCCTGCGCTGCGAGGGGATCAACGTCTTCGTTTGTGACGGCGAAGCCGCCTTTCAGACGGTGTTCCACTTCCACCTTCACGTCATCCCCCGCTATGCCGGAGACGGCTGGAACATCTATCCCGCGGTGCAGGAACGCGAGCGGCCGCTTCTCGACCGCGACGCGCAAGCGATCAGGGACGCCATCGAGTCGACTCTCTAAGAGCCCTCGGGGCGGCTAGAACTGAACGGGAAAGATGGCAGTCCCATCTGCGGTGCCGTTCAGTGACGGAAGTGCGTCTGGCTTCCGACTTCCGACTTCCGACTTCCGATCTCAGGCCAGGTGGAGACGGATCCCGGCCAGGGCGATACCCACCCAGTCGGGGCGATTGTTGAGTTCGTAACCGAGCTCGTAGACCGCCTTCTCCAGCAGATAGGCGTCGAGCAGGACCCGGGTGTGATCGAGGTCGGCCGGGATCACACCCGAGTCCCCGACCTCTCCCAGGTATCCCTCCAGGTAGGCGGCAGCGGTCCACTGGAACCAGGCGTCGACCCAGGGCTCGAGTGCGGCTATCGCCTCGGGGCCGACTACCCCTTCCTCGATTCGCCGCAACAGCCCGGAGCGGGCGGCGTAGTGGTAGGAGCGGAGCATCCCCGCCACATCCCGCAGCGGCGAGCGCTTGATGCGCCGTTCGCTCAGCGGCCGGAGCGGCTCCCCCTCGAAGTCGATGATCACGAAGTCGTTGCCGGTGAACAGGACCTGGCCGAGGTGGAAGTCCCCGTGGATGCGGGTGCGAACGGCGGTGATCTTCTCGGCCGACACCTGCCGGAGTCGCTCCAGGATCTCGGACTCCCGCGCCAGGAGACCTTCAGCCGCCTCCCGCGTCTCCTCGTCGAGTGAGGTCCGGCGCTTGCGCATCAGGGAGAAGTTCTCCCGCACCGACGACCTCATCGCCTGGTAGAGCGAGCGCTGGTAGAGGGTGGTCATCGGCTCCGGGGAGAAGTCGGGATCCTCGGACGGGGCTCCCAGCGCGGCGTGCATCTGGGCGGTGCGTCGACCGAGCAGGCCGGCCGAGGGCAAAGACATCGCCAGCAGGTCGGCCAGTCCTTCCGGTGGTTCCGAGCCGGTCAGGTCGAGCGGATGGCGGATCCTTCCCGAGATGCTGCGGGAGCCCTCGGGAAGCGTGATGACTTCGTCGATGAAGTTGCCGACGATGCCCACCGAGTAGTCCCAGGCATCTCCCTGGTTGGGGATGTAGTCCTGGACCACGCCGAGGGAGGTCTCCTCGCCGGCGATTCGGCCCGTGATCACTCCCCGTACCGGGGCGACGTGCTCGAACCGCCCGGTCAGATATCGGGAGATCTCGATGTCGGGGTTCTCGCCCGGTTCCAGCTTGCGGAAGACCTTGAGAATCAGTTTCTCACCGAAGACCATGGAGGTGTTCGATTGCTCCGCGCCGATCACCGTGACCGGCATCTCGGACAGACCCTTGAGGCGGATGCGGCCGGTGCCGGTCACCTCAGACCGGGCGCCCTGGAGGGGCTTGCGTCCCCGGGTGAGGCCGAGCAGCGAGCGTCCCACCCGCTCGTCGGCGATGGCATCGACCAGCAGGGCGTGGCCTTCATCGGGTCCGCTCACCGTGGCCACGATGGCGTCGGGCGAATGATCCTCCACGTGGACGGCCTCGTGTCCTTCGACGACGGCCAGCGGCATGACGTAGTTCTCGGGGTCCTGGTCGAGGTACTCGACGTTCACCACCACGAGGCGGATCGAATCGGCGCCGAGGGGAATCACGTCGATGATCTCGGTGTCCCGGATCGTGTGCGCCTTGGATCGGAACCAGCGTCGGTGCGGCAGGTCGTCGGCAAGTGCCCGAGCCAGTTGAGTGCGAGCGCGGAACACGGCGTCGGGGTCGATATCGCTCCGCAGGCGGATCCGGGGGTGCTCGTGGTCCGGTTCCGGTCCAACCCGGCTGAGGAGGAACCAGTAGAACTGGTAGGGGCCGGGAGTGAGGAAGTAGGGGAGGTCGCCCACGGTCGGGAACGGGGTGCGGCCGAATATCTCAACCGGCTCGATTCCCTCATGGTGGGAGAGGTCGATCTCCACCGCCTGAGTTCGTCGTGAGAGGTTGGCCACCACCAGCACCGTCTCGTCGCCGGAGCTCCGCTCGAAGGCCAGGACCTTGGGATTGTCGGGGGTGAGGAAACGAATGTCGCCCCGGGCCAGGGGGGCCAGTGCCTTGCGCTGGGCGATCATCTGTTTCATCCACCACCACAGCGACGACGAATTCCCCTGCTGGGCCTCGACGTTGATCGCCTCGTAGTGGTACTCGGGATCGGTGATGACGGGGAAATAGAGCCGCTGGGGATTGGCCCGCGAGAAGCCGGCGTTGCGATCCGGCGACCACTGCATCGGGGTGCGGACACCGTTGCGGTCGCCCAGATAGAAGTTGTCACCCATCCCGATCTCGTCGCCGTAGTACATCACCGGCGTACCCGGGAGGGAGAGCAGCAGGCCGTGCATCAACTCGAGCTGCCGGCGGTCGTTGCGCAGCAACGGGGCAAGCCGGCGGCGGATCCCCTGGTTGATGCGGGCCTGGGGGTCCTCGGCGTAGACCCGGTACATGTAGTCGCGTTCCTCGTCGGTGACCATCTCCAGCGTGAGCTCGTCGTGGTTGCGCAGAAAGATCGCCCACGCCGCCGAGTCAGGAATGTCGGGGGTCTGGTCGAGGATGTCGATCACCGGGAACCGGTTCTCCATGTTCACCGCCATGAACAGACGCGGCATGAGCGGGAAGTGGAAGCACATGTGGCACTCGTCCCCGTCCCCGAAGTAGGCAGCGGCGTCCTCGGGCCACTGGTTGGCCTCGGCGAGGAGCATCCTGTCCTCGTAGTTGGCGTCGACGTGGGCGCGTAGCTTCCTCAGAAACTCGTGGGTCTGGGGGAGGTTCTCACACATCGTCCCCTCCTCCTCGTAGAGGTAGGGGACGGCGTCGAGGCGGAGACCGTCGACGCCCTTGTCGAGCCAGAAGTCGAGGGCCTCGACCACAGCCTCGTGGACGGCCGGGTTCTCGAAGTTGAGGTCCGGCTGGTGCGAGAAGAAGCGATGCCAGAAGTAGGCGTTCGCCACCGGATCCCAGCTCCAGTTGGACGGCTCGGTGTCGGTGAAGATGATGCGGGCGTCCTGGTACTTGTCGGGTGTGTCGGACCAGACGTAGAAGTCCCGTTCGGGGGAGCCGGGGGCGGCCCGGCGGGCCCGCTGGAACCAGCGGTGTTGATCGGAGGTGTGGTTGATGACCAGTTCGGTGATCACCTTCAACCCGCGGTCGTGGGCGGCGGCCAGGAAGCGATCGAAGTCGCGCATGGTGCCGTAGCTCGGGTGGATGGCGGTGTAATCGCCGATGTCGTAGCCGTCGTCACGCAAGGGTGAGGGGTAGAAGGGGAGCAGCCACACCGCCGTCACTCCCAGCTCCTGGAGGTAGTCGAGACGTTCGGTCAGGCCCCGGAAGTCGCCGATGCCGTCGTCGTTTGAGTCCTGGAAGGCACGGACGTGGAGCTGGTAGATGATTGCGTCCTGGTACCAGCGGGTGGTGTCGCCGTCTTTCATGCGAAGTAGTCGAAGTCGTGCTCGGTGCGGACCTTGCGGCGTACGGCGAACACGTGGGCGGGCATGGCGTGAGGATCCAGCCGGACGAAGTTGTGGGGCCCCTGCCACATGTATCGGCGTTCGACGAGCAGGTCGTGCACCTGGTAGGGATGCTCGGGATCGATTCCCAGTTCGCCCAGGGGGAGGTTGGTCCAGCCCGACTGGACGTGGGCCGGGTCGAGGTTCACCACCACCAGGATCAAATCGTCGCCAGCCAGCTTGGAGTAGCAGAGAAGGGACTCGTTGTCGGTGGGGTGAAAGCGGAGGCCATCGGTGTGCTGGAGGGCGGGGTGGGCGTGGCGGACACGATTTACCTGGGCGATGACCGGAGCCAGCGAATCGGGGCGGTCCAGTTCCCAGTGCCGGAGCTGGTACTTCTCCGAATCCATGTACTCCTCGGATCCGGGGTGGCGGGGGGTGTTCTCCATCAACTCGAAGGCGGGTCCGTAGATTCCATAGTTGGACGAGAGGGTGGCGGCGAGGACGAGCCGGGTGATGAAGGCGGGGCGGCCGCCGGTCTGCAGATACTCGGTGAGGATGTCGGGGGTGTTGGGCCAGAAGTTGGGACGGAAGAACTCGGCCGCCGGGCCCCGGGTCAGCTCGGTGAGGTATTCGGCAAGCTCCCAACCGGTGTTGCGCCAGGTGAAGTACGTGTAGGACTGGGTGAAGCCGAGCTTGGCGAGCCGATTCATCACCTTGGGCCGGGTGAAGGCCTCGGCCAGAAAGATCACCTCGGGATGGTCTCCCTTGAGCTCGCCGATGGCCCACTCCCAGAACGGGAAAGCCTTGGTGTGGGGGTTGTCGACCCGGAAGATATGGACGCCCTCGCCGATCCAGAACTCGAACACTCCCTTGAGTGCCTTCCACAGCCCGGCCGGGTCGGAGGTCTCGAAGTCGAGGGGGTAGATGTCCTCGTACTTCTTGGGAGGGTTCTCGGCGTACTGGATGCTGCCGTCGGGACGGTGCTGGAACCACTCCGGATGCTCCTCGACCCAGGGATGATCCGGCGAGCACTGGAAGGCGATGTCGAGGGCGACTTCCATCCCATGGTCCTCGGCCCGGCGCCGCAGCCGGCGGAAGTCGTCCAGGGTCCCCAGGTCGGGGTGGACCGCCATGTGACCGCCGTCCTCGTTGCCGATCGCCCACGGCACTCCCGGATCGAGGGGTCCCGACTCCAGGGTGTTGTTGGGGCCTTTGCGGAAGGCGGTGCCGATGGGGTGGATCGGGGGGAGGTAGAGGACGTCGAAGCCCATGTCGGAGATGTATTCGAGGTGGTTCTCGACGTCGGCGAAAGTCCCGTGCCGGCCGCCCTCACCCCAGGAGCGAGGAAACAGCTCATACCAGGCCGAGAAACGGGCCCGCTCGCGGTCGACCCAGACCTCGTACACCCGATCGGAGACGGTGGAGCGACTGCGGTCGGGAAAGGCGGCCATAGCCTCCAGTACCCCGGGTTCGGTGGCGTCGGCCACCCTTTCGTCTACCGGGAGGGAATCATCGCCCAGGGAGGCGACCGCCGCTTTCAGCACCGCCCGGGCCGGGCCGGTAGCCCGCTCGGCTCCCGCCGTCATCAGGCCGGCGCCGATCTCGAGGTCGGTTTCGGTGGCCACCCCCGCCTTTGCCTTCTTGGCGATGCCTTCGGTCCAGGTCAGGAAGTGGTCGACCCACCCCTCCACCGTGAACACGTAGCGGCCCACCTCGTCGACCGGGAACGACGCCCGCCAGCGGTCGTTGACGACCGCCTCCATCGGCACCCGTCTCCAGGTCTTCTGGTCGGAGCGTCGATAGCGGACCACGGCGGCGACGGCGTCGTGTCCATCGGCAAAGACGTCGGCCTCGACCTCGACGACGTCACCCACGATGCGCTTGACCGGGTACCTGCCGTCGTCGACGCGCGGCGTCACATCCTCGATCACCACGCGGTTGGTGTTGGCTGATTTCTGGGCGCTACTCACCCCCGTCAGAGTAGGAGAGTCGCCGCAGCCAGCCTGATTCAAGGCGCTCGCTCCGGGGAAAAACCCTTTGTCCCCCACGGACTGGCGGTGGTAACGGAGATGTGGGAGACGGGTTTGTCCGGCCCTGCCGGGCCGCCCCCTACCCGCCTGACGGCGGGTCCCTTCCCCCCTCGCTTCGCTCCGGGGGACAAGGCACCGGGGGGGACAAAGCTCCGGGTGGTGGGGGCCCCAGAGGATTTTCGCGACAGAATTGCGCGCCATGACGCGCAATTCTGTCGCG
>DATHVR010000037.1:0-15969 GCA_035461175.1 Acidimicrobiia bacterium | reverse complement strand
AGGGGCATCGCAGACTGATAATGGCGTCCCGATCTGGATAGGCTGCCGTCCGGGTGGAGGCCGGCAGGTTCGGGCCGGCTCTCGAGCGGGCGTCGGAGGAGAGTCGCATGAGTCAGGATCAACTCACCCCGCCGCCTCCGGGGCGCCGTCGGCGCTCCTCTTTCATGCTCGTCTGGCTCGTCGCGATCGCGGCACTCGTCGGCGTCCTCGTCGTGGCACGCGACCGTGCCGACGCGGTTCGGGTCCTCTTCATCGGGAACAGCTACACCTCGTACAACAATTTGCCCACGATGGTCGCCGACCTGTCGAGGTCGGCAGGCACCCGATGTCCGTCTCCGTGATCGCCCCGGGAGGAGCATGGCTGTCCGACCACCTCGAAAGTGGAGCGGTGGACGCCACGCCATACGCTACGCCGGTGAGGTGGCGCCGGTGGGCGAGGCCTGGCGTGCCCACTTCCGGTCCGGGTCCCACGTGGCGCTCCACGACTCCGACGGATCTCATCCTCGACCCGAGGGGAGCTACCTCGCCGCTGCCGTCATCGCCGCCACCATCATCGACGAAAGCCCTCGCCAGTTCGACTGGTATGCAACTCTGGACGAGGCCACGGCACGGCTCCTGCTCGAGACAGCAGAGCGGATGGCATCTCCCTTGCTGGACCCGTCCGGGGGCACGGGCAGCTAAGTCGCGGGTAGACGCCGACTCCTCGGGATGGAGGTGGAGATGATCTCGATCCCGACTCGGCCGAAAAAAAATGCGGCCCGGGTTGCTGCCGCCACCGGATCTGACTAGATTCCTCAACAATGGTTGAGATATTTGAGGATCGTGTTCGAGATCTGGAACTACGTGCTCGAGCTCATCAGGCCCTGAGCGACGAGCACCGGGTCCTGATTGCGGATCTTCTCCACGCGTCGGATCGAACGCCGGGCGAGCTGGCGGCAATGACGGGTATGCCGAGCAACCTGATGGCCTTCCACCTGAAGACGCTGGAGGAGGCGGGCCTGGTCGAGCGGCGTCGGTCCGAGGGTGATTCGCGGCGGCGCTATGTGTGCCTGCGGGAGGAGGGGCTGAGGCTGCTGGGACTCGATCGTCGGCCCCCCGCGCCGGAATCGGTGGTGTTCGTCTGCACCCACAACTCGGCCCGCTCCCAGTTCGCCGAGGCCCTATGGCGGGCGCGTGGACACGACGGGGTCTGGAGCGCCGGCACCGATCCGGCCGACCAGGTCCACCCCTTTGCGGTGGCGGCCGGTCGACGCTTCGGACTGGACCTGTCGGGGATGCAGCCCAAGGGCTACCAGGCAGTTCCCTCGGAGGCGGGCCTGGTCATCACCGTCTGTGACCGCGCCCTCGAGTCGGAGCCACCGCTGGCCGGGCCGAGGTCGCACTGGTCGATCCCCGATCCCGTCGGCCGGGGGTCCGACGCCTTCGAAGCAGCCTTCGCAGAGATCGCCGCCCGGATGGAAACCCTAGGAAGCCGGGCCGACGCCTCGTTGCCCGCCCCGATAGAGAGGACCTGATGCCTACCGACACCGCCCTCCACACCGACTATCTCCGCCAGGCCTCCGGGCGACTCCACCAGGAATTCGCCGGGGTGTTCGGTCGGGAGACCGTCGAACGCATCCTGGCCGACTCCCTGAGCCGGTTGTCGGCCACCGCCCGCATCACCACCTACGTTCCACTTCTCGCGGAGCGCTTCGCCAGGGAGCGCCTGATCGCAGCCGCCAAACAGAAAGGCACCACCATGACCGCCAAACCCACGGTCCTCTTCCTCTGTGTTCACAATGCCGGCCGCTCCCAGATGGCCGCCGGCTGGCTCGAGCACCTCGCCGGCGATCAGGTCAGCGTCCTCTCCGGAGGCTCCGCTCCCGGCGCCGAGGTCAACCCGGCCGCGGTCGAGGTGATGCGTGAGGTGGGGATCGACATCGGCGATGCCTATCCGAAGCCGTGGACGGATGAGACCCTCGAAGCCGCCGACGTGGTGGTCACGATGGGATGCGGCGACGCCTGTCCGGTCATTCCCGGCAAGCGTTATCTCGACTGGGAACTCGACGATCCGGCCGGGAAGTCGACCGAAGGAACCCGCCCCATCCGCGACGAGATCGAGCGTCGGGTGCGGGGGCTTCTCGACGACCTCGGGGTCGACCCGGCCGGGTAGAGTTTCCCGCCTTCGGGTCCGGTGGGATCAGACATAGAAGTGGCGGAACATGACCGCGATGCGCGGTCCCGCCGCCGCCACCTTGGGGATGGCGTGGTCGTAGGTGCGCTGACATGACCCGCCCATCACGAACAGGTCGCCTCGCCCCGCCGGCCAGCCGATGCTGGGCCCACCTCCCTTGGGGCGGACCTTGAACGGCCGGGGCTCGCCCAGTGACACGATGGCCACCGTTGCTTCGGGGAGGTCCCGTGCCACCCGGTCCCCGTGCCAGGCGACGCTGTCGCGTCCGTCCCGATACAGGTTGCAGGTGATCCGGACCAGGTCGACACCGTAGCGCTCGCTCAGGGCGCTCGACATGTCCCGGAAGACTTCCAGGCCCTGGGGCAGGTCGGGTCGGTCGAAGGAGGCGACCAGGCGGGGACGGGGTACCTCGCCCACGGGGGTGGGCTCGGTTCCCTCGCGCCAGTCCAACGCATCGAGGGCAGTGACAAACAGTTGATCGGGGTCGTTGACCCAGCCAGGGCGGCGGTCGACCCAGGCGCCACGGTTGAGATCGATCCGCTCGACGCCGTCGAAGTTGCGATCGAACGGTTCCGCCGCGGCCCCGCCGGAGAAGAGCGAGCCCTGGAAGGTGAGATCGGGCATGGGGACAGTTTAGCGAACGTCTGTTCGATGGGAAAGCGGCGGCCGGTCAGCCGAAGTCGCCGCCTGCCGCGCAAGCGTCGTCGTAGGCGGCGGGATGCGGGGGCCGCCGACCACCGGTCGGGGAGGGACGGCCGGGCCGCCTGCGGGTGAGGTAGCGGATGATCGCCACGAACGAAAACAACAGCGCCAGTTCGAGGCCCATCACCTCGAGCCAGGCTCCCACGAATCCGACCGCCGCGCGCACGAATCCATGGATTCAGGGTACGGAGGCTGGCCACATCCGCGACCATCGGGAACACGACCCCCTAGAACCGGATGGCGCCGCCAGGTACGTTCGCCGCCATGTCGACACGTCATTTCACTCCCAGGTTGTTCTCGTTCCTGCGCGATCTCGCCGCCAACAACGACCGTGAGTGGTTCGCCGCCCAACGGGACCGATACGAAGCCGACGTGCGTGAACCGGTCCGCGCCTTCATCCGTGACGTGGCGCCCATGCTCGAGGAGCTGGCTCCACATCTGATCGTGGACGATTCCAAGTCAGGCGGTTCGCTGATGCGCATCAACCGTGATCTCCGCTTCAATCCCGACGCCCCGCCTTACAAGACCTACGTCGGAATCCACTTCCGTCACCTCGACTTCAAAGCCCGATCCACCCCCAGCATCTTTCTGCGCTTCGAGCCGCGCCACTCCGCCGTCGGGATCGGCCTGTGGCGGCCCGACGCGCCCGCTGCCGCCGCGGTGCGGGTCGCCATCGCCGAGCATCCGGATGAGTGGCGCCAGGTGGTCGGGGATCCGGCCTTCTCGGGCACTTTCGACCTGGTCGGGGACTCGCTCAAGCGTCCGCCGAAGGGATTCGATCCCGATCATCCGCTCATCGAGACCCTGCAGCGCAAGGATTTCGCCGCCGCCGCCTCGTTGAGCCAGACCCGGATCACCGCTCCCGGCTTCCTGAGCGATTTCGTGTCCACCTGCCGGGAGGCGGGGCCGTTTCTCGAGTTCCTGGCCGGGGCGGTGGGCGTCAAGCTGTGAATTTGCGCCGTTGCCGGCCGAAAGGCGATGAGATAGGATGCCCGCCATGAACATGGCGTCGAGCAGCTGGTGGTGGAGCACTCACTGACGGCTCCGCGCGCCACGACTAACCGCCGCCGCCGGAGCCCTCCGGCGGCTTTTCTTATGCAGCACCACGATCGGGAGACGAAATGAGCAACGACAACAAGCGGGTCTTTTCGGGCATCCAGCCCACCGGCGACCTCCACATCGGGAGCCTCACCGGAGCCCTGCGCAACTGGGTGTCGATGCAGGACGAGTACGACACGATCTACTGCGTCGTCGACCTGCATGCCATGACCGTTCCCTACGACGTGGCCGAGTTCCACCGCTCCCGTCTCGACACGGCCAAGATGCTGCTGGCGGTGGGAATCGATCCCGACCGTTCGCTCCTCTACTACCAGTCCCAGGTGCCCCACCACGCCGAGCTGTCGTGGATCCTGGGGACGATGACCGGCCTCGGCCAGCTGGAGCGCATGACTCAGTTCAAGGAGAAGGCCGATCGCGCCGGCCAGAACCTGGGCCTGCTTTCGTATCCGGTGTTGATGGCCGCCGACATCCTCGTCCATCACGTCCACGCCGTGCCGGTCGGTGACGACCAGACCCAGCATCTGGAGCTGACCCGGGACCTAGCCGAGCGGTTCAACTCCCGCTTCGGGGACGTCTTCCCCGTCCCCGAGCGGATCACGCCCGAGATCGGGGCCCGCGTGATGTCGCTACAGGATCCGACCGCCAAGATGTCGAAGTCGGAACCCAACCTGTCGTCGCGGGTCCTCCTGGTCGACGAGCCGGACGCCATCGCCAAGAAGGTGAAGTCGGCCGTGACCGACTCGGAGACGACCGTCGCCTACGACTGGGAGAAGAAGCCGGGCATCTCCAACCTGCTGGAGCTGTTCTCGTTCTTCTCGGGCCGGTCGATCGAGAGCCTGGTGTCCGAGTACGCCGACGGCGGTTACGGCAAGTTCAAGCAGGCGGTGGCGGACGCCGTCATCGAGGGTCTCACCCCGATCCGCACCCGCTTCAAGCAGTTCGACGATGGCGATGTGGCCCGGATCATGGAGCGGGGAGCCCTCGACGCCCGCGGCAAAGCCGAGAAGTGGATGGCCGGAGTCCGCGAGGCGGTCGGCCTCTCCGGCCGCTGACCCGACGAGCGAGCATGGGACCGCGGCAGGCGCGGCCTGGTGCACTCTCGTCTAGACGCCGGCCTGCTCGAGCTGTTCCAGCAACTCGGGCGGGGCCAGCAGGACCAGGGTCGTCAGCAGGTTGAAGCCGGCGTGGACGAAGATGGCCGGGCCGAGACGGTCGTGGCGCAGCGTGAGGTGGGCCAGGACCAGACCGACCAGGAAGATCTGGAGGAAGACCAGCACCGCCGCCCCGCCCGAAGTGGTGCCGGCGACGTGGAAGAGGGCGAAGACGACCGAGGTGACCAACAGGATTGTCCGGCGGGAGCGGTGGGACACGGCCCGCAAGAGGACGCCCCGGAACATCAACTCCTCGGATACCGGGGCGAGGAAGGTGGCGATGGCGGCCATGGCGATGCGGGCCCCGGCCGAGTCGAGGTCCGCGAACATCTGGGTCAAGTCCTGGCTGGCCCCTCCTTCTGGGATCAGGACCTGCTGGAGGGGGATGAAGAGCAGGGCGACGGCGATCTGGAGGACTACCCCCAGGCCCAGGTAGAGGGTGTCGGCCGGACGAATGTCGAAGCCGAGGCTGTCGAAGTCGAGCCCCCGACCTCTACCCACCAGCCACATGACCCCCACCGTTCCGATGAACTGTCCGGCGAAGGAGACGAGGATGATCGTGTTGTCGTCACCGCCGAGAGCGGCCGCCGCCCCGCCGGCAGCGAGCGAACCGCCGAAGGCTCCCAGCACCACTAGAACCAGGTCCATGATCGTCCAGCGAGGTCCCATTGCCGGGCGGCAGGGTAACCGTCCGAGGGTGGGGGTGGCGCTGGTAGCCTGGGCCGAGCACGACGTTCGGCGGAGGAACCCTCGTGGAAATCGACATCGGTATTGGCAAATCGGGCCGTCAGGCCTACGGCTTCGACGACATCGCCATCGTCCCCAGCCGGCGGACCCGCGACCCCGACGACGTCGACATCAGCTGGCAGCTCGATGCCTTCAAGTTCGCCCTGCCCATGATGGGCTCGGCGATGGACGGCGCCCTCAGCCCCGCCACCGCCATCGAGATTGGCCGGCTCGGCGGTCTCGGCGTCCTCAATCTGGAAGGGCTATGGACCCGCTACGACGACCCGATGCCCTACTTCGAGGAGATCTCCGAGCTGGAGCCCGACAAGGCCACCCGGCGCATGCAGGAGATCTACCTGGAGCCGATCAATCCCGACCTCGTCGGCCAGCGGGTGGCCGAGATGAAGGCGGCCGGCATCGTCACCGCCGCCAGCCTCACCCCCCAACGGGTCAAGCAACTCTCGCCCCTCGCCCTCGGAGCCGGACTCGACATCCTCGTCATCCAGGGCACCGTGGTCTCCGCCGAGCACGTCTCGACCCGTGAGGAACCGCTCAACCTCAAGCAGTTCATCGCCGACTGCGACGTCCCTGTCATCGTCGGCGGCTGCGCCTCCTACTCGACCGCTCTCCATCTGATGCGTACCGGGGCAGTGGGTGTGCTGGTCGGGGTCGGTCCCGGTGCCGCCTGCACCACCCGAGGCGTGCTCGGGGTCGGAGTTCCCCAGGCCACCGCCATCGCCGACGCCGCCGGCGCCCGCATCCGTTATCTCGACGAGACCGGGCGCTACGTCCACGTCATCGCCGACGGGGGCATGCGCACCGGTGGAGACGTCTCCAAGGCGATCGCCTGCGGCGCCGACGCCGTCATGATCGGGTCCCCGCTCTCGGCCGCCGCCGAGGCCCCTGGAGCGGGCTACCACTGGGGCATGGCCACGTTCCATCCCACCCTGCCCCGGGGGGCGCGGGTCGAGGTGGGTCGGCTCGGCACCCTGGAGGAGATCCTGTTGGGCCCTGCCTACGAAAACGACGGCCGCCGCAACCTGTTCGGGGCCCTGCGGGTGGCGATGGCCACCACGGGCTACTCCGACGTCAAGGAGTTCCAGAAGGCCGAGGTGATGATCGCCCCCTCGATCCAGACCGAGGGCAAGGCGCTCCAGCGCAGCCAGCGGGTGGGGATGGGGTGACCCGCACCCCGCCCGAGACCGTCCTCGTCGTCGATTTCGGGGCCCAGTACGCCCAGTTGATCGCCCGCCGGGTGCGGGAGGCCCACGTCCACTCCGAGATCGTGGGCAGGGACATCACCGCCGACAAGGTGCGGGCCCGGCGTCCGGTCGGGATCATCCTCTCCGGGGGTCCCGCCTCGGTGTATGCCGAGGACGCCTACCGCATCGACCCGGCCATCCTCGAGACCGGGGTGCCGATTCTGGGCATCTGTTACGGGCACCAGTTGCTGGCCGACCTGGCCGGAGGTGAGGTGGCCAACACCGGCAGCGCCGAGTACGGCAAGACCGAGATGGAAACCGTGGCGGAGTCGGTCCTTCTCTCCGATCTGCCCCTCAGCCAGGACGTGTGGATGAGCCATCGCGACCTGGTCGCCTCGCCGCCGCCCGGTTTCGTCACCGTCGCCTCCACCCCCGGAGCGCCCGTGGCGGCGATGGAGGAGCGCGACCGCCGCCTCTACGGGGTCCAGTTCCATCCCGAGGTCGCCCACACCCCCCGCGGCACCGAAATCCTCCAGCATTTCCTCTACGACGTCTGCCAGGCCGCCCCCACCTGGACCTCTCATTCCATCATCGAGACCCAAGTGGAGAAGATCCGCGTCCAGGTGGGAGACGCTGGCGTCATCTGCGGCCTCTCCGGCGGGGTAGATTCGGCGGTGGCCGCCGCCCTCGTCCACGAGGCGATCGGCGATCAACTCACGTGTATCTTCGTCGACCACGGGCTGTTGCGGGCGGACGAGGCCGAGCAGGTCGAGGACACCTTTCGTCGCCACTTCAAGGTGGACCTGGTCCACGTCAAGGCGGCCGACCGGTTCCTCGAGCGGCTGGCCGGGGTCACCGAGCCCGAGAAGAAGCGCAAGATCATCGGCGAGACCTTCATCCGGGTCTTCGAGGAGGCGGCCGCCGAGGCCGGCGACGCCGCTTTCCTGGTCCAGGGGACCCTATACCCCGACGTGATCGAGTCCGGCAGCGCCTCGGCCGCCACCATCAAGACCCACCACAACGTGGGGGGCCTGCCGGAGGACATGACCTTCGAGCTGGTGGAGCCGCTGCGCGACCTGTTCAAGGACGAGGTGCGGGCGGTGGGAGAGGAACTGGGACTCCCTCCCGAGATCGTGTGGCGACAGCCTTTCCCGGGCCCGGGTCTGGCGGTTCGGATCATCGGCGAGATCACCTGGGAACGGCTCGAGACCCTGCGCGCCGCCGACCGCATCATCCTGGAAGAGATCAACCGGGCCGGCCTCTACCGGGAGATCTGGCAGGCGTTCGGTGTGCTCCCCGCCGTGAAGACGGTGGGAGTCCAGGGCGACAGCCGCACCTACGCCTATCCGCTCATCATTCGGGCCGTCACCTCCGAGGATGCAATGACCGCCGACTGGGCGCGCCTGCCCTACGAGGTGTTGGAGCGGATGTCGAGTCGGATCATCAACGAGGTGGCGGGCATCAACCGGGTCGCCTACGACATCTCCTCCAAGCCGCCCGCCACCATCGAATGGGAGTGACGGGAAGGAGCGGGGCGTGGGCACGGAGGTCGAAGGGTGACCCCGGTGCCGTCCGGCCCATTTGAGCCCCGAATCGGGCCCGAAACCGCCAGGCCCGGCTCAAGGCCGCCACCTCCGATCCCGATACTTGGCTGTGAGCTCGTCGATGGAAAGTGCCGTTGGATCCACAGCATTCACCTGAGCTGATCGCGCTCTTCCGCCAGGAGCTGGAGGAGCGCTCGGCCGCGCTCGTGGAGGCGGCCCGGAGGCTGCTGGTCGGCAACCTGGACACCGAGCTGTTGGAGACCGCCACCCGCGACGCCCACACCATCAAAGGGTCGTCCCGGCTGATGGGCAACGAGCCGATCGCCTCGGCCGCGGCCGCTCTCGAACAGGCCTGGCAGGCGTTGAGTGAGCAGCGGGTCGAGCGCAGCACCGAGCTCGCCGCCGCCCTCATCGAACTGGCGGAGCGCCTGGGACGGTCGGGGGAGGTCGAGGACCCGGTCGCCCTGGCCAAGTCGGTCGCGCGGGTCGACCGGGCCTTCGGAGTGGGAAAGCTCGACGTGAGCAGGCGGCTGCCGGCCGAGCCCGGGATCCTGGGAGGGCTGCTCTCCTCGGTCACCACCTCGCTGCTCGACGGCGTGACCCGGGTCGACACCGGCGAGCTGTATCGGCTCATCAATCGCCTGGTCGAGGTGGCGCTCGACGCCTCCGCCCTCTCCGACCTCTCGCTGGTGAGCCTCGAGGGGGGCGATCCCAGGCGGATCCTCACCGCCTGGCGTTCCCACATGGAGCGGCTCACCGACTCGATGTCGGAGATCCAGGACCAGGCGGTGGCTCTCGCCAACATCCCCTTCCGGGAAGCAGCCGAGACCTTTCCCCAGTTCATCCGCTACCTGGGAAGAAAACTGGGCAAGGATGTCCGCTTCGAGCTCACGGGAGACGATGTCGAGCTCGATCGCCAGATCGTCGAGCAGTTGCGCGAGCCACTCCGGCACCTCCTGGTCAACGCCGTCGATCACGGCCTCGAGTCCCCTGATGTCCGGCTCTCCAAAGGCAAGTCGGCCACCGGGCTGGTCTCGCTCCACGCTCTGCGACGGGATGACCGCATCCAGATCAGTGTCAGCGACGACGGCGCCGGGATCGACTGGAAGGCGGTCGAGGCCCGGGCCACCGAGCTGGGTATCGAGGTGAGCGACGACCCGGCTCCGGTCCTGTTGCGCCCCGACTTCTCGACCCGCCCCGCTCCCGACGACTTCAGCGGCACCGGGGAGGGCATGAGCGTGGTGGCCGACGTGGTGGAGCGGATCCACGGGGGCCTCCAGGTCGAGTCGGTTCCCGACGAGGGCACCACGGTCGTGCTCACCCTTCCCATCTCCCTCGTCCTCCAGAATATGGTGGTGGTGGCGGTCGGCGACCAGTTCTGGGGACTACCCGAGGCCTCGGTTGTGGGGGTGATGACCCTGGCCGACCCTCGAACCCAGATGTCGGATGAGGGCCGGGTGCTGCGCTTCGAGGGTCACCGGGTGCCGGTGGTGTCGCTGGCCACCGCCCTGGGCATCGGGACCGTCGAGCCCGACCGGGAGGTAGTGGTGATGAGCGGCCGCGCCGGGTTGGTGGCGGTCACGGTCCCCGAGATCCTCGACCGGCGGCGGGTGGCGGTCAAGGACCTCGGCCCGATCCTGGAGGGCGCCACCCACATCACGGCTGCCGCCTTCCTGGGTGGGGGAGAGGTGCTGGTCGTGGTCGACCCCCACTTCCTGGCCGAGTTCGCCCGCACCACTCAACCCGAGGGTCATCGGCGTCCGGTGGTGCTGGTGGTGGACGACTCCGCCGGCGTGCGCCAGCTCATCTCCGCCTCCCTCACCGGCTCCGGCTTCGACGTGGTGGCGGCGCCGGGGGCGCGAGAGGCGGTGCAGCGACTTTCCGAGTCGGCGATGGACGCCCTGGTCGTGGACTACTCGATGCCGCGGTCCTCGGGAGTGGACCTGGTGCGGGCCCTGCGCTCGGCCGACGTGGACATCCCCATCATCATGGTGTCGGGAGTGGCGACGGCCGCCGAACAGCAGGCGGCCTGGGAGGCGGGGGTCGACGTCTACATGGACAAGTTCGACCTGCGCAAGGGGGTCCTCACCTCGACGATCCGCCGGCTCCTGGCCGAACACGGGGTGTCGGCGTGAGGCGCCCGGTACCCTCGGTTGCCTGATGTTGGGACCTGACTGGCTCAACCTGGGGATTCCGATCCTGGGCCTGGTGGCGATCGCGGCTGCGGTCTGGTTCGTGACCCGGGCCAACCTGCGCATGCGCCGGGCCGAGGCGGCGGCCGAGGAGGCCCACTCGATCAAGAACGACTTCGTGGCGATGGTGAGCCACGAGCTGCGCACCCCGCTCACGTCGATCGCCGGGTTCGCCGACGCCCTCATCACCGGGTGGAAGCAGTTGCCCGAGGAGGAGGTCGACGAGTTCCTCACCTATATCCACAAGCAGTCGCTCTACCTGGGCGACCTGGTCGAGGATGTGCTCGTGATTCCCCGCCTGGAGGCGGGCCGGCTCCGCTTCCGTCCCGACCTCTTCGACCTGGGCAAGGTGGTGCACGAGGTGACCGAGTTGCTCGCCGCCACCGACACCGATCGCGACGTGGTGGTGTCGATGCCGACCGGAGTGATGGTGGATGCCGACCCGAAACGGGTCCAGCAGGTAGTCCGGAACCTGCTCGAGAACGCCCGTAAGTACGGGGGCGAACAGGTGCTGGTCGAAGGCTTCGGGCACGGCGATCACTACGTGGTGGTGGTGGCCGACAACGGGCCCGGCGTCCCCGACACCTCGGCGGAAAGGATCTTCGAGCACTTCGAACAGCTCTCCAAGGGCGACGCCCGCTCCTCCTCGGGGATCGGCCTCGGCCTTCCCATCGCCCGCCGGCTGGCCCGGGCCATGGGCGGTGACGTCTGGTACGAGCGCCGCTTTCCCACCGGCAGCCGCTTCTGTTTCTCCCTCCCGCTCTCGGCGGGGGAGAAGGACGCCGACGGCAGCGTCGCCCCCGTCCCCGAATCCACCGAAGCCCGCCGTCCCCCCGGCCTCGGGTTACTGACTGAGTAATTATCAAGGGGGGGCGACCCCCCTGTAACCCCCCGCGGTGACATCAAGTGGGGGCGACCCCCCTGTAACCCCCCGCGGGTGGTCGTCGGGCCGTCGGGGTGGTCGGGGCCATCCGCCCAACCGTCCCGCGCGGGGAATCGTCTGTCGCCGGAGGCTGGGTGGGCGGGGCCCCAAAGGATTGTCGCGAAAACGCTCTTAACTCCGACCTCCGACGTTCGGGTTCCGACTCATAACCCACCACCTACCACCCGCTACCCGTTTGGGGTGCGAACTCCACGCATGTGATTCACCTGGTCGCGCGGCCTAGCATGGTGTCGCGATGCAGGCCCAGTGGTTCACCGACGACAGTCTCGAGGTCGGTGGGGAGTGGGTGGGCCCCGACGCCGACGCCCCCACCGATTCGCCCCTCTTCGAAGGGCTCAACCCTGCCCAACGGGAGGCGGTGGCGGCCACCGAGGGGCCGTTGCTGGTGGTGGCGGGGGCGGGGTCCGGCAAGACCCGGGTCCTCACGCACCGCATCGCCCATCTGATCCGGGACCTGCGGGTGCGGCCCGAGCAGATTCTCGCCATCACCTTCACCAACAAGGCCGCCAACGAGATGAGGGACCGGGTCGGTACCCTGGTGGGCGGAGTGCGGCGTTCGATGTGGGTCTCCACCTTCCACTCGGCCTGCGTGCGCATCTTGCGGGCCGAAGGCCACCGCCTCGGCTACCGGAGCGGCTTTTCGATCTACGACGAGTCGGATTCCATCCGCCTTCTCACCCAGGTCGTCAAGGACCTCGACCTCGATACCAAGCGTTTCCCGCCCCGGACTGTCAAGGCCACGATTTCCAACGCCAAGAACGAACTGGTCGACTTCGAGACGTTCGGATCCCGGGGCGACGGTTTCTACCACGAGCAGGTGGCCGACATTTACCGGCTGTATCAGCAGCGCCTGCTGGAGGCATCGGCGATGGACTTCGACGATCTCCTCATGGTCACCGTCGAACTGCTGGGAGCCTTCCCCGAGGCGGCCCGCCAGTATCAGGAGCGATTCCGCTACGTTCATGTCGACGAGTACCAGGACACCAACCGGGCCCAGTACGTGCTCGTCAAGCAACTGGTCGAAAAGCACCGCAATCTGTGCGTGGTGGGAGACGCCGACCAGTCGATCTACGGCTGGCGCGGCGCCGACATCCGCAACATTCGCGAGTTCGAACAGGATTTCCCCGACGCCCGCATCGTCGTCCTCGACCAGAACTACCGCTCGACCGAGACGATTCTCAAGGCGGCCAACTCGGTCATCGACAACAACACCGGCCGAACCCCCAAGAATCTTTGGTCGGACCGGGGCGACGGCACCCCGATCACACGCTTCGAGGCCGAGGACGAGCACGACGAGGCCGGATTCGTGGCCGATCAGATCGACGCTCTCGTCGACGAGGGCTACAACCCCTCCGACATCTCCGTGTTCTATCGCACCAATGCCCAGTCCCGGGTCCTGGAGGACGTGCTGGTCCGGCGGGGCATCGGCTACACGGTGGTGGGATCGGTCAAGTTCTACGAGCGCAAGGAGATCAAGGACGCCCTCGCCTATCTCCGGGTCCTGGTCAACCCGGCCGACCAGGTGGCGGTCAAGCGGATCATCAATGAGCCCAAGCGCGGCATCGGCAACACCACCATCGGCCATGTCGACCGATTCGCCGATTCCGAACGGATCACTTTCCTCGAGGCGTTGCGACGGGCCGACGAGGTCGGGGCCCTCAACAGCCGGGCCCAGCATGCCATCGGCGAGTTCGTCGCTCTCGTCGACCTGCTCGGTTCCCGACTCGAGGAGGGAGGCATCCCCGCCGCCGTCGACGCCGTGCTCGACGAGACCGGCTACATCCCCTCGCTCGAGGCGGAGCGGACGATCGAGGCAATGGGACGAGTGGAGAACCTCAGGGAGTTGCGGTCGGTGGTGGCAGAATTTGAGGAGTCAAACGAGGGCTCGGTCATCGTCGACGAGCCCTGGGCTCAGATGGCGCCCGGTCGTCGGCTCGAGGTCTTCTTGGAGACCACCGCTCTCAGCTCCGACGTCGACCAGTGGGACGAGGGCGGCGGGGCCGTCACCCTGATGACGCTCCACACCGCCAAGGGGCTCGAGTTTCCGGTCGTGTTCATGGTGGGAATGGAGGAGGGTGTCTTCCCCCACATGCGCACCCTGGGCGAGCCCCACGAGTTGGAAGAGGAGCGGCGGCTGGCCTACGTGGGTATCACCCGCGCCCAGGATCGACTCTTCATCACCTCGGCGGCCAGCCGCATGCTGTACGGCGGGACCAACTACAACCGCCGGTCCCGCTTCCTCGATGAGATTCCGGGGCACCTGGTGGAACGGGCCGGCAAGCGCCGGCGGCGGCCGCGATCGGAGCAGGTGGCGGGGCCGCGCACGACGGTGTCGGAGGGCGAGATCGGTCCCGGCGACCGGGTGCGCCACGACAAGTGGGGCCTGGGAACCGTGCGCGAGATCAGTGGCAGCGGCGACCGGGCCGAGGCCGAGGTGATCTTCGACACCCAGGGCAAGCGCCGCCTGCTGCTGGCCTGGGCTCCGCTCGAAAAGGCCTGATCCCGCTTCCGATACGCTGGCCCGATGTCAACCGGAACCGTCGAGCCGATCTTGCGCCCGTCGGGCCGCGTGATTCTGATCGGGCCTGGAGACGTAACGCTGCTCTTCCGGGGCGGGGACCCGCATCGGCCCACCGACGGCACCTGGTGGTTCACTCCGGGCGGCGGCGCCGAGGCAGGCGAGTCCACTTTCGAGGCGGCCCGGCGCGAACTTTGGGAGGAGACGGGCCAGCGTGACGTCGAGTGGCACGGCCTGGTGGGGCGTCGGGAGGCCGTCTTTTCCTTCATGGGCCAGATCTACCGCTCGATCGAGGAGTTCTACCTGGCCCGGGCCCACAGCCTCGCCGTCGATCTGGGTGGCCTGACCGAACTGGAGGTCGAGGCGGTGGAGGAGCATCGCTGGCTCGACCCCGATGGTCTGGTTCGGCTCTCCGATCCGTTGTACCCGGTGGCGCTGGCCGATCACCTGGTAGGGCTCATCGCCGGTGAGTTGCCGTCTGAACCGTGGATCTGGGAGTAGAAGCGAGGAGGAACGCATGGACGAGATCGAGTTGGACCCGGTCGAAGCCCGGGTGCTGGGCGTCATGATCGAGAAGCAGATGACCACACCCGACACCTATCCGCTCACGCTGGCCGCCACCGTCGCCGGCTGCAACCAGTCCACCAACCGTGAACCGGTCATGTCGCTCGGAGAAGATGAAGTGGAGCCGGCCCTGGTCCGGCTCCACGACCTCGGGCTGGCCACCCCGGTGCGGCGCCAGGGCGACCGGGTCACCAAGTACCGGCACAAGGCGGGAGAGACCCTGGAACTGGATCCCGCCGCTCAGGCCGTCCTCGCCGTCCTGCTCCTCCGGGGCCCGCAGACGGCAGGAGAGTTGCGGAGCCGCACCGAGCGCTACACGACCTTCGGCTCCGTTGACGAGGTGGAGGCGGTCATCGACCTTCTGGAAGAGGCGGGCCTGGCCCGGCGCTTGCCCCGGGCCCCCGGCCAGAGCCAGCGCCGGGTCGCCGAGACCCTCGCCGGCGGTGGAGCCGCCCAACCCCGGACCGAGGTCGAGGAGTCGGGGCCGGATCTGGCACAGCGGCTGGAGCTGCTCGAACAACGCTTCGACGAGCTGCTACGCCGTCTCGGTGTCGACGACCTCTGACAGCACCGAACGAGCCGCCTCGACCCAGTCGGCCTCGACCCCGTCCCATCCCGCTTCGAGCACCCGGGCCACTCGGCTGCCGATGCGGTCGGTCCCGGTTCCGGGGGCGAGGGTGGCGGCCGTCCCCAGGGCGGTGGCGACGATCGCGGAAGGTCCGAGCCCCAACCCCCGGTAGGTGGCGGCGATCAAGCCGGCGACGAACCAGTCCCCGGCCCCGCTGGTGTCAACTGCCTCCACCCGGGGCGGCTGGACCGCCACGGTCTCGCCGGCCCTCGTCAACCCGACCGGACCGGCCCCGGCCGTGACCGCGACGAGTCCGATGCCTCCCTCGAGCAGGCTCTCCGGGCCGGCGGCTCCCGTCACCATCTCGATCGACCGCCTCCCCGCCGATAGGCAGCGCACCGGTCCCAGGTCGTCGACGAGTTCCGGTCCCAGGTCAGTCGCCACCCCGGAGGGAATGTCGGCGGACACCGGAATCCCGAGCCGGTGGGCGGTGGCCAGTGCTCCTAGACATGCTTCGCGCTGAGGGTCCTGCAGCAATGCGTAAGCGGAGACGTGCAGCCAGCGACAGCCGCCGGACCATTCGGGCGGCAGTTGCAGCGTCCGGTTGGCGCCCCTCACTGCCACCAT
>DATHVR010000036.1:0-3926 GCA_035461175.1 Acidimicrobiia bacterium | reverse complement strand
GCAATTCTGTCGCGAAAATGCTCTTGAGCGGCGGTGTTTATCTCATGAGGCGGCGGAGCACCGACTCGGGGACCAGCTTCATCAACCAGTCCAGCGGGACCCAGGGCCAGGCGGGAACCACGGCGTCGGGACGGCGACGGTCGATCGCCACGATCATCGCATCCACCCCCTTCCCGATCGGGGTCATGTAGGGGAAGCCACTGCCCTCGTTGATGGGTGAGCGAATGAAGCCCGGATGTAGGGTGGTGACCCCGATTCCGCTCCCGTCCAGTTCGATCCGCAGCGATTCGCCGATCGAGGACAGGGCGGCCTTGGTCGCCGAATACAGCGCCATCGAACCGGGCAGGCCCCGGGTCCCGGCCAGCGAGGAGACCAGCACCAGGTGTCCCCGACCGCGGGCACGGAAGATCTCCAGGGCCGCCTCGATCTGGGCCATTGCTCCGATCAGGTTGGTCTCGACCATCGCCCGGTTGTCTGCGAAGCGGCCGGTTCCCTGCCTGGCCCCGCCGCCCCGACCGGCGTTGACCACCACCACGTCCAGGCCCCCCAGGGTTTCATCGGCTTCCTGTATAACCCGGAAGACGGCGGCGGCATCGGTCACGTCGAGGGGGTGAACCGTGGCCCGGCCCGGACTGGAGCGGGTCTCCTCGGCCAGTGCCTCGAGGCGTTCGACCCGGCGCGCCGCCACCGCCACCGAGTCGCCCCGCCACAGCAGCCGACGGGCCATCTCGGCCCCCAATCCGGAACTGGCACCGGAGATGAAGTAGGCGCCCGGCGGCCGCGAGGGAGAGGTCACGGGCTATGACGAGGGTCGCCGACGACGAAGGACTGCATGGCAGCACCGTAGCCGCACCTGATACAGTCGACGCGTCCGCTCGTGGGAGGATCCATGAAGCCACCTGAATTGTCCGACGAGCAGCGCGCCGCCGCCTTGGCCCGTGCTGCCGAGGCCCGACGCGTCCGCGCCGAGACCAAGGAGCTGCTCAAGACCGGCACCATCAATTTCGCCGAACTACTGGAACGAGCCGAGGCCGACGACCTGATCGGGGGAATCAAGGTGGAGTCGCTGCTCGCGTCGATGCCGGGTACCGGCAAGGTGAAGGCAAAGCGCCTCATGGAGAAATACGAGATCGCCGACAACCGCCGCGTGCGAGGGCTCGGTGAACGCCAGCGTGCCGGTCTGCTCTCCGAGTTCTCCTGAACCGAACCGGACCGGCCGGCTGATCGTCATCGCCGGGCCGGGGGGAGTGGGCAAATCGACGATCGTCGCCGAACTTCGCCGGCGCATCCCGCTCCACTTCTCGGTGTCGGCCACCACCCGGGACCCGCGGCCCGGGGAGGTGCACGGGTTCCATTACCGCTTCGTGACACGGCCCGAGTTCGAGCGACTGATCGAGGCCAACGACCTGCTGGAGTGGGCGGTGTTCAACGGCAACTACTACGGGACGCCGCGTGATGCAGCCGCGGCGGCCCTCGATGACGGCCGCGACGTCCTCCTGGAGATCGAAGTGCAGGGAGCACGCCAGGTGCGGGCGGCCATGCCCGAGGCGATGATGATCTTCATCGCCCCTCCTTCCCGCTCGGCTCTGCGCCGCCGCCTGGAGCGACGGGCCGACACGGCCGAAGAGGATATCGCCGCCAAGCTCCGTATCGCCGACGAGGAGTTGGCGGCCGCTCCCGAACTGTTCGACCATGTCGTGGTCAACGAGGATGTGGAGCAGGCCACCTCCGAGATACTGGAGATCCTGGATATCGATCCTTGACCGGCCCGATTCCATCCGACCCCGCTCCACCAGCCTGCCGTGGCTGTCGAAGGTGACCGGCTGTGAGATTCGATCCACCGAATGGATCGGGATCGACTTCGGGATTTCCGGGCACTGTTGCCGGGTCATCGGTCGGGACGGGCAGGGCAAGGAGGTCGATGTCGTCGTCAAGCTCACGACCGAGGCGAACGCGAGCCGTGAGATCGCCTTCTACCGCCACTACGCCCCGGACACCCCCATCGTCACGCCCCCCTTCTTCGGCGGAGAGGTGGCCGACGGCCGCGGATATCTCGTCGTCGGAACGGTGGTCGACGCTATCCAGGGTGACGTCCTCGCCGGGACGACCCGCAAGGGAGCAGAGGCGATGGCCGGAGCGCTCGCCCGCCTGCACGGACGGTGGTGGAACGACTCCGCCCTCGACCGGCTCCGTCCCCTCTCGCCGCCCCAGCGATCCCAACCCGCCGTACTGACAGACGACACGGTCGACCGCTTCCTCTCCAAACGCGGCGAGAGCCTTGCTCCCCAACACCGGTCTCTGATCGCGACGCTCGGTACCCGACTCCCCAGCGTCCACGAGGCCCTGTGGGGTGGCGCCCGGACTCTCATCCATACCGACGCCCACCTCGACAACGTCCTCTGGTCGGGAGACGACCCCGTGTTCATCGACTGGGAAGGCGCCATGGTCGGACCCCCCGAGGTGGACGTGGCCCGTCTGCTCATCGAGGGGATGTCGCCGTCCCAGTACGGCCAGTTCGGTCCCGCCGTCCTGGCCGCCTACCGCCAGGCGCTCTTGCGAACCGGTCGTGCCGAAGGGATCGAGGAGAGCCGGGTCGCCGCCGCCGCCCTGCGCTCCCTCGCTGGAATTGTGGGCTGGATCGGCGGCACCGAGGCGCCGCCGCCGGGAGGCCGGACCCGCCTCCTGGGAGACAACGCCCTCCGGGCGGCGCTCGCCGTCCACGACAGCCTCACCGAGACCACCGACCTGTGATTCGCCGTCGACTCCGATTACCCTGATCACCACATGAAGATCGAAAACGTCATCGACACCATCGGCAACCGATTCGCCGCCGTGGTCGTATCCGCCCGCCGGGCCCGCCAGATCAACGGTTACTTCAACCAGCTGGGAGCCGGCATCGGTGAGTACGTGCCGCCCCAGGTGCACTCACTGTCCCGCAAGCCCCTCACGATCGCCATGGAGGAGATCTCCGAGGGCAAGGTAGCCGTCGAGAAGCAAGAGGACTGATGCTCGACGGCCGGCGGGTCGTCCTCGGCGTCGCCGGAGGAGTAGCCGCCTACAAGTCGGTCTATCTGGCCCGCCGCCTGGCGGAGGTCGGAGCGGAGGTGCGGGTCGTCATGACCAGTGCCGCCATCCGTTTCGTAGGACCGCAGAGTTTCGCCGCCGTCACCGGCCATCATCCCGTGACCGACCTCTTTGCGTCGGAAACGGTCAGCCCCCACACCGAGCTGGCCCGTTGGGCCGATCTGGTCATTGTCGCCCCGGCCACCGCCGCCACCCTGTCGCGTCTGGCCAACGGGCTCTCGGACGAGGTGCTGTCTGCCACGTTGCTCGCCACCAGGGCACCGGTGCTGCTCGCTCCGGCCATGCACACCGAGATGTGGGAGCATCCTGCCACCCGGCGCAACCTCGAGCTGCTGCGGTCCGACGGCCATGCCGTTGTCGGTCCCGGCAGCGGCCAACTGGCGGGCGGGGATGTCGGCCCGGGCAGGATGGCCGAACCGGAGGAGATCATCGCCTTCGCCGCGGGCCTGTTCGACCGCTCGCTCGAGGGCCTCATAGTCCTGGTTACCGCCGGAGGGACCCGGGAGGCGATCGATCCCGTGCGCTATCTCGGCAACCGTTCCTCGGGAAAGATGGGCCACGCCATAGCCAACGTGGCCGCTCGGCGGGGCGCCCGGGTGGAACTGGTCACGGCATCGTCGCTGCCCGCCGATGCCGGCGTCGTCGTCCACGCCGTTGAAAGTGCCCAGGAGATGCTCGCCGCCGTCGAGAAGGTGGCTCCCGACGTTGCCGTGTTCGCAGCCGCCGTCGCCGACTTCGCCCCGCGGGGACCGGCGACCGAGAAGCATGCTCGCTCCGATGGGCCCCCCACTATCGAGCTGGAACCGACCCCGGACATCCTCGCCTCGGTAGTGGCCCGCCCC
>DATHVR010000035.1:0-17425 GCA_035461175.1 Acidimicrobiia bacterium | reverse complement strand
GGTCCTCGGAGACGAGAAGGCAGCGACTGCCGCCGGGTTCTGGATGAGAGCCACAGCCTGGTTCCTCTCCCGCGGCGTCACCCCAAGACGAGTGCTAACCGACAACGGCTCCTGCTACCGGTCGGGGCTATGGCATCGAGGCTGCGCAGCCACCGGCACCACGGTGAAAAAGACTCGGCCACGACGACCCCAGACCAACGGCAAAGTCGAACGGTTCCACCGGATCCTCCTCGAGGAATGGGCCTACATCCGACACTGGGACTCAGAGACCGAACGTCACCAGGCCTACACCGGGTTCATCCACTTCTACAATCATCACCGACCCCACGGATCACTCGGCTGGGCCACCCCCGCCAGCATCCTCAAGGACAACCTCCCCGCGGAGCACAGTTAGTCCTTGACCTCGGCCAGATTGGGGCCGGTGCCGAGGTCGACCCGGAGGGGGACATCGAGGGTGCAGACCCCTTCCATCACCTCCGTGGTGAGAGCCTTGAGATCCTCCAGTTCTTCGGGAGGAGCCTCGAGTACCAACTCGTCGTGGATCTGGAGCAGCAGGCTCGATTCCATCTCCCGGTCGACGAGGGCGGCGTCGAGTTCGACCATGGCCAACTTGATGATGTCGGCAGCCGTTCCCTGCACCGGGGCGTTGAGCGCCATCCGCTCCCCCATCTGGCGGATGCGGAAGTTGTCGCTCTTGAGCTCGGGCAGGTAGCGGCGGCGCCCGAACAGAGTGGTCGTGTAGCCCTGGTTGCGGGCCTGGACCACCACCCCCTGCATGAACTCCTTCACGTCGGGGAACTGCTCGAAGTAGGCCTCGATGTGGTGGGCGGCCTCCTCCCGGGAGATCCCCAGCCGCGAGGCGAGCCCGAACGCCTCCATGCCATACAGCAGGCCGAAGTTGATCATCTTGGCCCGCCGGCGCATCTCCGGTTGCACTTCTTCGAGCGGAACTCCCCACACCCGGGCGGCGGTGGCGGTGTGGATGTCGCTGTCGGTCGAGTTGAACGCCTCCAGCAGCCCGGGATCGCCGGACATGTGGGCCAGGACCCGCAGCTCGATCTGGGAGTAGTCGGCGACGAGGAAGGTCCAATCCGGCCGGGGGATGAAGGCGCGACGGATGGTGCGGCCCGTCTCGGAACGGACGGGGATGTTCTGGAGGTTGGGACGGTCCGAGGAAAGGCGGCCGGTTGTGGCCGCCATCTGGTTGAACCGGGTGTGGATCCGGCCCTCGGGTGTCACCAGCGGCAGGTAGCCGTCGACGTAGGTCGACCGCAACTTCTCCAGCTCCCGGTAGCGCAGCAGCGCCTCCACGATCGGGTGCTCCAGCTTCTCGAGCACCGAGGCGTCGGTGGACGGCTTGCCGGTGGAGGTCTTCTTCTGCACCGGCAGCCCCAGCTTCTCGAAGAGGATGTAGCGGAGCTGGTCGGTGGAGTTGACGTTGAAGTCTTCCTCGGCGATCTCGTGGATCTGGGTCTCGAGGTGGGCCAGCTCGGTGCGGAGCTCCTCACCCAGGCCCTCGAGGTAGGGGCGGTCGACGCCGATGCCGACCAGTTCCATCCGGGCCAGAACCGGGATCAGGGGGAGCTCGAATCGCTCGAACAGGTCCCGCTCGTCGCGCGCCTCCAGTTCCGACCACATCCGGTCGGCGAGCCGGTCGACGGCCGCCACCCGCCGGCCGGCCGCCTCGAGGTCGGGACCGGAGTCGAAGGGGAGGGTCCCCTCCGCCTCCGGCTCGGCATCGGGCGACTCCAGCTCGAGTCCCAGGTAGCGCCCGGCCACATCGGCCAAGTCGTAGTTGCGGGAGGAGGGGTTGAGCACGTAGGCGGCGAGGGCGGTGTCCATCGCCACCCGCGACACGTCGAGCCCCTCTCCTACCAGGACCCTGACCGCCTCTTTGACGTCGTGGCCGATCACGGCCACCGCCGGATCGCCCAACGCGACGTCCAGCGGATCCAGCGCATCGAGGGGCACCACCGCCGCCGAGTCTGCATCTCGGGCGACGGCGAGCCCGAACACCTCACCATCACTCATGACGACGTCGAGCACCAGGCGCTTCCCGTCCGCCAACCCGGCCACCTCGGCGGGGGCCGTGAGCAGGGTGGTCTCGATGTCCAGTACCTCTCCCGGCAGGTCCGCCGCCGTCGGCTGCACCGACAGCAGGTCCTCCCACAGGGAATGGAATTCGAGGCTCTCGAACAGGTCCTTGACCTTCGCCTGCTCCCACTCTCCCCGGTGCAGAGCCTCCAGATCGATTGGGACGTCGACGTCGGCCACCAGGCGCATCAACTCGCGGTTCAAGAAGACCTGCTCCCGAGCCGCCGCCAGGTTCTCCCTCAGCTTCGGCGTCTGATCGTCCAGAGCCTCGTAGATCCCCTCGAGTGATCCGTATTTGTTGAGCAGCTTGGCTGCCGTCTTCTCCCCCACCCCCGCCACTCCTGGAAGATTGTCGGAGGTGTCGCCCCGGAGGGCGGCGTACTCGACGTATTGCTCGGGTGTGATCGAGTAGCGATCGGTGACGTAGGCGGCGTCGGCCATCACCGTGTCGGTGATTCCCCGCCGGGTGTAGACGACCTTGACGCGGTCGTCGATGAGCTGGAAGGCATCACGGTCACCGGTGACGATGAGGACGTCCCAGCCCTCCTCCACGGCCCGCCGGGCCAGGGTGGCGATCAGGTCGTCCGCCTCGTAGCCCTCCAGCCGCAACTGGGGGACGTCGAGCGCCTCCAGAACCTCGTCGATGAGGGGCAGCTGACTGCGGAAGTGGTCCGGCGCCTTCTCCCGCTGGGCCTTGTACTCGGGGTACTGGTCGGTGCGGAAGGACCTGCGCGACACGTCCCAGGCAACCGCCAGACCTTCGGGGTGATGGTCGCCGAGGAGCCTGATCAGCATGCGGGTGAAGCCGTACACGGCGTTGGTGACCTGACCCGAGGTGGTGGCCAGGTCCTCGGGCAGTGCGTAGAAGGCACGGTAGGCGATGGAGTTGCCGTCGAGTAGAGCGAGGGTCGGCATCGTTCAGCCGGAAGCCGAAGGTCGGAAGTCGGAAGTGGGGGCCCTCATCTCTTCTCCAGTTTCTCGAGCAGTCGCCGTCGATCGGATTCCAATTTCTCCCGGCGACGACGGATCGATTCCAGGGAGCGTTCGAAGCGGGCCACGTCCTGGCGGGTCAGTCCCGCCTCCTCGCGATCGATGTAGTTGCCGGCGGCGGCGTCGCGCTGGGCATCCTCATCGATGCTCCGGTGCATGTCGAGTTCCTGGAGGACGGCCCTCTCCTCCTCGGAAAGTTCGTGGAGCCGGTCCGTGAGCCGGAACAACTTTTTGTGCAGGCGATCCATCTCCCACCCATGATATGGACCCGGTACCACAGCTTTACACTTGGCTCCACGCCGGAGTGTTGGAACTGGTAGACAAGATGGTCTCAAACACCATTGTCCTCACGGGCGTGCGGGTTCGAGTCCCGCCTCCGGCACAAAACCATAGATTCGCGAAACCGCACCCTATGCTCCTGAGGGCAACGGTCACCTCCCGTCCATCCTTTGCCGCATCCCCACTCCCCCACTCCCTGGCTCAGGATGACGGATCACATGGGGTGGCCGTTGCATCTTTTCCTACGCGGTCGGCGGGGTCGGCCGTTCACAAGATCCACGGGTTGCGGGTTTTGAGTCGTGAGCTATGTGTGGTGGCGTCTCGGCTCGATGACTGAGCCCGGAATGACCCAACACTCGCTACCACCAACTGCGTGGGCGTCGATGGCCCGGAGGGGCTACAGCGCGGCTCTCAGGGCGGCGACGGCTTCGTGGAGGTTGCGGGCGGCTTCGGCGGGGTTGGTCGCATCCAGCACCCGGCGAACCAGGGCGGTGCCCACGATGACGCCGTCGGCCACCTCGCCGGCGGCGGCGGCCTGTTCCGGGGTCGATATCCCCACCCCCAGGACCAGGGGCACCCCGGTGTGAGCCCGGACCCGGGCCGCCAGCTCCGCGGCCCGGCCACTCGATTGCTCCCGCTCACCGGTCACACCCATCTCGGCCACCCCGTAGATGAAGACCGGATCGTGGGCGGCGACGGCGGCGATCCGCTCGTCGCTGGAGGTGGGGGCGACGAACAGAACCAGCCCGAGGCCGTGGGCGGCCGCCGCCCCTTCCACCGGCGCCGACTCCTCGAGCGGCATGTCCGGGACGATCAGCCCCTGGGCTCCCGTGGCAGCCAGTCGGCGGCAGAACTCCTTCGGGCCGGTCCGGAACACGACGTTGGCATAGGTCATGGCCAGGGCGGGCTTCGCGGTCCGCTCCACCACCTGTGAGATCACCCGGAGCGCCACTTCGAGGTTCGTCCCCGCCGCCAGCGCTGCGGCGGAGGCAGCCTGGATGACCGGGCCGTCCATCAGCGGGTCCGAGTAGGGGATGCCGATCTCGAAAGCGTCCGCCCCGGCGTCGGCCATCGCCGCGAACAGGTCGGGCGACGCCCCGGCATCGGGCAAGCCGGCCGTGAGATAGGGAAGAAGGGCAGTGCGGTCGGCCGAGAAGATGTCGCGGATCACAGCTTGCCCGCCTCCATCGCCTCCACGATCGTGCCCATGTCCTTGTCACCCCGGCCCGACACGTTGATCAGTGCCCGCCGTCCGGCCAGTTCAGCGCGGGCCTTGTCCACCCAGGCCACGGCATGAGCCGATTCCAGGGCGGGAATGATCCCCTCGGTCCGGGCCAGTAGCCGCACCCCACCCAGCGCCTCATCATCGGTGATCGACACATAACGGGCCAGGCCGGCATCGAGGAAGTAGGCGTGCTCGGGACCGACACCCGGATAGTCGAGCCCGGCCGAAATGGAGTGGGCCTCCTCGACCTGGCCATCGGCGTCCTGGAGCAGGTAGGTGCGGCTGCCATGGATGATCCCGGGCGTGCCCGCCCCGAGCGAGGCACCGTGGCGACCCGTGTCCACCCCGTCGCCGGCCGCCTCGACCCCAACCAGGTCCACGGCGAGGCCGGCGAAGGGATAGAAGATCCCCATGGCGTTGGAGCCACCGCCGACACATGCCACCACCACGTCGGGGAGGTCGTCGCCCAGCTGCTCGAGGCACTCGTCTCCGATGACCCGCTGCATCTCCCGCACCATCCAGGGGAAGGGATGCGGACCCACCACCGAGCCGATCACGTAGTGGGTGGTCTCAACGGTCCGCACCCACTCCCGCATCGCCTCGTTGACGGCGTCCTTGAGCGTTCCCGCCCCCGACGTCACCGGGATCACCTCGGTCCCCAGCAGTCGCATCCGGGCCACGTTCAGGGACTGACGCTCGATATCGACCTCGCCCATATAGACAACACATTCCATGCCCATCGCCGCCGCGGCGGTGGCGGTGGCGACGCCGTGTTGGCCCGCCCCGGTCTCCGCGATGATTCGCCGCTTCCCCATCCGCCGGGCCAACAGGACCTGGCCGACGGCATTGTTGATCTTGTGCGCCCCGGTGTGGGCGAGGTCCTCGCGCTTGAGCCACACATCAACGCCCAGTTCATCGCTCAGCCGGGGTGCTCGATGGAGCGGGGTGGGACGGCCGACGTAGCCCGTGAGCCAGTCGTCGAGTTCGGATCGGAAGGCGGGATCCTCCCACGCCGACGAGAACGCCTCCTCGAGTTCGGTCAGGGCGCCCATCAGCGTCTCGGGAGCGAAGCGACCTCCGTAGTCGCCGAATCGCCCCGCGGCATCGGGCCGGTCGAGTCGGGGGGTGTTCATGCCTGTTTCGCTTCCTCGATGAACCGCCGGATCAGGTCGGCGTCCTTGACGCCGGGCGACGACTCTAGGCCCGAGGAGGCATCGACACCGAACGGGCGCACGGTCCGCACGGCCTCTGCCACGTTGTCCGGCGACAGCCCTCCGGCCAGGAGGAAGGGCCGCTCGAGATCGAGAATGGTCCAGTCGAATCTCTCCCCACTGCCGCCGGGAAGCTCGGGATGGGGTGTGTCGACCAATAGCAGGTCGTCCGGAGCGGCATCTAGCGGCACCGACCCCGCCTTGACCGGCCGGATCACCCTGAACCCGAGACGCCGGGCTGCGGCCGCGGCGACGGCGGCATTCTCGCCGTGGGGCTGGACGGCATCGACTTCGGCCCGACCGGCTGCGTCCAGCAGCGCCGCCGAGTCGAGATCGACCGTCACCAGGACGGTGGGGACACCTGAGGCGGCGGCCAGCCGGCGGATGGTGTCCAGCTCCCGATGCCGGGGCGACTCCTCCCACCACACGAACCCGACCGCGTCGGCGCCGGCCTGGTTGGCGGCCTCGAGGTCCGCTTCAGTGCCCAGGCCGCACACCTTGACGAAGAGGCCCTCAGAATCCCAAACGGTCATCGCGGGTCCTCCGGGACATCTAAGGCGCGCTCTACCCGACCCCTACGGGGTCCCCCCCTACCCCGCTCTAATGTTGCCCCACCACCACCGGCGGGGGCCCCTTCCCCCACTTCGTGGGGGACAAAGCTCCGGGGGACAAAGCCCTTCGTGGTGAGACTCACCACTCACCACCTCCGTCGCCGCGCAGTTCGCGCACCAGGGCGGCGGGGTCGGGCGAGCGGACCAGGGCCTCTCCCACCAGGACGGCATTGAATCCGGCCGCTCGCATCCGGGCGGCGTCGGCTGCGGTGGAGATGCCCGATTCGGACACGGTCACCGCCACATCGGCCAGCAAGGGGGCGAGGTGCTCGGAGGTGGCCAGATCGACGGTGAAATCGGCCAGGTTGCGGTTGTTGACCCCGACGATCTCCGCTCCCGCCGCCAGGGCAACCGCCACCTCGTCGGCGTCGTGGACCTCGACCAGGGCATCCACACCCGCCTGGCGGCATACCTCGAGCAGTCCACCGAGTTCCTCCCGCCCGAGGGCGGCGACGATGAGGAGCACCGCCGAGGCTCCCAGCCCACGCGCCTCCCAGATCTGGGCGGGGTGAACGATGAAATCCTTGCGCAACACCGGGACCGACAGCGTGGCCGCCACCGTCGCCAGGTCGTCGGGTGACCCGGAGAAGTACTCCGGTTCGGTCAGCACCGATACCGCCGCCGCTCCCCCGGCCGCATAGCGAACCGCCTGGGCGACCGGGTTCAACTCCGGATCCAGGTCTCCGCGTGAGGGCGACCGGCGCTTCACCTCGGCGATGACCGAGATCCCGTCGGAGCGGAGGGCATTCCGGAAAGACGAAGCCGGCGGCATGTCGGCCGCCAGGCTCTCGAACCCTGCCTGCCGGTCGAGCACGGCGGGGAGCCTGCGCCGGGTGGCGGCCACGATCTCGTCGAGCATCGTCATCCGACCAGCGGCAGATCGGCGACGGCGGCCGTGGCCTCTCCCCCGTCCCAGCGGACGGTGACGGCCGCCCCCGCCTCCACCTCCCGCCGGATCAGCGCCAGGCCGACGGGCGAACGCAGCGTGAGCGATTCGGTGGGCGAGGTCAGCTTCCCCACGGTCTTGTCCTCGGCCACGATCTCCGCTCCCGATGGGGGGATCACATTGGTGGTGACGATCACCCCCATCAGGCGCTGGTTGACGTGGCCACGGCTGTCGATCCGCGCCACCAGTTCCTGGCCGAGGAAACAGCCCTTGGTGAAATCGACTGCTTCGGGGACCAGGCCGGTCTCCTGGGGGATCGTGCCCTCGTCGACATCGACGCCCATCACGGGCTCGCCCGCCTCCACCCGCACCGCCGTCCAGGCGATCCCCCCGACCGGTCGCAGGTTCGGTTCGGCGGTGGTGAGGCTGCGGGTGTTCCCCCCCAGCGGGAGGGCGGCGATGAGCACGCCATCGGAATCGGCCCACCCTTCGGGGGCGGGCGACTCCGGGCCCACCACGGTGGTGAGGGGACGCGCTTCTGGCTCGACCTCGACCTTCACCCGGATTCGGTAGCGGGAGAGCGTGTCGGCCACCACCTGTCCGTAGCCGGTGTCGGTCACCAGGCCCACCCGGTCGGTGTCCCGCAGCACCCACAGCAGGGCGGTGATCTTGCCCCTGGGCCCGAGCAGGAACGAGCGTCGCACCGTGCCGGGTTCCTGGGCTTGGATGTTCTGGGAGAGGAGACTCTCGAGGAACGAAATCGCATCGGGACCGGAGAACCAGAGCAGGTCGTAGAGTCCGGCCACCTGTCCCGCCTCCGACCGGGCGGCCCGATACTCGGCGGTGACGTCTCCGTATGAGGCGGGAAGCGTCACAGGGCACCCGCCCGGGCGATGGCGGCGAGGGCGGCGGCGGCCTTGTCCATGGTCTCGCGGTACTCGGCTTCGGGGTCAGAGTCGGCCACGATGCCGGCCCCGGCCTGGATCCAGGCGGTGTCTCCGGCCTGGACGACCGTGCGCAGACAGATGGCGGTGTCGACGTTGCCGGAGAAGTCGATGTACCCGGCGGCGCCGGCATACGGTCCCCGCGCCACCGGCTCGAGCCGATCGATGAACTCGATCGCCGCCACTTTGGGGGCGCCGGAAACGGTCCCGTGGGGAAAGGTAGCGCGGAGCACATCGACCGGGCCCACGCCTTCCCGCAACCGGCCCGATACCCCGGACACGATGTGCATGACGTGGGAGTAGCGCTCGATGACCATCAGGTCGTCGACGGTGACCGACCCGTACTCGCACACCCGGCCGATGTCGTTGCGGGCCAGGTCGATCAGCATCACATGCTCGGCCCGTTCCTTGGGATCGGCCAGCAGTTCTTTGGCCAGGTCGGCGTCCTCTTCGGGAGTGGCGCCCCGGGGCCGGGTGCCGGCGATCGGCCGCGAGTAGGCGACGCCGTCGCGCACCCGCGTCATCAACTCGGGCGACGATCCCGCCACCGCCACCTCGGGATGGCGGATGAAGAAGAGGAATGGGGAAGGATTGATCAGGCGCAGGGCCCGGTAGACGTCGAAGGCGTCGTCGGGGGCGGCGGCGGCCAGGCGCTGGGAGAGGACGATCTGGAAGGCGTCGCCGGCCCGGATGGCGGACTTGGCCACGTCGACCGCGGCCACGAAGTCCTCGCGGGTGAAGGTCGAGGTCCATTCGGGCGGCTCGGGATCGGGACCGACCGGGGTGGGGGTGTAGGCAACTCCCGCCCCCAGCCGGCGTACCGACTCCTCCAGTGAAGCCACCGCCGAGTCGTAGTCGTGGCCCTGGTCGACGAACACGTTGCGGACCAGCGTGATGGTCTGGTCGACCCGATCGAAGGCGGCCAGGGACCCGACGAACTGCCACACCATCTCGGGCAGGTTGCGGTCGTCGGCCGGGCGCTGGGGCAGATGCTCGACGTAGCGGACGGCGTCGAAGGCGAGGTAGCCGACCGCACCCGAATGGAGCGGCGGGAGCCCTTCCAGATCGGGCACCGTGTGCCTCGCCACCAGATCCTCGAGAACCGCCAGCGGATCGTCGTCGGCGAGTTCCGGGCCCTCGCCTTCCAGCGCGGACTCGCCATCTCGTGCCACCAGCGTGAATACGGGGTCCCAGCCCACGAACGACCACCGCCCCCAGTTCTCGCCTCCCTCGACCGACTCGAGCAGGAAACCCGGTTCCGAACCTGCCAGTTTCTCGAAGGCAGAGACCGGGGTTTCCCGGTCGGCGACCAGCGTCGTGGCCACCGGCACCACCGAATGGCGCTGCGAGAGAGCCTCGAATTCCTCGCGACTGGGTGTGATCTCCATGAACCCCCCAGGGTACCGGCGCACCGGCCCGGCGTAAGCGGCCTAACCGAGGGCGCGGCGCAGGAACGCCGCCATCTCTCCCCGAGTCACGGCCCGCTCCGGACAGAACCGCGAATTCACCGGCGGATCACAACCCCGCGTGATCCCCGCCGCCGCCAACGCCGCGATGTCCGCCCCGAACACCCCGTCATCATCCGAGAACCCCGGATCCTCCCCCGCCCCCAGAGCCAAACCCCGCACCAGAAACGCCGCCATCTCCCCCCGGGTCACCGCCCGGTCCGGACAGTAGAAGTCGGAATAGGGCGGGTTGCACCCGGCGGTGATGGCCGAGTCGCCCATCCAGGCGACGTCGTCGGCGAAGACGTCCTCGTCGGGCACGTCCCAGAACCCGGACCGGCCCAGACTCGCCTCCGTGACCGGTGGGGCGGAGGTACCGGCGGTAAGAATGCCGGCGGGGGGATAGGCGGAGCGGCTGAACTGGCTGAGAATGTTCCACGACATCCAACCCAGGCCGAGACCGTCGAGCGCATCGATCTGGGCCCGCACCTGGCCGGGCGTGTACCAGAAGTCCTGAATCCAGGGCCGGAGCACCGCCGCCGAGTCCCTCATCCGCCGCAGGGCGTCGCGACTGGCATAGGTGACCACCTCGGCGGGATGGTCGTTGGGGACGGCGAAGCCATACCAGCCGCTCTCGTAGTGGCTCGGATACATCATCGGCGAGACCACATCCACCGCCCCGGCCACCGCTTCGAGTTGCTGGCCGATTCCGCCCTCGCCGGGGGTGTTGGTGATCCAGCCAAAGATGTCGGCGGCGGTGGCGCAACCCAGCGGGTGGAGCAGGCGGCGGGCTTCGGCCAGAAACGAGGCGATCGCCTGCCGGCGTCCGGTGGCGTCGGCCCGCCCGTCGAATACGGCCTGGCTCAGGTCGGCGGCCGGGAACCGCACGTAGTCGAACTGGACCTCGTCGACCCCGGCCCGGCACGCCTCCTCGGCCAAGTCGAGGCCGAACTCCCGGGCCCTCGGATCGGTGGGGTCGAGGAACCGCTGCCCGTCCTGGTTGAAGGGCCGGCCGGTGCGGCGGTCCCGGATCGACATGTCGGGGAATGCCTCGGCCACTATCGGGTCCTGGAATGTGACGATGCGCACGATGACGTAGGCATCGGCCGCCTGCGCCTCGGACACGATCGCCTCCAGATCGAAGGTGTCGACGGCCTGCGAACCGGCCCGCTCGACCGTCTCCAGGTCACTGCGGTGGAAGACATGCCCGTTCTCGTTCTTGATGTCGACCACCACCGCGTTGATGGTGGTGTCGCGCACCAGGTCGAGCATGGAGTCCCAGTCACCCGCATCGGCTGCCACCCACCCGGCGACGTGGATGGCATGGATGGTGCGGGCGACGAGGGGAACCGTCAGCCAATCCGACTCCCCATCCCAGGCCACCGTTCGATCGGCATAGGCCACCCGGGACAGCGTGATCTCGCCCGGGCCGGCACCGGGGAGATGGAACCGGCCACCGGCGTCGGTGACGGCCGAGTCGGCGCCCGCCGACACGATCGCATCAGGCAGCGGAGCCCCGGCCGGAGTCACCACCTGACCGGTGACGCCCTCGGTGGCGGCGGCCGGGAGGGCGATGAGGAGCATCAACAGCCCGGTGACCCAGGCCACCGGCCTCATCCCTGCTCCCGCATGTAGGTGACGAAATCGAACCCGTCACCCACGATCCGGCTCGTCTCGGCCCAGGTGGATCGGTCCACCGCCGGGAAGTGGACGTCGCCGTCGGGGTCGGCGTCGACCTCGGTCAACTCCAGCACGTCGGCCCGGTCCAGTGCCTGGCGGTAGATGTCGGCTCCTCCCACCACGAACACGTCGTCGTCGAGGGCCGCCGCCTGCTGCAGTGCCGTCTCCACGCTCGGCGCCACCAGTACCCCCTCCGGGGCGGACCAGTCGGGCTGGCGGGTGACGACGATGGTGGTGCGGCCGGGCAGGGGCCTCCCGATCGACTCGAACGTCTTGCGGCCCATGACCAGGACGTGATCCATCGTCATGGCCTTGAACCGGCGCAGATCCTCGGGCAGGTGCCAGGGAAGACCCCCGTCGCGGCCGATGACGCCGTTGCGGGCGACGGCCGCCACCATCGTGATCGGCATCAGACCGCGATCGGGGCCCGGATGGCGGGATGGGGGTCGTAGCCGAGTATCTCGACGTCGTCGAGGTCGAACTCGTCGAGGGCCCGGCGATCGGGATTGAGGCGCAGGGTGGGAAGTGGCCGCGGGTCCCGTTCGAGCTGGAGCCGGGCCTGCTCGAGGTGGTTGGTGTAGAGGTGGGCGTCGCCCAGCGTATGCACGAAGTCGCCCACCTCGAGGTCGGTGACCTGGGCGACCATGTGGGTGAGGAGAGCGTAGGAGGCGATGTTGAAGGGGACGCCCAGGAAGACGTCGGCGGAGCGCTGGTAGAGCTGACAACTGAGCCGGCCCTCGGCGACGTAGAACTGGAACAAGGTGTGGCAGGGAGGCAGCGCCATGTCGTCGACGTCGGCCACGTTCCAGGCGCTGACGATGTGTCGGCGGGAGTCGGGGTTGGAGCGGATCGAGTCCACCAGCCGGGCGATCTGGTCGACGTGACGGCCATCCGGCGTGGGCCACGAACGCCATTGGTACCCGTAAATGGGGCCCAGGTCGCCGTTGGCGTCGGCCCACTCGTCCCAGATCGTCACGCCCCGTTCCTGGAGCCAGCGCACGTTGGTGGAGCCGCGCAGGAACCAGAACAACTCGGCCGTGACCGACTTCAGGTGGACCTTCTTGGTGGTGACGACCGGGAATCCCTGGGTGAGGTCGAAGCGCATCTGGTGTCCGAACACGGACAGGGTGCCGGTGCCGGTGCGATCACCCTTGGCCACGCCTTCGTCCAGGATGCGGGTGAGGAGGTCGTGGTACTGGCGCACGGCGCCATCGTACCCAACCGGCGCCCCGGGCCGGCGGATCAGATGTTGGCCAACTGCTCCAGGAAGGGGATGTCGATGAAGACCCGGGACAGGGACGACGACCACCCGCTGAGCTGACCCGTGAACATGACCACACCGAAGGCGGCCAGGGCCAGGCCCGAGGCGATGTTGATTGGCTTGAGCCACCGCTTCAGCCGGGTGAACAGCCGGGCCATTCCCAGGCCCGAGAGCATGAAGGGCACGCCCAGACCCAGCGAGTAGAAGACCAATAGGACGATGCCCCGCGAAACCGTTTCCTGGGTGGCGGCGGCGGCCAGGATCACGGTCAGGATCGGTCCGATGCAGGGTGTCCAGCCGAAGGCGAAGGCCATCCCCATCACCGGCGCCGCCCAGCGACCGAGCCGGGAGGGCCGCACCTCCATCCGTCGCTCCCGGTTGAAAAAGGCCAGGGGGCCCCGGTTGGAGATCGCCATGGCCACGATCAGGAGCCCCATCACGACGATGACCACCCCGGCGATCCGGGTCAGGTCGGGAAGGTTACGCCGGATCACTCCCGAGAGTGAGGTGGCGGTGGCACCCATGGCGGCGAACACGAGCGTGAAACCGAGGATGAAGAGCCCGATCTTGCCCAGCAGGCGGCGGGTGGAGGCCCGACCCTCGGCGAGGTCGGCGGTGGAATAGCCCGACATCATCGCCAGATAGCCGGGCAGCAGCGGCAGCACACACGGTGACACGAATGAGACGATCCCGCCGCCGAAGGCGACGATGGCCTGGAGCAGGAATCCGGATTCGGCAAGACCGTCCATTCCCCTAAGTGTCCCACGGCCGAACCGGTACCCGGTCACGGCCCTCCGGTCAGATCAGGCCCAGCGCTTACATCGCCCGGGCGACCGCCAGAAACCCGGCGGCGTTGGCGCCGAGCACGTAGTCCTCCGGTGACCCGTAGGTGTCGGCAGTCTCGTGGACGAGGGTGTGGATCCGCGCCATGATCTCGGCGAGGCGCTCCTCGGTGTGGTAACGAGGCCGATCGGACCGTCGAGCGGAGAGAGAACCGGTCCTACGCTCCGTTACAGATGGCACCCGCTCTCCTCCGCCCCTTCCTGCCCCGGGTCCCGCTCACCCGCGCCGATCGCTGGATGATCTTCCTCCTGTGGGTGGCGGGAATGGCGATGGGGTGGGCCCAGGGCGAGGCCTCCGCCCTGCTCCCGCTCACCCGGGCCGACCTCGGGATAACCGCTGCCGGAATGAGCTTCATCCTGGCGATGGCCCGGCTGGGAGCGTTCGGGGCCGTCGTCCTTGGAGCGGCCGCCGACCGGTTCGGGCGCCGGCGTCCCCTGCTGACGGCGCTCGTGATCCTGCTCGTCGCCAACGGCGTCAGCGCCTTCGCCGCCGTCCCGGTCCACTACGGCATCGCCCAGGGATTCGCCCGAATCGGCGGGGCGGCGGTGGCTGCCCTGGCCGTCGTAGCAATGGCCGAGGGTGTCTCTCCGGGTGTCCGCGCCTATGCGATCAGTTTCTTCGGTGCCGCCGCCAGCCTGGGAGCGGGGCTGTCGGTGATAACGCTCCCCCTGGCAGAGATGACCGAACTGGGCTGGAGGCTCCCCCACGCCCTGCCGCTGGTGCTGCTGGCGGTGGTGCCGTTCCTGTGGCGGAAACTCCCCGAGTCCCCGCTCGCCGCCGACCTCGCCCTGCGGCTGCCCTGGCGCGACCTGATGCGCGGTGAGCGCCGGCGACGGTTCCTGTTGGTGGCGGTGACGGGCCTCCTGGCCTCGGCCTTCTCGGCGGTCGGACTGGCCTTCACCACCGAGCGACTGATCGGGGACCTCGGGTTCTCGGCCGGCTTGGCCGCCCTGGTGAGCCTGGGAGGGGGCACGGTGGGAGGTTTGGGCTTCTTCGCCGGTGGACGCATGGCCGACGGCTGGGGACGGCGACCCACCTCGATCCTGGCCCTTCTCCTCGCCCTCGGGGGCGGTCTCATGCTGTATTCGGTCTCCCAACCCTGGCTGCTGGCACTGGCGGCGGCCATCTCGGCCTTCGGCTCCTTCGCCTACATCCCCTCCGGCGGTGCCCACCGGACCGAGCTGTTCCCCACCTCGCTACGGGGAGCGGCCGGGTCCGCCGCCGGCTACCTGGCCACGGTCGGCTCGGGTGTAGGACTCCTGATCGGGGCGGTCACGATCGGCGCCTTCGGACTATTGCCGACGATGATGATCCTCGGGGTCGGTGTGGTGGTGGCCGCCCTCCTCACCGCCCTGTTGCCGGAGACGGTCGGGACCGACCTCGGCGACGACCCGCTGGCCGAGGACGACCACGGTTCTGTGGGCCGGAAATGACGCGTCAGGTGCCGATTTCGGCCCACAGAACGGTCGTTCAGGTCGCCGCCGCCAGCGCCCGCGGGTAGGCGGCGGCCAGCACCGCCAGCCGGGCCGCCACCATCGCCGCCACCGCCCACCACACTCCGGGCAGGCCCCAGCCCAGGACGGGGACGAGAATCAGGACGACGCCGGCCACCACCGCCCCGGTCCCGGTCGAGTAGGCCAGGTAGCGGACACGGAGAAGGCCGAGGTAGATCCCGTCGGCGACGAACACGAGAGCGGCCAGAGGTTGCATGACCGCGGCCACCACCGCCGCCGTCACGATCAGGGCCTCCACCTCGGGATCGGACCCGAAGGCAGCCGCCAGCCCGGAACGCCCGAAGTAGAGGGCGAGGGCCAGGAACACGCCGACGCCCGAGCCCCAGATCGTGAGACGGACCGCCACCTCGTGGGCGCCCTCGCGCCCCTCCCGGCCCATTTCGTCGGCCACCATCGCCTGGCCGGCGATCGCCAGGGCGTCGACGGTCATCGCCAGCAGCAGCCACGTTTGTGCCACCACCTGATGCGCCGCCACCCGGGCCGGCCCCAGCGAGGCCGCCACGGCGGTGGCGGCGGTCAGAGTGAGGTTGATGAATAGCGTCCGGACCGTGAGCACGCCCCCGGTCGCCAGCAACGGGCGCAACTCGCCCAGGCGGGGCCGGGCCCAGCTCCACCCGTCCCGCCGGCCCATCCGGGCCAGGAGCAGCACGAACCAGGCCGCCCCCACCCACTGGGCCAGGACGGTGGCGATGGCCGCCCCCTCCAGCCCCATCCCCAAGCCGAAGATCAGGATCGGATCCAGCACGAGGTTGATGAGGTTGACCACCAGGGTGATGCCCAGCGGGGTGCGGGTGTCGTGGAAGCCGCGGAAGGCCCCGTGGCCGGCGGTGACGACCAGCATGGCGGGGGCGGCCAAGGCCCGGATGCGGAGATAGGACGCCGCCGGGTCCACCAGCTCAGGTGAGGCCTGCATCAGCCGGACGAGCGGCTCGGCCCCCACCACCATGACGGCGGTGGAGAGGAGGCCCAAACCGACCCCCAGGTAGATGGCCTGCACCACCACCTGGCCGGCACCGGTGCGATCTCCGATGCCGATCCGGCGCGCCACCATCGGGGTGGTGGCGTAGGCCAGGAAATTGAAGGCGAAGAAGGCCATCGAGAACAGGGCGGTGTCGATTCCCAGCGCCGCCAGAGGAATCGTTCCGAGCCGGGAAACGAAGGCGGTGTCCGCCAGGGAGAGGAGCGGGTCGGCCGCCAGGGTTCCCAGGGCGGGGATGGCCAGCGCCAGGATGCGCCGGTCCAGGCTCCTCAGACCGGTTTGTCGGGCCACGGGCACAGCGGTCGGAGCTCGCAGATTTCACAGCGAGGGCGGCGCGCCTCGCACACGTCGCGGCCGAACTGGATGAAGCGCATCGACAGGCCCGCCCAGGTGTCCACGGGATAGAGGGCCTTGAGGTCGGCTTCGATCTTGACGGGATCCGTCTCCTGGGTGAGGCTGAGCCGACCGGCCACACGTATGACGTGGGTGTCGACGGCGATGGCGGGCCGTCCCCATGCCTCGGCCAGGACCACCGAGGCGGTCTTGCGTCCCACCCCGGGCAGGGTCACCAGCTGCTCCAGCGTGTCGGGCACCACCCCGCCGTGCTCCTCCTCGACCGCCACCGCCAGACGGATGATCGACTTGGTCTTCTGGCGATAGAAGCCGGTCGAGAAGATGATCTTCTCGACCTCCTCCGGATCGGCCTCGGCCAGTTCCCCCGGGCCACGGAAGCGCTCGAACAGAACCGGTGCCACCCGGTTGACGTTCTCGTCGGTGGTCTGGGCCGACATCACCGTCGCCACCAGCAGCTCCCACGGCGAGCGGTAGTCGAGGGCGGTGTGGATCTCGGGATAACGTTGCCGCAGCCGGTTGAGGATGGCGCGCGCCCGCCCCCGCTCGGCGGGAGGAGGAACGGAACCGTCGGCGCGCTTACCTGGCACGGGCGAGGATGGTAGAGCCGGCGCCGGAGAGGAGAACACGTGAGCGAAGAGGACCTGGCCACCCTGGTCGAAGAGATTCGGGCCGAATACCCGGGCTGTTTCGCCTGTGGATCCGACAATCCCGTCGGACTGCATCTTGATCCGGCCGAGATGGAGGGCGAGGTGGCCGTCGCCCGCTACCGGCCCAGCCCCCACCACGGCGGAGCCGGCGACACCCTCCACGGCGGCATCGCCGCCACCCTCCTCGATGAGATCATGGTCTGGGCCGGGATCCTCTCCCACCGTGTCCTCACCGTCACCGGGACCATGGAACTGCGCTACCGCCACCCCGTCTCGGTCGACGACGTCATTCAGGTTCGGGGATGGGTGGAGGAACGGAGCGGCCGCCGGCTGCGCTGTGCCAGCGAGCTCCGCACCCCCGACGATGTCGCCGTGACCGCCTCGGGCCTCTACCTGGTGGCCCGCGGCTACGACGATGCCTGAACCCTTTTCGCGACAGAATTGCGCGCCATGGCGCGCAAT
>DATHVR010000034.1:0-15804 GCA_035461175.1 Acidimicrobiia bacterium | reverse complement strand
GGCGCGCAATTCTGTCGCGAAAAGCCGCTTGTGGCTTCCGGCCGTCCACTTCGTAGACTCCGGTGCTCGCGAAAGGATCCGTCATCGACCTGAGCTCGATCTTCAAGGCCTACGACATCCGGGCCCGCACCGACACCGGCGACCTCACTCCCGAGATCGCCGGGAGGATCGGTGCCGCCTTCGCCCGATTCGTGGATGCCCCCACCGTGGCCGTCGGACGCGACTGCCGCGAGTCCTCTCCCGACCTGGCCGCCGCCTTCATCGCCGGCGCCAATTCCCAGGGGGCCAGCGTGCTCGACCTGGGTGAGGTGGCCACCGACACGGTCTATTACGTCTCCGGCGACCGTCAGATTCCCGGGGCGGTCATCACCGCCTCCCACAACCCGCCCCAGTACAACGGAATCAAGCTGTGCCGGGCGGGAGCGGCCCCGATCGGAGCCGAGTCGGGACTGGTCGAGATCCGGAGCGCCGCCGAGTCTGGCCTCGGCCCCGTCTCCGAGCCGGGCACCTCGACCGGCTTCGATCCCCTTCCCGGCTACGTCGACCATCTCCTCCAGATCGTCGATCCGTCGGCCTTCTCGCCCCTGCGGGTGGGAGTGGACGGAGGCAACGGCATGGCCGGAGTGGTGCTCGAGAGGGTGTTTGACCGGATCACGCCCTCGCTGGTGGGGCTCTACCTCGAACCGGACGGAACCTTCCCCAACCATCCGGCCGATCCGATCGACCCGGCCAACCTCGTCGACCTGATCGACCTGGTCGAGCGGGACGGTCTGGACCTCGGGGTGGCCTTCGATGGAGACGCCGACCGGGCCTTCTTCGTGGACGACCGTGCCCGGCCCCTATCCGGCTCCACCACCACCGCCCTGGTGGCGCGCTGGTTCCTGGCCCGCAATCCGGGGGCGTCGATCGTGCACAACCTGATCACGTCCCGGGCGGTGCCGGAAACGGTGCGAGCGCACGGGGGACATCCGATCAGGACGCGGGTGGGGCACTCGTTCATCAAACAGGTGATGGCCGAGACCGGAGCCGTCTTCGGCGGCGAGCACTCTGGTCACTACTACTTCGCCGACAACTACCGGGCCGACTCGGGGATGCTGGCGATGCTGGTGCTGATGCAGGTGATGTCGGAGGACGGGCGTCCGCTGTCGCAGATCCGGGCCGAGGTCGAGCCTTACGCGGCGTCGGGGGAGATCAACCTCACCGTGGCCGATCAGGCCGCTTCGGTCGAGGCGGTGACGTCCCATTTCGCCGACGCCGACCAGGACCGGCTCGACGGGCTGACGGTCTCATGGGACGACCGGTGGTTCAACCTGCGTCCCTCCAACACCGAGCCGCTGCTGCGGCTCAACGTGGAAGGCCCCGACGAAGACGCCGTCGCCACTCTGGTAGCCGAGGTCCGCGACGTGATCGAGGAGGCAACATGATCGATCCCGAACTGCGCTCGTTGCTCGTGTGTCCCGTCGACCACGGCGAGCTCACCGATGACCACGAGGGCCGGCGCCTCGTCTGCACCCTTTGCGGGCGGTGCTACCCGGTCCGTGACGGGATACCGGTGATGCTGGTCGATGAGGCGGAGATGCCCGAGGACGGAGAAGGCTGAGATGGACTTCGTCGCCCAGACTCTGTCCCTGCCCGAACAGCTGCGGTGGGCGGCCGGGATCGAGCTCCCCCCACTGGATCCCGCTTCGGCCGTGCTCGTGGCGGGCATGGGCGGGTCGGGGATATCGGGTGATTTCGCCGCTGTGCTCGCCGAGGCGGAGGGTCGACGCCTGCAGGTGACCAAGGGTTACCGCCTCCCGCGCTGGGCGATCGAGGAGAAGCCGCTGGTGGTGGCGGTGTCCTACTCCGGAAACACCGAGGAGACCCTGACCGTCGCCCGAGAAGCACTGGACGCGGGCCTCGTGGTGGTGGGAATCTCGAGTGGGGGCGAACTCGCCCAACTCCCGCTGGCGGCCCACATCACTGTCCCCGGGGGGAACCAGCCCCGCGCTTCGCTGGGATACCTGCTCGGCCCGCTCACCGGGGTGCTGGTGGCGGCTGGGGTCTTGTCCGATCCCGGCCTGGAGGAGGCGACGGCGGTGGTGGAAGCCGTCCACGATCGCGGCGCACCGATGTCGCTGGTCGAGGGGATGCAGGGACGGATCCCGATCGTGTGGGCGGGCTCGCCGCTCACGGCTCCGGTGGCCCAGCGCTGGAAGACCCAGATAAACGAGAACGCCAAGGCGCCCGCCTGGTGGTCGGTCCTCCCCGAGGCCGATCACAACGAGATCGTGGGCTGGGAGACGCTCTCCGGCCTCACCTCCGAACATCTGGTCGTGGTGCCGCTACGCGACACCGCCGACCATCCCCGGGTGGGCCTGCGGTTCGAGCACACCCGCCGTCTCACCGCTCCCTTCGTGGCCTGGACCGATGAGGTGTGGACCGAGGGGAACGGGAACCTGGCCCGGTTGCTCGGCCTGGCCGCCGTGGCGGATCTGGTCACGCTGGAACTCGCCGGCCGCTACGAGGTCGATCCCGAGTCGGTGGCGCTGATCGAGGATCTCAAGGCACTGCTTAAGGGCTGATCTCGTCACACCGGCCCGATAGGTTGGCCGTCGTGATGTGTCTCGCATGCGGGCGACTGGGTGCCGGCCGACTCTGCCGGAGGTGCCTCTGGGAGTTGCGCCCGGCGGCGGAGCGTTTGGTCCCCGGCGTCGGCACGGTGCGGTCGGCCCATCTCCACTCCGGCCCGGCCCGTACCCTCGTCCACCACCTCAAGTACCGCGGTATCGCCGCCGCCGCCGAGGCTCTGGCCGAATCAATGGCACCGCTGGTGTCGGACGGCGTTCGCCTGATGCCGGTGCCGCGGGTCACGTGGCGGTTGGTCCGATACGGAGTGGATCCGGCCCGCGAACTGGCGCTGGCCCTGGCCCGGCAGACGGGCGTGGGCGTCGACCTCCTGCTACGTCCCCCGTTGTGGGGACGGCCTCGGGCAGGAGGCGAGCACGGCTTCGCGCCCCGGTTCCGGCGGAAGTCGTCTGGCTCCGGTCAGCCATTGCTGCTGGTGGATGATGTGGTCACCACCGGAGCCACCCTGGCGGCAGCCGCGTCGCTGTTGACCGAGGTGGTCGGGGCGGTCACCGCCACCGCGGCGGCCGGAAGGGTGGGAGCATCGAATGCTGTGGCCGCGGTGACTAGTTCGTCAATCCCCCGGGTGACTAGTCTGCTCGGAGAGGCGCGCTAGGTATGGAGAGGATCTTGGAAGTAAACGTTCATGGACACAACAGTGCCATGTCGGCGGTCGACCGTGTCGCGGTCGAGGACCGGGTGGCCCACGCCGGGAGGGTGTTCGAACAGGCGGTCGACAAGGTCGATGTGGAGTTGACCGAGGAGACCAACCCCCGCAGGGGAGGCGATCGCTTCCGGGTCGAGCTGACGGCGTCGGTGGCCGGGCGGGTGGTGCGCATAGAGGCCGGAGCCGCCACGGTCGACTCCGCCCTCGACGATGCCTTGGAACGTATGACCCGCCAGGTGAGGCGGCTCAAAGGGCGCCTCATCGACCGCAACCGCCGCAGTGTGAGCGACGCCCCGATCGACGAGGATCAGTCCGAGGACGTCGACTCCGATGAGGTGGTTCGGGTCAAGCAATTCGTCATGAAGCCGATGACCATCGAGGAGGCCGCCCTCCAGATGGACATGCTCGGGCACTCTTTCTTCTTCTTCCTCAATGCCGCCTCGGATCGGCAGAGTGTGTTGTATAGGCGACGGGACGGTCGTCTCGGTCTGATCGAGCCGTCGTGAGCACGGTCCTCATCGTCGACGACGCCGAACTCTTCCGGGCCGCACTCGCCTCGGCGGTCAAGGAAGCCGGCTTCGAGGTGATCGGCACCGCCGCCGACGCCATGTCGGCGATCCGCCTCGCCCGTGAGCACCAGCCCGACCTGGTTCTGCTCGACGTGCTGATGCCGGGCATGTCGGGTCTCGAGATCGTCGCCACCATCATCGAGGACTCACCCAAGACGTCCGTGGTGCTGCTCACCTCCTCGGAGTCGAGCGAGGACATGCTGGCCGCCGTCAAGGCGGGCGCTCGCGGCTATCTCACCAAGGACACCCCGCTCGAGAAACTGGTGGCGTCGTTGCGCGAGGTCGAGCGGGGAGGGGCGGCCACCTCCCCGGCCATGGAGGCCAAGCTGTTCGACATCGTCGCCCAGTTGCTCCGCACCCGCGACGTGGTTGCCGGCCGCCCCCCGAGCCTCACGGGCCGGGAGATCGAGATCCTCCACGAGGTGGCGGAAGGGCGCACCTCCCGGGAGATCGCCGACAAGCTGTTCATATCCGAGAACACAGTCAAGAATCACGTCCGCAACATCCTGGACAAGACCGGTCTCGGCTCCCGCCACGACGCCGTCCTCTTCGCCATCCGCCAGGGCATCATCGATCCCTGACTCGTCGGATTTGCCCTATTGCCACCGGCCGGCAGCGGGTGGTGGGTGATGAGTTGCGGGTCGACTCACCGCCCACAACTCAGCACTCGTTACTCGCAAGCCTCTTCAACGTTGAACCCGTTGGCGCCTAGACTTACGCGCTGATGTCTCTCTTCTCGAAGCTCCTCAATATGGGTGAGGGGCGGAGCCTCAAGACCTTCCAGGGGGTCGTGGCCGCCGTCAACGAGATCGAGCCCCAGTTCGAATCCCTCGACGACGCCGACCTCCAGGCCAAGACGGCCGAGTTCCGCCAGCGCCTCGCCAACGGCGAGACCCTCGACGACATCCAGGTCGAGGCGTTCGCCACCGTCCGCGAGGCAGCCACACGCGTCCTCGGCCAGCGCCACTTCGACGTGCAGATCGTCGGAGCCGCCGCCCTGCACGCCGGGATGGTGGCGGAGATGAAGACCGGAGAAGGCAAGACGCTGGTGTCGACCATGCCCGCCTACCTCAATGCACTGGCCGCCAATGGAGTGCACCTGGTCACGGTCAACGACTACCTCGCCTCACGTGACGCCGAGTGGATGGGGAGCATCCATCGTTTCCTCGGGCTCGAGGTCGGTTTGATCCAGGCGGGGATGACCCCGGCCGAGCGCCGCCCCGCCTATGCCGCCGATATCACTTACGGCACCAACAACGAGTTCGGTTTCGACTACCTGCGCGACAACATGGCCATGCGCCGCCAGGACATGGTTCAGCGCGGCCACCCCTACGCCATCGTCGACGAGGTCGACTCGATTCTGGTCGACGAGGCCCGCACCCCCCTGATCATCTCGGGTCGATTGTCCGACTCGGCCAAGTGGTACAAGGACTTCGCCCGCATCGCCGACCGTCTCCAGGCGGAGATCCACTACGAAGTGGACGAGAAGAAGCGCCAGGTGTTGATCACCGAGGACGGTGTGACGGCGGTGGAGCGAGCGGTGGGAGTCGAGAATCTATACGACCACGCCGCCGTCGACCTGGTCCACCATCTGGAGTCCTCGCTGAAGGCGAAAGAGCTCTACCACCGTGACGTTGAGTATCTGGTCGACCACGGTGAGGTGAAGATCGTCGACGAGTTCACCGGGCGGGTCCTGGAAGGCCGCCGCTACTCCGAGGGTCTCCACCAGGCCATCGAGGCCAAGGAGGGGGTGGCGATCAAGTCCGAGAACCAGACCCTGGCCACCATCACCCTCCAGAACTTCTTCCGCCTCTACGACAAGCTGGCGGGCATGACCGGGACCGCCGAGACCGAGGCCGCCGAGCTGGCTCAGATCTACGACCTTGAAGTCCTGGTGGTGCCGACCAACCGTCCGATCGCCCGTGACGACCAGCCCGATCTCGTCTACAAGACCGAGGAGGCGAAATTCGACGCCGTGGCCGATGACGTGGCCGCCCGCCATGTCGCCGGCCAGCCGGTGCTGTTGGGCACGGTCTCGATCGAGCGCTCCGAGATGCTGTCGCGCCTGCTCGACAAGAAGGGGGTCCCCCACGAGGTCCTCAACGCCAAGCACCACGCTCGTGAGGCGGAGATCATCGCCCAGGCCGGTAGGCCGGGAGCGGTGACCGTGGCCACCAACATGGCGGGTCGCGGCGTCGACATCATGCTCGGCGGCAATCCCGAGGGATTCGCCAAGAACGACCTCAAGAGGGAGGGAGTCGAACCCTCCGATCCCTCCTACGACGACCGCCTCAAGAAGCTGACCGCCGACTACGCCGACCAGATCGCCACCGACAAGAAACGGGTGATCGAGGCCGGGGGCCTGTACGTGGTCGGAACCGAGCGCCATGAGTCGCGCCGCATCGACAATCAGCTGCGGGGGCGTTCCGGCCGTCAGGGCGACCCCGGCGAGTCGCGCTTCTACCTCTCCCTCCGCGACGAGTTGATGCGACGGTTCCAGGGGGAGCGGGTCGAGACGATCATGGAGCGTCTCAAGATCCCCGACGACATGCCCATCGAGCACAAGTGGGTCAACAGTGCCGTCGAGCGGGCCCAGCGGCAGGTCGAGTCTCAGAACTTCGAAATCCGCAAGAACGTCCTCAAGTACGACGAGGTGATGAACCGCCAGCGCGAGGTGGTCTACGCCTGGCGCGAGTCGATCCTCGACAACCAGGCGGGTGAGGAGCTGATCGACGACTGGATCTCTCAGGTGATCTCGGACACCGTGCTCGCCGCCACCGAAGGAGGATCGCCCTCCCAGTGGGACTGGGAGGAGATCGAACGCGAGCTCACCCAGGTCTATCCCACCCAGCTCGACCCCGAGAAGCTCGACGGCGTCTTGAGTGCCGACGACCTGGCCGACCTTGCCGTCGACGAGGCCCTCGCTGCCTACGACGAGCGGGAAAAGGAGCTCGGCCCCGACGTGCTCCGGCAGGTGGAGAAGTCGGTGATGCTGTCGGTGATCGACAACAAGTGGCGCGAGCACCTGTCCGACATGGACTACCTCCGGGCCGGTATCGGCCTGCGAGCAATGGGCCAGCGCGACCCCCTCACGGAGTACCAGCGGGAGGGCTTCGACATGTTCCAGGACATGGTCGAAGCGGTGAAGCGCGACAGCGTCCGCTACCTGTTCCACGTCCAGGTCGCCAAGCCGGCCGACTCCGCCACCGTCACCTCGACCAACTCGGCCAACGTCAAGGCCGGTGTCCCGGCCCGGGTCGAGGCCAACGCCTCCCAGCCCGAGCGGCGCCAGCCCGTGACCACCGAGAAGATCGGTCGCAACGACCCGTGTCCGTGCGGAAGCGGCAAGAAGTACAAGAAGTGCCACGGCGCCGTCGCCTAGGCAGGACCCATGGCTGAAACGGCAGACACCACCCCCGAATCCCTCCGCGAGAGGCTGGAAGCTGCCCGGGTCTTCTTGGACCTGGAGCACAAGTCCACCGACCTCGAGGATCTCCGCGCCCAGGTCTCGGCGCCCGACTTCTGGGACGATCCCGATCGAGCCCGCGAGATGTCCCAACGCCTGTCCCATTACGAGGGGCTGTTCGAGACCGTCAATTCACTCGAGAGTGCCATCGACGACGCCGAGATCCTGGCCGAAATGGCGGCCGAGGCCGGCGACGAGGCTCATCGAGAAGAGGCGCGCTCGGAGTTGCGCCGGGTCTCGAAGGAGCTCGACCGCCTGGAACTCGAGTCGCTGTTCTTCGAGGAGTACGACGAGAAGAACGCCATCCTTTCCGTCCATGCCGGCGCCGGAGGTGTCGACGCCCAGGACTGGGCCGAGATGCTGGTGCGAATGTACGAGCGGTTCCTGGCCGACGAGGGGATGTCGACGACGATCGAAGAGTGGAGCGAGGGTGAGGAAGCCGGGATCAAGTCCGTCACCCTCACCGTGCGTGGCAACCGGGCCTATGGATTGTTGGAGTCCGAGCGCGGTGTCCATCGCCTGGTGCGAATCAGTCCCTTCGACGGCAATGCCCGCCGCCAGACCTCGTTCGCCGGCGTCGACGTGGTTCCCGAGCTTGCCGAGGCCGAGACCGATGTCGAGATCAAGGACGACGAGCTTCGCATCGACACCTACCGCAGCCAGGGTGCCGGCGGCCAGCACGTCAACACCACTGACTCGGCCGTGCGCATCACCCACCTCCCCACCGGGTTGGTCGTACAGTGTCAGAACGAGCGATCCCAGCTCCAGAACAAGGCCAGGGCGATGACGATCCTCAAGGCGAGGCTGGCCGAGCGGGCCCGCCAGGAACGACTGGCGCATCTGGATTCGATCCGGGGCGAGCAGGGGGAGGCGGCCTGGGGTCGTCAGATCCGCTCCTACGTTCTCCAGCCGTATCAGATGGTCAAAGACCTGCGCACCGATCTCGAGGTGGGCAACGTTCAGGCCGTACTCGACGGTGACCTGATGCCCTTCGTGGAGGCCTACCTCCGCTGGCGGCGAGCCGGCCACGAAACGGTGGCGAGCTGAGGGACGAGACTGACGTCATTGCTTGGCTGGGGTACCGGATGGCGAGTCCTGGGTATTGGGTCGGACCACCCACCCCCGTCTCCTGACTAGGTGTTACTTGCGCCTTTCACTACCGTTTACTAATCCCCGAATGTGCCGCACTCTTCTGGCACACTGAGGTTTCCGTCATGATCCGACTCGAGGACGTAACCAAGGTCTATGAGGGCGGCACCGTGGCCGTCCGCGACGTCTCACTCGACATTCCCAAGGGTGAGTTCGTGTTTCTCGTCGGCCCGTCGGGGTCCGGCAAGTCGACCCTGATCAGGATGATGCTGCGGGAAGAGGGTGTCACCCGGGGGACCATCTACGTTGCCGGCAAGGACATCACCTCGCTGCCGGCATGGAAGGTCCCCTTCCTGCGCCGTTCGATCGGCACCGTCTTCCAGGACTTCAAGCTGCTTCCCAACAAGACCGTGGGCGAGAACGTGGCCTTCGCCCTCGAAGTGCTGGGACGTCCCCGGTCGGTGATCGGCCCGCAGGTGGAGCAGGTTCTCGAACTCGTCGGCCTCTTCGACAAGTCGGGCCGTTATCCGCGCCAGCTCTCCGGTGGTGAACAGCAGCGGGTGTCGGTGGCGCGGGCCTTCGTCAACCGCCCTCCGATCATGCTCTGCGACGAGCCGACCGGAAACCTCGACCCGGCCACCTCCGTCGGCATCATGAAGCTGCTGGACCGGATCAATCGCACCGGAACCACCGTTGTCATGGCCACCCACGACCATGCCATCGTCGATGCCATGCAACGTCGCGTGGTCCAGCTCGCCGACGGCAGCGTCGTGCGTGATGAGGTGTCGGGCCGCTACGAGACGGCGGCCGAGCAGTGAGCAGAGTCGCTTTCCTGTTGCGCGAGGCGCTGGTCAACCTGCGTCGCAACATCCTCGTCGTCACCGGTGCGGTGCTGGCGGTGTTCATCTCTCTGGGGCTGGCATTCGGCGCTCTCGCCGTTAACGAGTTGGTTCGGGTCAACACCGTCGCCTGGCAGGAGGGCGTGCACGTCATCGTGTGGCTCAACGATGCCGGTCGCAACGGGGTGCCCGCCGACGCCCACCAGACGCTGCTGGCGGATGTCCAGCAATGGGACGAGGTCGCCAACGCCTACTACGTCGACAAGACCGGCGCGTACCAGGAGTTCCTCGAGATCTTCGGCAACGACCCCGACATGATCGAGGCACTCGAGAATCCCTCCGCTCTCCCCACCTCGATCCGCATCGAGTTGAGCGACATCGATCTCTATCAGAACGTCGAGTTCCGGCTCCAGCAGCAGCCGCAACTGGTGATGAAGATCTCGTCGGCGGCGCAGGAGATCGAACAGATCTCGGCCGTGTCCCGCGTTCTCAATTTCCTCGGGATCGGCCTTTCGGTCCTGCTCGGCGCCTCGGCCGTGATCCTCATCGCCAACACCATTCGCCTGGCCATCTACGCCCGGCGTGACGAGGTGGCGATCATGAAGCTGGTCGGCGCCTCCAACTGGTTCATCCGCGTTCCCTTCCTGTTGGAAGGGCTGATCGAGGGGCTGTTGGGCGCCGGCCTGGCCGTCTTCTCCGTGTGGGTGGCGGCCCGCAACCTGGCGGGCGCCGCCGCCGGAATTCCCCTCATCAATCTGCAATTGCCGAACGCGTTCTTCCTGCGCTGGGGAGTCGTGTTCTTGCTGTTCGGGGCGGTCGCCGGAGTGCTCGGTTCCCTGCTGGGACTGAGCCGATATCTCCGCGAGGCCGACGGTGGGCGCCCCGCCGCACCGAGGCGGGCGCTAGAGCCGGTGTGACGATGCGGCGCACCCTCGGGCTGGCGTCGTTGGTGCTGGTGCTCTCGCTCATGACGGGCCCGGCCTGGGGGGCGAGTGAGGCCGAACTCGACGAGCTCCACGACCAGATCGCCGAGCTCGCTTCTCAGATCGAGTCGGCCCAGGCCGCCAAGACCGAGGCCGGATCCGACCTGCTGGCGGCCCAGGCCCGTTTCGACGATCTCGTCGGCCAGGTGCGTGCCGCCGAAGCCGAGCTGGCGTCCACCGAGGCGACGATCTCGGCGGGTGAGGCCCAGTTGGCCGAACTCACCGCCTCGCTCGACCGTTTCGAGGCGGCCCTTGCCTCAACCCGTTTGCGGGTCGCCGGCACCAAGGAGTCCCTCTCCGAACAGGTGGTCGAGCTCTACATCAATGCTTCCACGGCCTCCACCCGCTTCCTGGCCTTTTCCGATGCCTCCGAGGCGTCGGTCGGATTTGCCTATGTCGATGGAGCGATCGGTGACAGTTCCCGACTGTTGAGCGAACTCGACATCCTCGAGCGCGAAGAGGAGCGACAGCAGGAGATCCTCGACGAGCAGCGGGCCGCCCAGGAAGTCCTGTTGGAAACGCTTGAGAAGCAGCGGCAGGTCCAGGCCGAGGAGGTGGCGGCACTCGACGGGCTGCGGGCCGAGGCGGCCCAGGCGGCCGAGGCCGCCCGATCTATGGTCTCGTCGCTCACCGCGGAGATCGCCCGCTTCGAGGAGCACAAAGACGGACTCGAGGCCGACGCTGCCGCCCTGGAGGCCGAACTGGCTGCCCGTGGGTCGGCGGGGACCCAGCCCTCGGGCCCTCTGGCCAGACCGGTGCCGGGCCGGGTCAGTTCTCCGTTCGGGTACCGGATCCACCCGATCTTCGGAACCCGCAAGCTCCACACCGGCTGGGACATGAGTGCCGGGGCGGGCTCGCCCATCGTGGCCGCCGCGGATGGGGTCATCGTGTCGGCCGGGGTGCGGGGTGGATATGGCAACGCCACGGTCATCGACCACGGGGGCGGGCTGGCCACCCTCTACGCCCACCAGTCCTCGATGGCGGTCGGCGCGGGACAGTCGGTCAGCCAGGGACAGGTCATCGGATACGTCGGGTGCACCGGCTACTGCACCGGCGCCCATCTCCATTTCGAGGTCCGGGTAGGCGGAGCTCCGGTGGATCCCTCCGGCTACGTAGGCTGAGCACCGTGAGCGACATCAAGGTAATCGCCACCAATCGCCGCGCCCGCCACGACTACGAGATATTCGATGAATGGGAAGTGGGCCTGGTCCTTACCGGTTCGGAGATCAAGAGCCTCCGGGCCGGTAAGGCGAATCTCAAGGACAGCTTCGCCCACCTACGCGACGGGGAGGTCTGGCTCGTCAACGCCTACATCGGGCCGTATTCGTTCGCGCATGAGGGGGGACACGACCCCGAACGCACCCGCAAGATCCTCATGCACCGGCACCAGATCGATCGCATCGCCGGCTCGCTGGCCGCGAAGGGTCTCACCCTCGTTCCGATGCGCCTGTACCTCAAGGAAGGCAAGGCCAAACTCCAACTCGGTCTGGGCAAGGGGAAGCGCACCATCGACAAGCGCGCCGACCTGCGCAAGAAGGAACACGATCGAGAGATGCAGCGCGCCCGCCGACGACTTCGCTGAGACGCGAGGGAGGGGCGGCACCGGGATGCCGCCCCTCCCTTCCAGGTGAGGAGGTTCAGACGCTTCTAGGGGCGTCCCTTGCCGTTTCCGTTGCCCTTCCCGGGGTGGTCGCCGGAGCTCTTGTCCTTCGGGCCGGCCCAGGAGGGCTTTCCCTTCCCCTCGGGCGGTCCGGCCTTGTCCGGCTTCCCCTTGTCGTCGGGTGGTCCGGCCTTATCGGGCTTGCCGCAGCGGGTCATGTCCACGGTGAAGTCGAGGTCGGCTTCTTCCTCGGTCGCCTCGGGAGGGTCGTCCCCAACCCGGATCTGCTGGTCACCCTTGCCGTAGTCGGTCTGGGCGATGAGCTTCACGTAGCAGCCGATGCCGGTGTAGCCGTTGGCCTTGAGAGCATGGACGAAGGCAGAGACGACGGTGCCGTGGTTGACCTGGCCCTGGGGGCCGGTCACGTCGGTGGCGGTGAAGTCGCAGGCTTCAGCCAGCTCTTCTTCCTCGTCCAGCGCGTCTTCGTCGAGGGTGACGGTGACCTCTTCGCCGTCGACCTCGGAGGTGTACGAGTCGCCATTCTCGACGTTGCAGTAGTCGTCGGCGTCCTCGTCGACGCTCGAGGTGGCCCACAGCAACTGCATGGCGTCCGGGTTGTAGCTATGGATCAGGGCTCTGTCGGCGCTGTCCGTTTCGGCCTCTTCGGCCATCGCCGGAAGGGCGATAAGCGCGGCCAGCGCCAGTAAGGCACCTACCGTCGTCCATCTTGCTCGCATCAGTTTCACTCCCTGGTGTGCTTGCGTAAGGCAGGTCACTCGCCGTGGCCGGGCGTTACTCCCTTTCTGGAAATATGTATCGGCGGTAGACTGTTGTAGGTCAAGTCAACATCCTTGGGGGTGAACTGGATTCGACGTTGAGTGTTGAAGCGTCGGAAGCGAGCCGGGGATGCCGGATGCCCCGTTATCAATCCGGTACCAACCAATAAGTGCCGAAGACAACTTCGCACTGGCTGCCTGACTAACACTCAGTAACAGCCCGTCCGCCCGGTGGGCTCCCGCCCTGCCGGTGTCGGGCGTCGCTAAGCGGGATGCATCGGCCGGGGTCCGGGACCGGCCGGTAAAGATCAAGTCCGGATAGGGCGAAGGGAATTGCGCCATCAGCACCCCATCGTCCGAAAGCTCGCTGATGGCTGCGCTCGGAGATGCCGACGCGGATGGCTCAGCGGACCGGGGTTCGACTCCCCGCACCTCCACAAACGGGTGCTAACGATGAAGTGGCACCAAGCGAACGAAATACTCGCCTCAGCGGCCCGAAAGGGCTGCGGGGCGGGTTTCTCTATGTCTGAGGCGTTGCCGCACCCCCTGAGGGGGTTGGTGGGGCTGGTTGACGCGCGAGAAAGCCCGAACGCAGGTGTTCGGGAAGGGGAACCGATCCGGGGAGGGAGAGTCCGAGCGAGACCTGGTTGCCCACGTAGGGGATGTCGGAGTTCTGTCGCTGCTATGAGCCCGGAAGTCCTCTGTTCCGAAACATCACGGGCAGCGACGCCTCCATCTCTGTGACGGATCCTGCCGCCCTTCTCGCGACGGGGTCCTTCACATGACCTCGGACCGTCCTGAGCACGAGACCTCGGAGTCCGAGAAGTATCCAACCCGGCGCTTGTCCCAGATCGGGGGTGGGACAACCGGTTGGCGGTCCGACCTCGAGTCCGGTTCAGGCCAGTCGATTGGCTATGTCATTCTCAGTGTGATTGCTGCCGTCGTTCTGGTCGCTGGCTTGATCTTTCTCATCGTGCAGGTGCTGGCCCCGTGCACGAGCTTCTCGAGTAGCGCCTCCAGGTTCTTGGCCCCTGTGGGAGTGAGCCCTTCAGCCTCGGAGAATCAACCGGGCCGCCGGTTCTCGTGCAGGTGCCCGCGGCGAGGTTGTGGCAGACGCTCATCGAGGCGGCCAACATGGGGTGATTGTGAAGGCAATGGTGTACGAGCGGTACGGGCCCCCCGAGGTTCTCGAGATGCGCGAGGTGGATACACCCGTTCCCGGTGAAGGGGACGTTCTCATCAGGGTGGCGGCGGCGTCGGTTAACCGGTCTGACTGGGAGGGTCTGATCGGCAAGCCTCTCTACGCCAGGATGCGGGGCCTGCGGCGGCCTCGTCAGCCAATCCTCGGCTCGGATATCGCCGGACGAGTGGAGAAGGTCGGGACTGCGGTGAAGTCGTTTCGTCCCGGGGATGAGGTGTTCGGCGATGTCATGTACCACGGGGGGAGTGCCTTCGCCGAGTATGTCTGCGTTCCGGAGACAGCTCCCATCGTGCACAAGCCGGCGACGGTCTCTTTCTCTGAGGCGTCCTCCCGTCCCCAGGCGGGAGTCATCGGCCTCCAGGGTATGTCGGGCAGGATCGAGCCGGGGGATCGGGTTCTGGTCAACGGCGCCGGCGGGGGAGCGGGCGCCTTGGCGGTGCAGTTGGCGAAGGCCGCAGGGGCGGAGGTGACGGGTGTCGACAATGCCCTGAAACAGGACTTCATGCGGTCGATCGGCGCCGACCGGGTGCTGGACTACGCCGCGATCGACTACACCGAGATTGACGCCGGCTACGACCTCATCCTGGACCTGGTCTGTGAGCGGTCGATGTTCGCGATCCGGCGGGCGGTTGCCCCCGGCGGCCGCTACATGGTGGTGGGCGGTTCGGTGGGGGCGTTGCTGTCGGCCGTCACCGTCGGACGACTCCTGTCGACCGGAGGCCGGAGGATGGGGGTGCTGATGGTGCGGCCCAATAAAGAGGACCTGGTCCGGATCGGCGATATGGTCGCCGCCGGCAGCCTCCACACCACCGTCGAGCGTGCCTACCCCCTGGAGGACGTCCCCGAGGCTCTGCGCCATCTCGGCGAAGGTCGCGCCCTCGGAAAGCTCGTCATCGAGATCGGCTGATCTCTCTCTATCTCTAGGCCCTCGCCAGCCAGGGGAGCGGTGCGGCCGGACACTCCCCCCACTCATTCAAGTGCCGATGTCGCCGTCTGGTCCAAGGCCTCGAGGATGAGGTCGAGGCCGAAGTCGAATTCGCCGTCGAAGCTGAATATGGCCTTCCGGGCCAGCTCCCCGATCTCGACGAGATACGGATACTCCTCGATCGCGTCTCCATCGGCGCTGGCTTCAGGGGAGTTGCCGGTCTCTTCCGGCCTTTGGATGGGCATGCTGGTCTCCTGGATGACGTGTCCAAACACGTAGCAATCGAGCAGCCAGAAGGCGTGGGCGGCGTTCTCGATGGAGAAGCCGGCCGAGCGCAGATTTCCCAGTATCGCGTTCATATAGCTCAGGCCGGCAGGCCCGTTCGCCCCGCGCGCCTCCATGAGCGCGATCGCCCACGAGTGCCTGGTGAGCACCGCCCGGGCCGAGCGCGCCCGGCGCCTCATGGCATCCTTCCAGTCATCCCCCTGGCTCGGGATCTCTATTTCCGCAACCACCAGGTCGACGATTCCATCCAGGATTGCCTCCTTGTTGGCCACGTGCTTGTAGAGCGACATCGCCTCGACACTGCGCTCGGCCCCCAATCGACGCATGGTCAGCGCCTCGAGTCCGTCCCGATCGGCCAGGTCGACGGCGGCTTGCAGGACCCGCTCTCGACTCAGCGGGGGACGGGTTGGACTGTCTTTTATGGGTTCCGCTCGGTGAGTGGAACTACTACGTTCTCGGCAGCGCCATCGAGGTAGCACTGCTGGCGGCGATCGGCTACTACGCGTGGACCTGGCCGAAGGCTTCCCCGACCTCGGCCACGGGACCGGAATCCACGCCGCACCATCTCCAGCCCACCGTCCTGTAGCGGGTCGATCACGCGGCGACACCGGCGGTGTCGAACCCTGTCTGGTATCCGGATAGTGGCCTCGGTCGCCTACGGAATCCCCGCCTCATGGTCCCCGAAGGCGGGTTTTCCATGCCTGACCTGCAGTTAAGGGGGCGATGCCAGGTATGGGCCGGTCGGCCGTGGGCTCTGACGACTCATCTCCCGGTAACCATTTGCGGTGTGGTGTCTG
>DATHVR010000033.1:0-14344 GCA_035461175.1 Acidimicrobiia bacterium | reverse complement strand
CGAACGCCCGGAATCGCATCCGGCGCCGGCTGCTCCCCGACCTGGAGGCGGCCTACAACCCGAGGCTGCGCCGCTCCCTCGCCACTACCGCCCGGTTGATGGCACTCGACGTCGAGCACCTCGAGGCGAATCTCCAGGCTCCGATCGAGGTATCTGCGGGGTCGGTGGCGATGGCGGCGGCCATCGTCGCCACCGCCCCGACCGCGTCGGCCCTCCGGCTGGCCCGGCGGCTGCTGGCGGCGGCAGGACTGACGGCCGCCTCTCCCGAAGCCGTCGATGGTGTGCTGGCCGTGGCCCGGGGGGAGCAGGCCGGGCACCATCCGGGCCAAAGCCTGAAGGTGCGACGCCGGGGCCCGATGCTGGTGGTGGAGTGGGAGAAGGCCCCCGTCCCACCGGCGGTCCCAATCGAATTGGGATCGACGCGGTTCGGCCCATGGGTCTTCGATGCCCATGTCGCCGACACGCCTCCACCGGCGATGCCGTTGGGTGCGGCCTGGATGGTGGCCGACGCGGACACCGTCGGGGACCTACGCGTCGAAGCAGCCCGGTTGCACCCCGGCTTGGAGTCGCTGCTCGCCGATGCCGGGGTGGCGGCAGCGGAACGTGCCGCCCATCCGGTGGTGGTGGGAGGGGGCGGCCCGGTCTGGGTTCCGGCGGTGCGCCGGTTCGGCTCCGGTTGGGTCGATGGTGCCACCCGGCGCTACCTTGTCTTGCGCACCCGTCCCGAGCGGATATGGCAGAGATAAGAACCCTGATATCGGCCCAAGAAATCGACGCAGCCCTCGAGCGAATGGGGGAACAGATCTCGGCCGACTATCGCGGCAAGTCTCTGCTCATCGTCGGAGTCCTCAAAGGCGCCTTCATGGTCATGGCCGATCTGGCGCGCAGGATCGACATTCCCGTCGAGTTCGATTTCATGGCCGTGTCCTCGTACGGCGCCTCCACTCAGACCTCGGGGGTGGTGCGGATCCTGAAGGACCTGGACGAGGAGATCGCCGGACGTCACGTCCTCATCGTCGAGGACATCATCGACTCCGGTCTCACCCTCAACTATCTCCTCAAGAGTCTCCGGGTGCGCAAGCCCGACTCACTCGAGATCGCCGCCTTGCTGGTCAAGGAAGGGATCCAGCGCGTCGAGCTCGACGTGCGTTACACCGGATTCGAGATCGGTCCCGAGTTCGTGGTGGGCTACGGCCTCGACTATGCCGGCAAGTATCGGAACCTGCCCTATGTGGGGGTTCTCGATGCCACCGCCCTCTGATCCCATGACCAGCCGCCACCGTCTCGTCGCTGTGGGAGAGATCGTCAGAGCCCTGTCCCGCGGCGATACCCCCGACGAGGTGGTGCGGGTCGCCCTTCGGGCCACCCGGGAAGCGGTAGGGGCGGACGTGGTTTCCTTCGCTGCCGTCGAGGGTTCACGGCTTCGTTTCACGATCCTCGAAGACGACACCCTCACCGTGACTTCCTTTCCGCTCGACTCGGGTGGCGGGTTGACCGAACAGGTCCTCGAGGGCGACAAGCCCTTGAGCATCCCCGACCTGATCGAGTCGGGGATGCCGCTTCGGCGCCTGGTGGGGGAGGAGGCGCCCCACGCCCGTTCCTATGTCGGCGTGCCGGCCCGATCCGGCAAGCGGGTGGTGGGAGTGCTCTCGGTCCAGTCCTACCGGGCGGGGGTCTTCGAAGAAGGTGACGTCGAGTTGATCGCCGAGGTCGGACGCCAGATCGCCGATGCGATCGTTTCCAGCCGCCGGGTGGCCCGTATTCAGCGTCGGCTCAACCAGCTCGACCGGGTCCAGCGAGAACGCACCGACTTTCTCGTCGGCGTCGCCCACGATATGCGCTCGCCGTTGGCGGGCATCATAGGGTTCGCCCGCATTCTCGAAGAGCTCGACGCCGTCGCCTCCGACCAGATGGCACGGGAGGCGGTGGAGTTCATCGCCTCCGAGTCGCAACGCCTGTCTGACCTGGTCGCCCAACTCGTCGACCTGGGACGGGTGGAACTGGGCGAGACCTCGCTCGAGATCGAGACCCTCGACCTGACCAAGGTGGCAGAGCAGGCCGTCGAGTCGGCCCGCGGACGCTATCCCTCCCACATCTTCGTGCTCCGGGCCGGGGGAGCGGTGACGATCTCCGGCGACCTGCTCCGCATCGACCGGGTGATCGCCAACCTGATCGAGAACGCCGCCGTCCACGGGCCGGCGGGAGGATTGGTCACAGTCGAGGTCGGTTATGACAACTCCCATGCCGTGGTGGCTGTGTCCGATCGCGGGCCCGGCATCCCCGAACAGGAGCGGAGCCGCATCTTCGAACGGTTCGTCCGTCTCGACGGCTCCAGCGCCGGCTCGGGGATCGGCCTGTATCTCGTCAAGGCCCTGGTCGACGCCCACGGTGGTGAGATCACGGTCCAAGACGCCCCCGGGGGAGGAGCCCGGTTCGAGGTGCGTCTCCCGGTGGGTTCCCCTAGTGGGGGCCATCCCGTACCATGACCTGAGCGTCCGCCGGGAGGATTCCACTCCCGTTCGGCCAGCCCGTCGACCATGAGGTAACAGTGAACCGAACCGTCAGAACGTTGCTCGTCTACGGGCTCGCCATCGTCCTGTTGGCGGTCATGGCCCAGTTCTGGTTCGACCAGTTCACCGGACCGGAGGAGGTCGGGCTCTCCGAGTTCATCACCCAGGTGCAGGACGAGGAGTTCGAGCGGGTCGAGATCCTCGCCCGCAGCAACGAGGTGAGGGGGCGTCTCGACGGCTCGGGTCAGCCGGAAGACCTCTACGACCGGGTGGCCGCCTATCCCGAGGGATTCGAGGGCGACCTCATCATCCTTCTCCAGGAGAGCGGGGTGGCCTACGACGCCGACAACCAGCCGCCCGGCCTGATGGAGATGTTCATCAGCTTCCTGCCCTGGCTCTTCCTGCTCGGCTTCATGGTCTTCATCTTCATGCAGATGCAGGGCAGCGGAAACCGGGTGATGCAGTTCGGCAAGTCCAAGGCCAAGGTGGTCTCCAAGGACCAGCCGCGAGTCACCTTCAAGGACGTGGCCGGCCTCGAGGAGGCGATCGAGGAGCTACTCGAGATCAAGGACTTCCTCCAGAACCCAGACCGTTACCGCCAGATGGGAGCCAAGATCCCCAAGGGTGTTCTGCTGTTCGGCCCTCCCGGCACCGGTAAGACCCTGCTCGCCCGGGCGGTGGCAGGCGAGGCGGGTGTGCCCTTCATGTCGATTTCCGGTTCGGACTTCGTGGAGATGTTCGTCGGTGTCGGCGCCAGCCGGGTGCGCGACCTCTTCGAGCAGGCCAAGAACACCGCTCCCGCCATCGTCTTCATCGACGAGATCGACGCCGTCGGGCGTCACCGCGGGGCGGGACTCGGCGGGGGCCACGACGAGCGTGAGCAAACCCTGAACCAGCTTCTCGTCGAGCTCGATGGTTTCGAAGGCAACACCGGGGTGATCGTCATGGCGGCCACCAACCGCCCCGACATCCTGGACCCGGCCCTGCTTCGGCCGGGTCGCTTCGACCGCCAGATCGTGGTCGACGCGCCCGACATCGAGGGGCGCAAGGCGATCCTCGAGGTCCACGCCAAGGGCAAGCCGCTGGCCAAGGAACTGGATCTGGAGGTGCTGGCCCGTCGTACCCCCGGCTTCACCGGCGCCGATCTCGCCAACCTCATCAACGAGGCCGCCCTGCTCGCCACCCGGCGTCGCAAATCCGACATCGGGATGGACGAGCTGGAAGAGGCCATCGACCGGGTGATGGCAGGCCCGGAACGCAAGTCCAAGGTGATGACCGACGACGAGAAGAAGCTCATCGCCTACCACGAGACCGGCCACGCTCTGGTCGGCTGGGCCCTGCCCAATGCCGATCCGGTCCACAAGGTCACCATTGTCGCTCGCGGTCGCTCGCTCGGCCACACCCTCGCCCTTCCCACCCACGACAAGTATCTGGTGCGCCGGTCCGAGCTGGTCGACCAGCTGGCGATGCTGCTCGGGGGCCGCGTGGCCGAAGAGATCATCTATGCCGACCCCACCACCGGCGCCGCCAACGACATCGAAAAGGCGACGTCGATCGCCCGCAAGATGGTGATGGAATACGGCATGTCGGATGAGCTGGGCCCGATGCAATACGGTCGTGCCAACGGCGAGGTGTTCCTGGGTCGCGACTACGGCCGTCAGCAGGACTACTCCGACGAGGTGGCGGCCTTCATCGACGGCGAGGTCCGCAAGATGATCAACGCCGCCCACGACGAGGCCAACGAGATCCTCAGCCATCACCGTGACGCCATGGAGCGCATGGTGGCCGAGCTGCTGGACCACGAGACGGTCGGTCCCGACGAGGTGGCCGAGATCTTCAACGACGTCCCCAAGTGGGAGCATGCCGAGGACGGCCTCCGGGTCCGTTATCCGCTCGATCCCCAGCCGCATCCCGCCACCCGGGCGGCGGCCGAGCAGGCGGACGAGGACGAGCCGGGAATCACCACCGAGGTGACCGTCGAGTCCCCCGCCCGCCGCCCCGCCGCCCGCCCCGCCGACGCCGGCGCCTAAGCGTCGGAAGTCGGAGGTCGGCCGGACCGACGGCGATATCGGGTGGTGAGTGGTGAGTGGGGAGCCGCCGAGCCCGTCTCCCACCTCAAGTCGGAAGTCTTTGTCCCCCGGAGCGAAGCGAGGGGGGAAGGTCCCTGCCCGGCGGAGCGCCAGCGGAGCCGGGGAGGTAGGGGGCCGCCGAGCCCGCCCACCCAGAACTCACTACCAGAACCCGATACCGCTGGAGCGGACGCCTTCGCATCGCATAACCTGAACTACCTGCTTGCATGACCGGACGCCGGTCGTGTACCGGTGGGGGAATCGAACGAGGGAGCGGTCATGTCCCTACGCAAGACAATCATCGGAGTCGTCTCGGCCGTCGCCGTGCTGCTCGCGGCCTTCCCGGCCGGCGCTGCCGTCGTCCAGGTCCAGGATTTCGAGGATGAGACCTGGGACGAGCAGCCCGACCAGAGCCTGGTGGAGGCGATAGAGGCCCTGCGAGAGGTCCACCCCTACCTGGTCGACGTGCGCGGGCTCGACATGACCCGTACCCGGCGAGCCGACGGATACCTCGGTCACGGCCTGCAGGTGACGATTCCAATCGACGGCTATCGGGGGTTCGGGCCCTACGCCCGTCTCCCCCAGCCCGTCGACGAAGCATGGTTCCGCTACTACCTGTTCCTGGACGGCTTTCTCCCGGTCTCTTCCGGCAAGCTCCCGGGGCTCGCCGATGCTTCTCGGGCCCCCAGCGCCAAGGGCTGCATTCCCTCGACCGAGGATGCCCCCGGCTGGTCGGGGCGGCTCATGTTCGATGCCGTGGGCACGGCGGGGGCAGGCCCGGGCGAGGTGCCGATCGGGCTCTACCTCTACCACCTGGGCCAGCTCGGCGACTGTGGAGACGAACTCATGTTCCAGAAGGGGCTGAGACAGGAGCGCTGGACCTGCATCGAGGGCCATGTGCGCATGAACTCCGCCGGAGCCGAGGACGGGATGGTCGAGGCCTGGGTCGACGGCGAGCGGGTCCTGTGGCGTGACGGTCTGGCCTTTCGCCGTCCGGGCGAGTCGGTGGCGATCCGTGAGATGTGGGACAACGTCTACTTCGGCGGTCGCTACCCGACCCCGAACCAGCTTCAACTGATCCTGGACCAGATGGAGGTGAGCGACAGCGGGCGGTTGGGATGCATCGATCCGTTCCTCGACGACAACGACACCGTCCACGCCAACGATCTCACCGAACTGTATGCCCGCCGGCTCTTGCTGGGCTGTGACGAGCGGCTCGCCTGTCCTCTGGACCGGCTCACCCGGGCCGAGTTCGCCGCCATGATCCACCGACTGGTCGGCCCTCCCCGCGGACCTGACGCTTTCACCGATGACGACGGCCACTGGGCCGAGGGGGTGCTCGACAGCCTGGCTGCGGCGGGCATCATCAAGGGGTGCAACCCGCCGGCCAACACCCGGGTTTGCCCGGACGGTCAGATCACCCGAGCCGAGGTCGGGGCGATCGTGCGACGCACCCTGGGACTTCCCTCTGGCGGGGACGAATTCAGTGACGACGACGGCCATTGGGCGGAAGCGGACATCGATGCCCTGGCCGCGGCCGGGATCACCCGGGGTTGCGGCGACGGCGTCTACTGCCCCGACCGCTCGATGCTGCGGATGGAAGCGGGGACCTTCACCCTGCGGGCCGACGACCACCTGCGGGCCCTGACGGTCCTGTCTGCCCCCTCCGACTGGGCACCGACCGGCCCCTCGCCCGAGATCCCCCTCGAAGAGCGGGAGTGGATCACTCCACCCGACGGATCCTGAGGTCGCCGGAAACCGACTTGAGCGACACCGTCACCTCCGGGCCCGTCTCGGTGGGCGCGGAGCGTGAGTCCGGGAGGTGGACGGAACCCGACAGAGTATTGGCGCGCAGCTTCACAGTGCGCCCGGCCACCAGGCCTACGTCGAGGTCACCGGACATGGTGGCCATCTCCAGGTCCTCGCCGGCGTAGGCGGCCACGTAGACGTCGCCCGAGGCGCTGGACACGCTCAGCGGGCCTGCCACCCGGCCAAAGCGGGCATCGCCCGAAGCGGTGGTGATGGAAAGTTCCCCGGCCACATCCTCGGCGCGGACGTCGCCCGAAGCGGAGCGGATCGTGAGCTCGCCGTCCACCCGTCCCAGGACGACGTCGCCGGATGCGGTCTTGATGGCCGCCGAGGCCACATCGCCGAGCTCGACCTCGCCCGACGCCGTGTTGACGGTGACCCTCCCAAGTTCCACCCGCGCCGTGACGTCGGCGGAGGCCGACTTGGCCCTCAGGGCCGAGCGCTCGGGGGTGAGGACGCGGATCCGGGCCCGACCGCCCCGACTGGGAAAGCCACGCTCGAAGGCGACGATGATCGTGTCGCCGCTCTGTTCCACCCGCCATGCCTCCGGATCCTTGGTGTCGAGGTAGACCTCGACGCGGCCGGGTGGGCCCGATCCGATCGTGAGCGACCCGCTCGGAAAAGAGATGTCGAGCTCGGCCGGGCCGGAAACGGAAAAGGTCTGCTCGATCACAGCTGGAACGTCTCCTCTACCCGCGATCCCGTGCTGTAGCGTCGGGTTCGAGACTTGAGCGCATCGATCACCCAGCTGTTGATCGAGTCGCCCGAGGTGTTGGCCGCCTCCTCGATTAGTCCCTTGAGGTTGCTGGGAAGGCGAAGCGTGATTCGGGCCTCCATCTCGTCGCCGGGCGCCCCCGGTGCATCCGGGGGAGTAGGGGGTGCGGGCGGCAGGTCGACCGAGCTCACCACCATCTCCGGATCGCCCTCCACCAGGCGCACCTCGACCTGGCGGTCGCCGAGCTGGGCGCCGATCTCGGCGGCAGCCTGCTGGGCCACCTCGAGCATCGCACCCCGGATGGCGGGCCGCAGTGCATCGACGACTCCGGCCGCCATCTCGGTCACCCCCGGGTCGGCCCAGCGCAACTGGGCCTCGAGGCTGGTGTCGATCTGGGTCAGGATGGGTTCGAGTCGCATGTCACTGGTTCCTTCCGAGCCGCAGTCGCCGGTGGCGGCGGGGGAGATAATCGCGTACCCGCTGGTCGAGTATCGCCTGTCCGAATCGAATCGTGGGGTACATCCTACTGCCTTCCTTCCAACTTGTGACATCCCGATGACATCACAGTGACATCATGCCAGACGGAAAGGGTGATGTCAAGTAGATGTCATAACGATGTCAACACCGATGGTTTAGCGACTTCGGAGCCGGTTTCGCCTGGCTGATCCCGTCGCTCCTCGCGGCTCCGAATCGTTCGGGGCCCCGAACAGGCGCCGGTCGCCCGACGTGCTATCGCCTCGCCAGACCTCTCTGACTTCCGACTTCTGACTTCCGACTCCGACTTGGGTGGGAGACGGGTTCGGCAGCCCCCTACCTCCCCGGCTCCGCTGGCGCTCCGCCGGGCAGGGACCTTCCCCCCTCGCTGCGCTCTGGGGGACAAAGACCTCCGACCTCCGACGCACCACTCACTACCCACCACTCACCACTCACCGCTCGCCACGTGCCGAAGGCCGCCCATCGACCGGTACGCTCTCCGCCCATGGACATTCCCCGTATCGAGAAGGCGGTGCGCGAGATCCTGCTGGCGGTGGGCGAGGATCCCGACCGGGAGGGGTTGGCCGAGACCCCGGCCCGGGTAGCCCGTTATTACGCCGAGGTCTTCGACGGGGTCGGGGTCGATCCCGCCGACGAGGTGGACGCCTTCTTCGGAGAGGAGCACTATCAGGAGATCGTGATGGTGAAGGACGTTCCCTTCTTCTCGCTGTGCGAGCATCATCTGGTGCCGTTCCACGGCAAGGCTCACGTCGCCTACCTGCCCCGGGGACGGGTGACCGGACTCTCCAAGCTGGCCCGGGTGGTGGAGGGCTTCGCCCACCGCCCCCAGATGCAGGAACGCCTCACCGCCCAGGTGGCAAACGCCCTGGTCGAGCGACTCGACCCGCTGGGAGTGCTGGTCGTGATCGAGGCCGAGCACCTGTGCATGTCGATGCGGGGGGTCAAGAAGCCAGGAGCGGCCACCGTCACCTCGGCGGTGCGGGGAACGATGGCCAAGGATCCCGCCACCCGGGCGGAGGCGATGTCGCTCCTGTTCGGGACCCGTGCCTGAGGGAGCGCCTCGCCACTGGCAGCTGCGCCGGCGCCGCCTTCCGTTGACCCGGCCGCTGCTGATGGGCATCGTCAACGTCACCCCCGACTCCTTCTCCGACGGCGGCCATTTCGCCTCAGCCGACAGGGCTATCGCCCATGGCCGGGAACTGCTCGCCGCCGGCGCCGACCTGATCGACGTCGGCGGCGAGTCGACACGTCCCGGCTCACAGCCGGTAGCGGCCGCCGTGGAGCTGGAGCGGATTCTTCCCGTTGTCAAAACGCTGGCCGCCGAGGGGGCGGTGATCTCGGTAGACACGGCCAAGGCCGAGGTGGCGGAGCGAGCGCTGGAGGCAGGGGCCGAGCTGGTCAACGACGTCACCGCCGGTGCCGACCCCGAAATGCTACCCACGGTGGCCGGGGCCGGGGCCGGAGTGGTGTTGATGCACATGCAGGGCACGCCGCGGACGATGCAGGACGATCCTCGCTATGACGATGTCGTCGGTGAGGTCAGGGCCTTCCTCGAGGAGCAGGCCGGGTCGGCCACGGCGGCCGGGGTCGCCCCCACCTCGATCGTCATCGATCCGGGAATCGGATTCGGCAAGACCCTCCACCACAACCTCGAGCTGATCCGCTCCCTGGGCGACCTCGTCTCCACCGGCTGGCCGGTGATGGTGGGGGCCTCCCGCAAGGGATTTCTGGGCCTGATCACGGGCGAGGACGACCCATCCCGCCGCGACACCGCCACCACCGCCGTGACCGCCCTGGCGGTGGCCAGGGGCGCCGCCGTGATCCGGGTCCACGACGTCGCCTCCTCCCGTCAGGCGGCCGACGTCGCCTGGGCGGTCGCCCGGACCCGGATTTGACTGCCTGAGTAGTGTTCGGGGCGATGGCACGAATAATGACCGGGCTCAAGCCGCGAGGATTCACATGGGTCATCGCCGACCGCCTGGCGGTGTCGGAGCGCATCGGGGGAATCGGGTTCCAGCACCGACGTGTGCGCCGTGAAGAGGAGATCACGTGGCTGTGTGAGGAGGCGGGGATCTCGGCGGTGGTATCGCTGCTGCCCGGCAATCAGAACGTGGCCGCCTATCAGGAGGCCGGTCTCGCCGCCTACGCCGTCCCGATCCAGGGTCAGATCGGCCGAGAGAATTGTCCCGAGATCTATGCGGCGCTCGACACCGCCCTCGCCGCCCCCGGGGCCAGGGTGTTGCTCCACCGGGAGACGATCGACGACGCCCTCGCCGGACTCCTGGGCGGGTACCTCGTCCACTCCGGACTGCTCGACAGCGCCGTCCTGGCCGTGGCGGTGATCCAGGAGATCCTGGGGCGGCCACTCGGGCCGGTGGGCCGGTCGATGATCCCCTCGGCCTGAGGTGTCCGACCGGATTCGTCTCGAGGGGATCGAGGCCTACGGCTACCACGGGGTCCTGGCTCGCGAGCAGGAGGAGGGTCAACTGTTCTCGGTCGACCTCGAGCTCGAAGTCGACCTGGCACCGGCCGCCGCGTCCGACGACCTGGCGGAGACAGTCGACTACGGCGACCTCGCCCGGCGGGTCCATGCATTGGTAGAGACGGAGCGGTGGAATCTGATCGAGCGCCTCGCCTCCCGTGTCGCCGAGCTGGTGCTCGAGGATGGGCGGGTGGCCGCGGTCACCGTCGCCGTGCACAAGCCGCAGGCTCCCATTCCCGTACCGTTCCGGGACGTGAGCGTCACCCTCCACCGCCGCCGATGAGTTCCCGGGCGGCAATCGCCCTCGGCTCAAATCTGGGTGACCGCATCCACATCCTCCGTCGGGCCGTGTTCCACCTGGGGCGGATCGGACGCGTCGCCGCCGTCTCCGGGTTGTACGAGACCGCCCCGGTGGGTGGGCCCGACCAGGGCGACTACCTCAACGCGATGGTGACCATGGAGACCGAACTGGATCCGGAAGCGGTGCTCGCCCGCCTGCACCAGATCGAGGCGGAGGAGGGGCGGCGACGTGAGGAGCGCTGGGGCCCGCGCCGCCTCGATCTCGATCTGATCGCCATGGCCGCCCTCGAGCATGGAGCCGACGACGCCCACTTCTTGGAGCGTCACGGCGAGCTGACGCTCCCTCATCCTCGGGCCCACGAGCGCCGGTTCGTCCTGGAGCCGCTGGTCGAGCTGTGGCCGGAGGCGCTCCTCGCCAATGGCCGATCCGCCGCCGACAACCTGGCCGACACCGCCGATCAGGAGGTGAGCCTTCTCGCCCGAGATTGGGTCGAGCTCCGCCGGGGGAAGGCCTGGGCGCTGGTCGGGATCCAGTTCGCCCTGCTCGGCGCCTTCCTGATCGCGGCTGTCGCCGGCCGCCTGCCTCCGTCGTGGGGCTGGATCGAGGCGATCGGAGTCGGATTGGCGGCGGCGGGAGGCGGAGTGGGCCTATGGGCTTCGTGGCGACTGGGAAGCGCCCTCACGGCCCTGCCGGAGCCCCGCCGGGGCACCACCCTGGTCGAAGTCGGGCCCTACCGATGGGTCCGGCATCCGATCTATTTCGGGCTGATCCTGGGGATGGCTGGGCTGGTGTTGATCACGCGGTCATTGCCTGCCCTCGGTGTGGCGGCGGTGACGACGGGCTTCTTCTGGATCAAGGCAGGCTACGAAGAGTCGCGGCTCCTGGCCGCCGTCTCCGGCTACGGCGCATACCGGCGCCGGGTGCGCGGCCGCCTCTTTCCTTTCGGCCGCCACAGCGGATGACGCCGTGCTAGCTTGAGGCGGGATGGCGGCCCGCGCTCCTCCGCAGACGGGACTGTGAACACAGCCCCCGACCACCCAGGAGGAGAGAACATGGCAAAACGGGCTCGAGAACATCGCAAGGACATCCCCGGATACGACGACACCCGTCCGGCACGCGACGACCGCAAACGGCATCACCGGCGAGTTCGCCACGCCGCCAACCAGATCCTGGCCATGGTCGACGATCCCGACGAGATCACCCTCCCCGACGTCAAGCGTCACCGCCTCGACGATGTCTACGAGCCCCCCGCCCGCACCGGCAGCACTCGCTTCAAGGTCTGGAAGACCAAGTTCTGGAAACGGCGCGACTCCTATCGCGACATGAAGGCCGAAATCGACTCGAACTGGCCGGTCATCACCTCGCACCAGCTGGAGCCGTAGCTCCACCGTCCTCCGCCGGGCGGTCCTGAGTAGTGGGTGGTGGGTCGACTCACCACCCAGCACTCACCACCCGTTACCCCCGACGGGGTCCCGCCATCCCGGCGGGGGTACCCTCCACGCGCATGGTTCTGATCATCGTCGGGATGGGCCGGGCCGGCGGATCGCTGGCCCGGGCCGCGGTCGAAGCCGGCCACACCCTGGGCGGGGTCCTGTCCCGGCGGCGTCCCGACCTCGAGCCGGTGCTGGACTGGGACGTCCCGCTCCCTGCCTGCGACCTGGTCGTGCTGGCAGTGAGCGACGGTGCCATTCCCGAGGTGGCCCGTCGCCTCGCCCCCATCTGGCCGGGGACTACCCCTGCCATCCATCTCTCGGGCTTCGTGCCCGTCGACGCCCTCGATCCCCTCGCCGGGCTGGGGGCAGCGGTGGGATCGTTCCATCCCCTCCAGACCCTGCCCGACCCCGAGCGAGGGGCGGCTGCCCTGGCCGGCTCATGGGCAGCGCTGACAACTTCCGATGCCGCACTCGAAGACCTGCTCGCCGAGTTCGCCCGCAGCCTGGGGATGCGCTCGTTCATCCTCGCCGACCCGGCCAAACCGGCCTATCACGCCGCCGCAGCCGCCGCCGCCAACTATGTGGTCGAGGCGCTGGCGGTGGCGTCCGACCTGCTGGCGGCCGCCGGAGTCGACGCCGAGGTGGTGGAGCCGCTGACCCGGCGGGTGGTCGAGAATGTGTTCGCGGTGGGGGCGGAGGCAGCCCTCACCGGTCCCATCGCCCGCGGCGACCTGGCCACGGTGGCAGGTCAGCAGGCGGCGGCCAATGAGGTCTCCCCCGATCTGGGGGAGCAGTTCCGTCTCCTCGCCCGGGCCACCGCCATCCGGGCCGGGGTCGAGCTGTGAGGATCGTCGAGACCCCGGAGGCGGTCCGGGCAGGCAACACCTCGCTGACCGGGCTGGTTCCGACCATGGGTTTCCTGCACGAGGGGCACCTGTCACTGGTGGAGGCCGCCCGGGCGTCGTGCGACCGGATCGTGATGTCGGTCTTCGTCAATCCGCTCCAGTTCGACGACCCCGCCGACCTCGAGCGCTATCCCCGGGACCTCGACCGCGATGCCGCATTGGCCGAAGAGGCCGGGGTCGACGTGCTCTACGTGCCGCCGCTCGAGGTCATGTATCCGGTCGAGCCGTTGACCACGGTGGCGACGGCCGGGGTGACCGAACAGCTGGAGGGCAAGCACCGGCCCGGCCATTTCGTCGGCGTCGCCACCGTGGTCGCCAAGCTGTTCGCCTCCCTTCAGCCCTCCCGCGCCTACTTCGGCCGCAAGGATCACCAACAACTGGCCATGGTGAGACGCATGGCGCTGGACCTCTCGTTCCCGCTGGCGGTGGAGGGGTGCCCGATCGTGCGCGAGCCCGACGGCCTCGCCCTCTCCAGCCGCAACGTCTTCATCGGGGACCGACCGCGGGCCCTCTCCATCAGTCGGGGACTGGAGGCGGCGGCCGACGCCGTGGACCAGGGGATCCGCGACGGTGCCAGGCTGGTCGCCCTCGTCGAGGAACACCTCGACCTCGACGCCGTCGACTACGTGGCACTCGCCGACCAGGATCGAGCCCGGGTGATCGACCGGCTGGATCGCCCCGCATTCCTGGCCGTGGCCGGCCATCTGGGCCAGGTCCGGTTGATCGACAATCTGCCCCTCGACCTCGTGGGGGAGATGTTCGTCCCGGACCGGGGCGTCCGTCTTTCCGCGCTCTCCGCGCTTACCCGGCTGTGAAGCTCCTCCTCATCGACGTCGGCAACACCCAGACCGTGATCGGACGCGACGTGGATCGCCGCTTCGAGACCTGGCGGCTCTCCACCCAGGCGGGACGGACGGCGGACGAGTATCGCCTGCTGCTCGATTCGCTGCTGGGGCCGAGCCTGGACGGATTCGACGGGGCCGCCATCTCATCGGTGGTCCCTTCGGGCACGGTGGCGATGCGGGAGGCGGTGGCCGCCCTCACCGGTACCACGCCGGTCGTGATCGGCCCCGGGACCCGCACTGGGATGCCGCTGCGGGTCGACAACCCGCGAGAGGTGGGCGCCGACCGGATAGTCAACGCCCTCGGTGCCGTCGCCCGCTACGGCGCCCCGGTGGTCACGATCGACTTCGGTACCGCCACCACGGTCGACCTGGTCGGATCCGAAGGCGAGTACCGGGGCGGGGCCATAGCCCCCGGGATCCAGGTCGCCGCCGACGCCCTGGTGCGCGCCACCGCCGCCCTGCGCCGGGTCGACATCGTGGCGCCGGCGCATGCCGCCGGCCGGAGCACGGTCGAAGCGATCCAGTCGGGACTCGTCTTCGGCTACGCCGGACTGGTCGAAGGGCTGATCGAACGCGTCCTGGCCGAGGCCGGACTCTCCGACGAGGTGCCTCTGGTCGCCACCGGGGGACTGGCCGGGGTGGTGGTCGAGCAGTGCTCGCGACCTATCCGGCTGGATTCGGAGTTGACCCTGCGCGGCCTGCGGGTGGCGTGGGAGCGCAACGCCCCTCCCGGAAGCGGCTGAGCCGTCCCGAGCCGCCGGGGCAGGTTCGATACACTCT
>DATHVR010000032.1:0-1844 GCA_035461175.1 Acidimicrobiia bacterium | reverse complement strand
GACCCTCGACCAGCGCGAGGCCGAGGAGACAGAGCAGGTCGTCACAGCTCAGGTCACGGGCGGACTGGCCGGGCTCACCGGAGAGCAGATCGCCGGGATGGCCGTCGCCTACGAGCCGGTGTGGGCGATCGGGACCGGCCGCAACGCCGACCCGGACACCGCAGGCGCGGTGGTCGAACTGATACGCGACACCGTGCGCGGGATGGTGGGGGAGGGGGCCGACGCCCTCCGGATCCTCTACGGGGGGTCGGTCAACCCCGGCAACATCAAGGGTTTCATGGCCAAGCGCCACATCGACGGGGCGCTGGTGGGAGGAGCCTCGCTCGACCCGGACACTTTCGCCTCCGTCGTTCGGTACTGGATATGAGCACACTCATCCTGCTCCGTCACGGGCAGAGCACCTGGAACCTGGAGAACCTGTTCACCGGTTGGACCGACGTCGATCTCACCCCGGAGGGGGAGGAGGAGGCACGCTCGTCCGGCCGGCTCATGCTGGAAGAGGGTTTTCGACCCGACATCGTCCACACGTCGCTGCTGATCCGGGCCATCCGCACCGCCAACATCACCCTGGACGAGATGGGCATGTCGTGGCTGCCCGTCACCCGCCACTGGCGGCTCAACGAGCGCCACTACGGGGCGTTGCAGGGCCTCAACAAGGCCCAGACCGCCGCTCAGCACGGCGACGAGCAGGTGCTCATCTGGCGTCGGGCCTACGACATCCGTCCCCCGGCGCTCGAACCCGACGACGAGCGCCATCCCCGCCACGACCCCCGTTACCACCTGCTGGCGCCCGAGCAGCTTCCGGCCACCGAGTGCCTGAAAGATGTCGTCGAGCGCATGCTCCCGTACTGGCACGACGCCATCATCCCCGACCTGCGCAGCGGAAAGATGGTGCTGGTCGTCGCCCACGGCAACAGTATCAGGGCCCTGGTCAAGCACCTCGACGACGTCTCGGAGACCGACATCGTCGGACTCAACATCCCGACCGGGATTCCGCTCGTCTACGAACTCGACGACCGCATGCGCCCCGCCGCCCCCAGCCGCTACCTCGGCGACCCCGAAGCCGCCCGCCTCGCCGCCGAAGCCGTGGCCAACCAAGCCAAACGAGCCTGACCGAGCCGGGTTGGGTGTGTGCCGTGAGGGACGGCCCCCCTCGGTCTCGCCGACTCTTTCTCCCCCCCGGTCGGGGAGTCCGGCGGAGCCTGGGGGATTCTTCTTTTCTCCCCCCGGTCAGGGGGGAGTCCGGCGGAGCCGGGAGGGGGGCGCGGCGGTCGCGAACCGCGCAAGAGCTGTGCCACTACGTGACGCCGGTAGGATCCGGAGATTCCTCCTCGGCTACCCGAGCCGCTACAATGCGGGGCGGCCGGAACTCGATCCGGCCTCCCTCACGAGTCGAACACTGGTTTCAACATGGGCGTTCTCACCATCATCGTCATCATCCTTCACGTCGGTACCTCGCTGGCGCTGATCGCTCTGATCCTGCTGCACAGCGGCAAGGGCGGCGGTCTGTCGGATGTGTTCGGCGGCGGTATGGCGCCGGCGTCGCTGGGTGGATCCACCCTGGCGGAGCGAAACCTGGATCGGCTCACGGTGATCGTCGGTGTCTCCTTCGCGGTGACGACGATCGTCCTCACCTGGCTGCTCGCAGCGAACTAGCCGGGCGACTGGCCGGGTCCTAAGCTCCCGGTCGCACTCACGTCGGAGTGGCGGAATTGGCAGACGCGCTAGGTTGAGGGCCTAGTGCCCGAATAGGGCGTGGAGGTTCAAGTCCTCTCTCCGACACCACGTTCTGGGAGAAGTCCCAGGATTGGGCACCATCCGAAACGGTGGGCCTTCTTCCCGGG
>DATHVR010000031.1:0-4376 GCA_035461175.1 Acidimicrobiia bacterium | reverse complement strand
CCTGGACGACGAGCGCAAGGGGGCGGCGGCGGTGCTGCGAGCCGAGGTGGACCTACGCAATCTCTCGACTGCGCTGCGGCTGCGGCAGGCCCGGATCGACCAGGAGCCCGGCTGGGCCGAACGGCGCCCGGCTTACGTCGGGGGCGGTTTGGTCAGCCCTGAGAGGTGGGAGCCGGTGCCCCACATCGACTCCGCCGAAGCGGTGGCGGCTTACCTCGACGAACGCCCCCTGCTCTCGGGCTGGGGACCGGAGATCCGTGCCTGGGTGTCGCATTCCGACCTGACCGCGCTCGAGTCCGGTTTGCGCCGGGCAACCACCGAGGCGGCCGTGGCCCGATTCACCACCGGGGACGCGCTCGGCTTCGACATCCCGGTCGCCTTCACCTTCGCCAAGGAGGCCGAGGCCCGCAACCTGCGGCTGGTGGGGCGGACGCTGGTCCACCAACTGCCTATGGCCGAGGTCGAGAGCCGGATCGAGGCGGTCCGATGAGCGACGGCGGCCTGGTGGTGGTGGTTCCCTCCGAGCTCGAGTCCGGCTTCCGCCTCGCCGGTGTGGAAACCGTGGTCGCCGATGACCCCGACGAGGCGATCAGGCTTCTCGACGGCCTGGTCGCCCGTCGAACCCAGGGCGTCATCGCCGTCTACGAGCCGTTCATGGACGCCGTGACCCCGGTTCGGGTGGGAGAGATCGCCGGACTGGTCGAGCCGGTGGTGGTCCCGCTGCCGGCCGGGCTGGAGACCCGCGACGAAGGGAGCCACCGGGCCCGGATTTCGGCCATGCTGAGCCGGGCGGTGGGCTATCACATCACCTTCGGCGAAGAGGCGCGGAGATGACGTCGGCCGACGTCGGCTCGGTGATTCGAGTGTCCGGACCGGTGGTGGTGGCCGAGGGCCTGCCCCGGACCCGGGTCTACAACGTGGTCCGGGTGGGTCGACGCGGGCTGGTGGGGGAGGTGATCCGCCTGGAGGAAGGGCACGCCGTGATCCAGGTCTACGAGGAGACCTCGGGCCTCCAGGTCGGCTCGAAGGTGGTCGACAGCAAGCGGCCCCTGAGCGTGGAGTTGGGCCCGGGCCTGATCGGGGGAGTCTTCGACGGTGTTCAACGTCCGCTGCCCGAGATGGCCGCCACCGAGGACGGCCCTTACGCAGAGCCGTTCGTGAGGCGCGGGATCGAGGTTCCCGCCCTCGACCGCAGCCGCCGCTGGGCCATCACCCATCTGGCGGCGGTGGGCGACGAGGTAGGACCGGGAGACACGCTCGCCACCGTCGCCGAGACCGCCGCCATCGAACACCGGATCCTGGTGCCGCCCGACAGGAACGGGACGGTCACCCGCCTGGGCGAGTCCGAGGTGACGGTCACCGACCCGGTGGTCTGGATCGACGACGAGCCGGTGACAGCGTTGAGCGTGTGGCCGGTGCGGCGCCGCCGGCCTGTCGGCCATCGTCTCGATCCCCTCGCCCCGCTCATCACCGGCCAACGAGTCTGCGACACCCTTTTCCCTGTCGCCCGGGGCGGTAGCACCACCATCCCGGGCGGGTTTGGCACCGGCAAGACCGTGCTGGAACAGACCATCGCCCGTCACGCCGACGCCGACGTCATCGTTTTCATCGGCTGTGGGGAGCGGGGCAACGAACTGGCCGAGGTACTGGAGGAGTTCCCCAAACTCGTCGACCCCACCACCGGGGCCCCGCTGATCGAGCGCACCGTGATCATCGCCAACACCTCCAACATGCCGGTGGCGGCTCGTGAGGCGAGCATCTACACCGGGATCACGATCGCCGAGTACTACCGGGACCAGGGCTACGACGTGGCGGTGCTGGCCGACAGCACCAGCCGCTGGGGGGAGGCCCTGCGTGAGGTGTCGAGCCATCTCGAGGAGCTTCCCGGTGAGGAGGGTTTCCCCGCCTACCTGCCCTCGCGGCTGGCCGAATTCTACGAGCGGGCGGGGGCGGCGGTCGCCCTGGGGGAGGAGGCGCGCCAGGGGTCGGTGACGATCATCGGGGCGGTCTCACCGCCCGGCGGCGACTTCTCCGAACCGGTCACCCAGTACAGCCTGCGTCTGGCCGGCACCTTCTGGGCCCTCGATCCGGACCTCGCCCGCCGCCGCCACTACCCGGCGGTGCATTGGACCCGCAGCTACTCCCTGTACGAGACGGATGAGTGGTTCGACGACAACGTCGACCCCGACTGGAGTGAGCAACGGCACTGGGCGATGGAGTTGCTGGGCCGGGCCGAGGAGCTGGCCGGGATCGTCCAGCTACTGGGCGTCGACGCCCTCGCTCCCGAGGAGCGGGTGACGTTCGTGGTGGCCCAGATGCTCCGGGAGGACTTCCTCCAGCAATCGGCCTACGACGAGGTCGATGCCTACTGCCCCCTGGAGAAGCAGGCGTGGATGCTGCGGGTGATCCGCCACTTCCACGATGCCGCCGTGTCCGGTGTGGCAAAGGGCGTCCCCATCGAGTCGATCTCGAGTGGCGACGTGGTGGCGACCATCGGACGCATGCGACGATGGCCCGATGCCGAGGTCGAGGACCGGGGGCGACAACTCATCGAACAGATTGACTCCGAGGTGACAACGTGACCGCCCGACCCCAGCAAGCCCGTCGCGGCCTCCACACCACCGAGTTCCAGACCGTCCACTACGTTTCCGGTCCGCTCCTCTTCATCGAACGGGCCAGCGGCGTCCACTACGGCGAAGTGGTCAACATCATCGGACCCGACGGCGACGAACGGGGCGGACAGGTGCTGGAGGTGAGGGGCGACCAGGCCGTGATCGAGGTGTTCGCCGGCACCCGGGGTCTAGACACCGCCACCACCCGGGTCCAGCTGGGGGGCGACGCCGCCCGTCTCGGGGTGGGCCTCGACCTGCTGGGGCGGATGCTCGACGGGAGCGGTCACCCGATCGACGGGGGGCCGCCCGTCATGCCGGAGAGCTTCTGGGACATCAACGGCCTCCCCATCAACCCCGCCGCCCGGGCCTATCCCTCCGAGTTCATCGAGACCGGGATCTCCGCCATCGACGGTCTCAACACCCTGCTGCGGGGCCAGAAGCTTCCGATCTTCTCGGGATTCGGGCTCCCGGCGGGCCAGCTCGCCGCCGACGTCGCCGCCGGCGCCCGGGTGGTGGGTGATGAGAACGCTCCGTTCGTGGTCGTGTTCGCCGCCATGGGCATCACCCATCGTGAGGCGGGCCTGTTCCGGCGCAGCCTGGAGGAATCCGGCCAGCTCGACCGCACGGTCCTGTTCATGAACCTGGCCGACGACCCCACTATCGAACGCCTCCTCACCCCCCGCACCGCCCTCACCGCCGCCGAGTACCTGGCCTTCGAGCGGGACTACCACGTCCTGGTGATCCTCACTGACATGACCAACTACTGCGAGGCGCTACGCGAGGTGGCCACGGCCCGTGAGGAGGTGCCGGGGCGACGGGGGTATCCCGGCTACATGTACACCGACCTGGCCTCGATCTATGAGCGGGCGGGCCGGATCCGGGACCACGTCGGGTCCATCACCCAGATGATCATCGTCTCGATGCCCGACGACGACATCACCCATCCGATTCCCGATCTGTCCGGCTACATCACCGAAGGCCAGATCGTCCTTTCCCGCGACCTGCACCGGCGCGGGGTCGACCCGCCCATCGACGTGCTTCCCTCGCTCAGCCGGCTGATGAACGCGGGGATCGGCGCCGGCAAGACCCGCGCCGACCATCGTCAGCTGGCCGACCAGCTGTATGCCTTCTACGCTGAGGGGCGTGACCTGCGCCGGCTGGTGGCCATCATCGGCGAGGCCAGCCTCTCCGACGAGGACTGGCGCTTCCTCACCTTCGCCGCCCAGTTCGAACGAGAGTTCGTGGCCCAGCCGGAGCGGCGTTCAATCGAAGAGACCCTCGAGGCAGGCTGGCGGGTGTTGGCCCCCTTCCCCGATGCATCTCTGAAGCGGATCTCGCCGGAAACCCTCGCCGCTCACCGTCCCGGCCCCGCCTGAGGGGCCCAAGGACGCCGGCGTCGGTCGGGCCGGCGGTAGACCGATACGTGCTGGCCGGAGGTGTGGCCGAAGGGTCTTCGGTCGTACCAGCTACCTGTGTTCGAGCTCGAGTCCGGCTAGACGCGCCATCAGGTCGAGCTCGGGAGGCCAGGCATAGCGAACGGTGACGGGAAGTACCGTCGAGGTGCCGTCCGGCCGGCGACGGACATGATGGGTGACGATGCGCTGCTGGGCGGGATCGTGCACCGACAGTTCGTAGGCATGCTCGTCGATCGAGTCGATGGACGTCACACCCATCCGGGTGTTGTTCGAGTCGAAGCGCTTCATGTCAGGCACGAAGCAATCGATCACGAACCGGCCCCCCGGGTTGAGGTCGTTGGCGACGTCT
>DATHVR010000030.1:0-94799 GCA_035461175.1 Acidimicrobiia bacterium | reverse complement strand
CGCAATTCTGTCGCGAAAATCCTCTGGAGTGCCCTCCAGCCCGGAACCTCCGACAACAGACCACCTCAAACGAGCGACGGGTGGGGATGGCCCCGCCTTCCCGAATATCCGCACGAGCAGCCGCCGGGGGTTACAGGGGGGTCGTCCCCCCTTGAGTGATGTCAGTCCACCAGGCGGAAGCCCTCGGCTTCGAGGGCTTCCGCCAGGCCGTCTTCCTGGCCGGGGAGCACCGACAGGGTGAGGATGCCGCCGCCGCCGCGGGTGGCGTGACGCAGCTGCAGATCGCGGACATCGGCCCCGGTGGCAGCCAGGGCGTGGCCCACCTGGGCGATCTCGCCGGGACGATCCTCGAGCAGGATCCGCACCGCCGCCACCGGCGCCGTCAAAGCCCGGCGGGTATCCCTGGCCCGCCCCAGGTCGGCCGTGACCGCCTTGACGTCGGACCGCTCGATCGCTTCCGCCCACAACTCGAGATCCGCCCCCAGAGCCCGGAGCAACGCCGCCACTCCCTTGTGATTCTGGGCGAGGACCTCGCCCCACCATCCGGGTTCCGAGAGGGCGATCCGGGTCAGGTCGCGAAAACCGCCGGCGGCCAGGGAGAGCGCATCAGGATTGGACGCCACCAGGTTCACCAGGGCCGACGCCACCACCTGGGGCACATGGCTCACAGCCGCCACCGCGGCGTCGTGATCGGCAGCGGTCATCCGCACCGGGACCGCTCCAAGCGACTCCACGATCTCCTCCATCGTCGCCAGGTCGCCCTCGGCACAGCCGTCGACGGCCAGGATCCACGACGCTCCCCGGAACATGGCGGGGCTGGCCGCACCCGGGCCCGAGGTCTCCCTCCCAGCCATCGGATGGCCGCCCACGAAGCGAGGGAGACGAGAGGCAGCGGCGAGTACCGGCACCTTGACGCTGGCCACGTCGGTGACCAGCGCACCGGTCGTGAGCTCGCCGGCGGTCTCGATGATGGCGCGAACCGGGCCGGCCAGGACCACCAGGTCCACCGCGACAGCAGCTGCGGCCGCATCCTCCACCGTCTCCGTTATCCCACCGATGCGACGTGCCCCCTCGAGGGCGTCCGGCGCGGGGTCCCAGCCGGCCACCTTCCAACCGGCGGCGCCCAACCCCGCCCCAACCGAAGCCCCGATGAGGCCGGTTCCGAGGACGAGGGCCCGCATCAAACGCGGAGGCCGACGACCCCGGCGATGGCCCGGACGGACTCCATCAACTCGGCGAACTCGGACGGCAACAGGGCCTGGGCTCCGTCCACCTGGGCAGTGTCGGGAGTGGGATGGACGTCGACCATGATGGCGTCGGCCCCTATCGCCACTGCCGCTCTCGTCAACGGGGCCACCAGTTCCCGGCGACCGCCGGAATGAGAGGGATCGACCAGCACCGGCAGATGCGAGAGCCCTTTGACGATCGGCACTGCGGTGATGTCGAGCGTGTTGCGGGAGGCGGTCTCGAAGGTGCGGATTCCGCGCTCGCACATGATGATCTGGTGGTTGCCCTCCTTGTAGATGTACTCGGCGGCGTTGAGCCATTCCTCGATGGTGGCGGTGAAGCCGCGCTTGAGCAGCACGGGCTTGGGCTGACGGCCCACCTCGGTCAGCAGGGTGAAGTTGGCCATATTGCGGGTCCCGATCCGCAGGATGTCGGCATAGGACGAGACCAGGCCGACGTCGCGGGGGTCGAGCACCTCGGCCACGAAGGGCAGATCGAAGGTCTCGCGGGCCTCGGCCAGCATCTCTAGGCCGGCTTCGCCCAGGCCCTGAAAGGAGTAGGGCGACGTGCGGGGCTTGAAGGCGTCCCCCCGCAGTACGGTGGCCCCGGCCGCCTTGACGGCCTCGGCGGTCCGGAACAGTTGCTCGCGGTCCTCGACCGCGCATGGTCCGGCGACGGCGGTGAAGGTGCCGCCGCCGATGGTGGCGCCGCGGATTTGAAGGACCGTGTCCTCTGGCTGGAAGTCCCGTGACACGAACTTGAAAGGCTTCATGACCGGCACGGCACGTTCGACCCCGGACATCGCCTCCCAGGGAAGCTGGCGGATCGCCTCCCGATCCCCGAGTGCCCCGATCACCGTTCGATACTGGCCCTCGGAGACGTGGGCCTCGGAACCGATCGAGTGGAGGCGGTCGACGACGGCCTTGATGTCCGCATCGGTGGCGGTCTTGTTCATGACGATGATCATCGAAGACATCTCTCTGTGCTCTGCGCCAGTTTGCCTTGCCGAAGGCTGGGATCACAACCCGCCCGATACAATCGCCCCCATGGCGGATCCGACTCCCGGCAAACACGAGGCCCCGGTCTACGAGCCTCATGTCGGGATCTCGCGCCAGTATTGGCGCGACATCATCCTGGGCGTCAACGACGGCCTGGTCTCGGTGTTCCTGCTGGTGGCCGGAGTGGTGGGCGGCGGCCTCGACACCGCCGGCATCCTCCTCACCGCCCTGGCCGGCTCCGTGGCGGGAGCGATCTCGATGGCTGCCGGCGAATATCTCGCCACCAAGTCCCAGGACGAGGTGTTCGATTCAGAGATCGAGCTCGAGCGGAGCCACATCGTTGAATTCCGGCACCGCGAGCTGGATCAACTGCGCGGGTTCTTCGCCGAGATGGGGGTGGCCGAGGATGATCTCGACGGAGTGGTGGCCGCATTCGACCGCTCCGACACCGCCCTCCTCAATGCCATGGCCGCCCTCGAATTCGGGGCGGTCGAATCGGAACGCCGCTCCCCCTACATGGCCATGGCCGCCTCCGGCCTGCTCTTCCTGGCCGGTTCGGCCACCTCGGTCGTGCCCTTCCTCCTTGCCACCACCCCCGGACAGGGGTTCCTGTGGTCGGCCATCCTCACTGCCATCGGGCTGTTCATAGTCGGGGTGGTCAAGACACGAGTGACCCGCACCAACCCGATCGTCGCCGGCATGGAGAACCTGGTCATCGCCGGTATCGGCGGCGTGGTGGCCTGGTACATCGGTGTCCTGGTCGGCACCGGCGTCTGATCGGCGGCAACCCGAGGAACCCGCCGGCGTCCTCGAGTCACCCTCGGTGGCTCTGCTTGCAATAGTTAGCACTTTGCTGTATGCTGCATAGTGTGAGTGAAGAGCAAGAGCAACAGGCATCAGAACTCGGAGAGTTCATCCGCCAGCAACGCCAGCGCGCCAATCTGTCGCTGCGTCGGCTGGCCGATCGGGCCGGGATCTCGAACCCGTATCTGAGCCAGATCGAGCGGGGAATCCGCAAGCCGTCGGCCGAGATCCTCAAACAGCTCTCCCGGGCACTGTCGATTTCCGCCGAGACGATGTACTCGCGGGCCGGCCTGATCGAGGAGGGGAGCCATCCCCCCACCGTCGTCGAGGCGGTCGAGGCCGACGAGAGCCTCTCCCTAAGACAAAAGCAAGTTTTGCTCGACCTCTATCGAACACTCGTCGAATCCAACCCGGAGCCCTAAGGAGGAACCATGGAAACCAAAAACGCCCTGTATGCCGCGGTGGGAGCCCCCATCGCCGCCGTTAAGGCAATCAACACCCGCCTCGAGACAATCCGCAAGGAAATGGAGAATCGCACCGACGAGTTCTCCGGCCTGGCCGAGAAGTTGCTCGAGGACTGGGCCAAGGAAGGCCGTCAGGTCGTCGACAAGGTGTCGGACGCCAAGGTCGTCGACGAGCTGGCCTCGAAGGTCGACTTCGATCAGGCCCGTGAGCAGGTCACCAAGCTGCGTGACCAGCTCGAGGAGATGCTCGCCACCTGGCGCACCTCCTTCCGGCCCGTCGAAGAAGCTGCCATGGGCGCCGCCCGCTCGGCCGCGTCCGCGGTCGAGACCGCCGGCGACAAGGTCGAGTCCGCAACCGACGAGGTCGAAAAGACCGTTCGTGCCCGGACCGCGCCCCGAACCACCACCCGATCGAGCAAGTCGACCACCGCCAAGAAGGCGACCACAACCAAGGCCAGCACGGCCAAGAAGCCGGCCGCCAAGAAGCCGGCCGCCAAGAAGGCGACCACCAAGTCGACTGCGAAGAAGCCCGCCGCCAAGAGCACGGCCAAAAAGGCCTCCTGAGGCCCTGAACTAGCCGGGGTGCTCGGTCCCAGTGACCGACCCCCGGCTTTCTCGCGCCTGACTTGCGCGCTCGGGCCGGTGGGCGGGCCATTCAGCGCGAGAACGGTCAGTGGCGGACGACCAGCTCCAGATTGGTGGCGCGATCGATCCACGCCTCCACCATCGACTCGGTAGGGAGCCGCCGCACCAGGTCCTTGCGCCCGTTCATCGACAGGATCTTGGCCGTGAGCGCCACCGGGTTGCGGCGACGCAACTCCTTGAGAGTCTGGATGCCACAGGAGGCGAGCAGCTCGGCGTACTCGCCCCCGATCCCCCGGACGCGCATGAGGTCGGCCACGTTCACCCAACGCAGCAGGTCAGCCGTGGAGATGTCTGTCTCCCCCGCCAGCTCCGATCGGCCCCCACGGGTGGAGGCTCGCCTCAGGAGGGCGGTGGTGGTGCGGACGCCCGCCTTGCGCAAGCGGGTGGCGTCCTTGTGGGACAACGAGCGGATCTCGTCGATACGTGCCATTGCTACGCCATCACTCCTACTTCTGGGCCAGCCCCGGCACTCTACCGGGGCGGGTTGCCCCCGTCGGCCAGGCTACCCAACTGACGCGGTCGCAGTTCAGCCAGATCGGCTTCCGTGTCTACATCGCGGGGCGGAAGATGATCGATCCACACCTCCTCGACCCACTCGGGGTGAGCCTGGAACAAGCGACGCGCCCCCTCATCACCCTCGAGGCTCATCAGGCGCGGCCACAGGGAACGATCCACCAGCACGGGGTTACCCCACGTGTAGCGATACTTCGGGATGACGACCGGGCGGCCGGCCCGGGCGAAGGTGTCGACCACTTCAGTCACCACCCGCTGGTCCAGCTGCGGTTGGTCGCCGATCACTATCAGGGCGGCCTCCGCCCGACTTTTCTGGAGGAGAGCGTCGAGTCCTACCCGCAGCGAGGAAGCAATGCCTTCCTCCCATTCAGGGTTCTCTACCACGCCGCAATCCTCGAGGTCGACCCGCTTGAGTATCTCGTCGATGCCGGAGCCGAGGACCACCCAGATCTCGTCGACCGGGAACTGCCGCACTTGGTCGATGACGTGGCCGAGGAGCGTGGTGTCCCCCCACCGCTCCAGCTGCTTGGGGCGGCCGAGCCGGCTCGATCCGCCGGCGGCGAGGACCACGGCGGCGACGGTCACGAGAACCTCCGCTCGACGGGATCACCGGTGTCCGGCCGCTGCAACTGTCTCTCCTCCCGGCGGGGAATGCCTGCCACCACGCTAACCACCGGGGCGTGACCCCACCAATGGGCGAATCTCGCCCGTCACCGCCAGCGACTCATGCGGACGCCGATGTTCGGAGATCATCTGGGCGAGGATCGCCACCGCCACCTCGCCCGGTGAGTCGGCACCGATGTCGAGGCCGACCGGGCCGTGGATTCGGGCCACGGTGATGTCGTCGTGCCCCTCCGCCAGCAGTCGCTCGCGGCGACGGGCGGCGGTGCGCCGGCTTCCCATGGCGCCGATGTAGCGAACCGGGGTGGGAAGCACCAGCCCCCACAGAGGTTCCTCGAAGCGGGGGTCGTGACTCAGGACCACGACCGAGGTGCGACGGTCCAGCGTCATCTCGCCCACCACCTGGTCGGGCCAGCCCAGGGCGAGCCGATCCGCCCGGGGAAACCGCTCGGCGGTGAGGAAGGCGGCGCGGGCGTCGGAAACCGTGACGTGGTAGCCGAGCAAAGAGGCGTGCTCGCTCAGTGCCTGGGCGATGTGGACCGCCCCGAAGATGATGAGATGCGGCCGAGGCACGATCGGCTCGATGAAGACCTCGGTCTCTCCGTAGGCGAGGGTGGCGGGGGTCTCGCGATCGACGAGAACGAGTGCATCGGCCCGGATGTCATCGGCGTACTTCTCGGGCAGGACACCGGCGAGGACCTGACCCTCGCCGTCGAGCACGCATCCGGTGCCGGGGGCGGATCCGGCCACCACCGTCACCCGGGCTCCGAAGGCCTCACCTTCGACCAGGGCGCTGAGGGCCGCTACCTCCCGGGGGTCTACCACGGCTCGACGAACACCTGGATCGTCCCCCCGCAGGCCAACCCCACCTCGAAGGCCTCGTCGTCGGAGATCCCGTAGGTGACCAGGGTCGGCTCACCGGTCTCCAGCACCCGCTGGGCGTGCAGGAAGACGTCGTTCTCGACGCAACCACCCGACACGGACCCTTCGATGTCGCCTGCGGACGAGACCAGCATCTTCGACCCCACCGGCCGGGGAGCCGGGCCGGCCACCCGGATGACGGTGGCGGCCGCGACCCCGTGACCGGCCTCGGTCCATCGCCTGCGAATCTCTAACTCATCCCTCATTTGCGTCTCCTCTCGGGTACCGACTCTAGGAGGGCCACCACGGTGGCGAGGTCCGTGAAGCGGCCGGCGGCCAGGAAGTCGTCGATGTGCGGCATGGCGGCCCGCATCCCCCTCGTCTCGGGGGCGAAACCGGGGCGGGACGCGAGCGGGTTCAACCACACCACCCGATGCATCGAGCGGGAGAGGCGGGCCATCTCTTCGGCCAGCACCTCGGGCTCGCCCCGGTCCCACCCGTCGGAAACGATGACGGCGATGGGACCGCCCGTCCCCACTCGCCGGGACCACTTCCGGTTGAAGTTCCCTATCGCCTCACCGATCCGGGTGCCTCCCGACCAGTCCTCGACCACCTCCGAGACCCCGGCGATGGCCTCGGACGGGCTGCTCCGCTCCAGCTGGCGGGTGATGCGAGTCAGGCGCGTGGAAAAGACGAAGGCCTCTACCCGGCCCAGCCGCCCCCGTGCCGCGTGGGCGAAGTAGAGCAGCATCTCCGAGTACCGCTCCATCGAACCGGACACGTCGGCGATGAACACCAACGGGCGGCGACGGATGCGCCGCTCGGTGAACCGGGGAAGGAGCAAATCACCTTCCGTCCCCACCATGCGGCGGAGGGTCCGCCGGGGATCGGGACGATCCCCGGATCGAGAGGGTCGCCGGCGCCGCGAGGTGGTGTCGGCGGGCCGCCACACCATTCGGGCGATCATCGCCCGCACTTCGGCCTCTTCCTCACGGGTCAGGTCGCCGAAATCCTTGTGGGCGAGTCGCTCCACCGAGGAGGCACCGACAATCGCCACCTCCTCGGAGGGACGGTCTCCCTCCCCTTCCCCTCCGGCGCCCGGATGCACCGACCAGGTCCGGGAACGCTCATCGACGAAGGACATGCCAAGCGAACGACGGCCCTGGCCGAACACGGCGTAGAAGATCCGATCGAAGACCGGGAGCTGGTCGACCGAGGTCACGCACACGGAACGAAAGGCGTGATAGGTGTCCTCGGCCGACCCCAACCCCACGACGTCGGCGGCGGCCCCGAGATCCAGGGCGATTGTCGGGCCGACGGGAATTCCCTCCGCCCGCAGCCGGCGCCCGAACTCGATCAGGGTGTCGCTGGCGACCACTTCAGCCGAGGCTGAACCTGAGCAGGGCACCTACCCCGGAGGCGTCCAGGGGCCCGGCGACGCGGACGATGTCCGCCTTGCCACCCGATTCGACCACCGCGTCCATGGCGGCGGCAACGACATCGTCCACCTCGAAGGTGTCGGCGCCACATACCGGGCACTCGGGCTCGATCCGCCCCAGGAATCCACAGTCGTCGCACAAGACGCCTTCTTTGGCGAAGGGCCCGGCCACCACCATGTGCTCGACGGCGTGGGCGTTGCAGGCCGCGAGCACCTCGGAGAGCCCGAGGACGGCGTCGCCGCTGCGTCCGGCCTCGTCGAGCAGGCGCTCGAGCAGGACCTCGGCCCGCCGGGTCCTCTCGCCGTCCTCCTGGCGACGCACCATGTCGGTGAGTTCGGCGACGGTGACTGTGCGAAGGTCGACCACGCCCCGCCCCTGCGAGAGCTCTTGCAGATAGGGATGGAGCTGTTCGGCGATGGCGTCGAAGCTGGATTCGTGACCGCCGATCACCACCATATCGAGCGGCTGTTCGGTGTGGAGGTCGAGCAGGCGCCGGCCGGCGTCCCGCCACATATGCGCCGACACCTCTTCGGCCCGAGCCCGGATCCGCTGCTCCTCGTATCCGGCGAACCCACCGTAGTTGTCCTTGCCTCGATCGGCGGTGAGCTCATCTTCGACCTCGTGCAGGTTGCCGCCGGTGAGCACATAGGTGCGGGCCCGACTCGAATCTGCCACCAGTACCCCGACGCGGAGGGGACGGGGTTGGGCCCGCAGGGGACGGGTGTAAGGACGAGGACCAACGGTGGCGGCGTCGTTAACGGGCGAGGTGAGGGGCTGGTACTCGAAGATGCCGTCGGCGTGCGAGGCGAAGATGGCGACGGCGGGAGCCGGGTCGGTTTCGACCCGGGAGGCAAGGTCGATGATGCGGTCGGCGTCGACCTTGATCGACTTGTCGAGGTCGTGGTCGGTGTGAGAGTTGCGGAGCGGTTTGAGAAGATCGACGAGGGCGGCGCGGGTGGCCTGGGGGCGCCGGCTGACGTAGACGCTGATCAGCGAGCCGTTGGAGCTGTGGAGCTTTGCGATGGGATCGATCACGGTGTGGTGGTCCTCCTGGACTAGAGACGGGGAATCTATCTCCCATCCAGGAGGTCCACGAACCCGGCGGAGGTGGCTCGTCATTCGCTCCTCCGAGCGTAGCGCCTACCCCGGCCAGTGCGTCAGAGTCCTTGGTCGGAAGTCGAAAGTCAGGCTTTCGCGACAGAATTGCGCGCCATCGCGCGCAATTCTGTCGCGAAAATCCTATAGGCCCCCACCACCCGGAGCCTCCGACAACAGACGGCCTCCAGCGAGAGACGCACCGGCGGATGGCCCCGACCACCAAGACGGCCTGACGAGCAGCCGCGGGGGTTACAGGGGGGTCGTCCCCCCCTTGACAATTATCAGCTAGATCGTGCGGCGCGGTGGGCGCTTACGGCTTCGACGTCTTCGCGGTATTTGAGGACCACCCCCAGGGTGTCGTCGACGACCTCGTCGTTCAGCTCCGAGACTCCCAGCACTTGCAGGGCGCGGGCCCAGTCCAGCGTCTCGGCCACGCCGGGCGGCTTGAAGAGGTCGAGGGCCCGCAGGTCGTTCATGGCCTCGGCCAGATGCCGGGCCAGCCGCTGGTCGAGATCGGGGATGCGGCGGCGCACGATCGCCACCTCCCGCTCGACGTCGGGATAGTCGATCCACTGGTAGATGCACCGCCGCTTGAGGGCGTCGTGGATCTCGCGGGTCCGGTTGGAGGTGATGATCACGATCGGGGGCCGCTCGGCGACGACGGTGCCGATCTCGGGAATCGTGACCTGGAAGTCCGACAACAGCTCGAGCAGAAAGGCCTCGAACTCCTCGTCGGCGCGATCGAGTTCGTCGATCAGGAGTACCGGGCGCCTACCATCGGCGGCCGCCTCCACGGCCTGGAGGAGTGGGCGCGAGACCAGGTACTCGCGGGACATGATGTCACCCACGAGAGCGTGGTCGCCGGAGGCTTCGATCAGGCGGATGCCGAGCATCTGACGGGCGTAGTCCCACTCGTAGAGGGCATGGTTCACATCGAGGCCCTCGTAACACTGCAGCCGGATCAGAGGCTCTTCGAAGATGGAGGCGAGGACTTTCGCCACCTCGGTCTTGCCCACTCCCGCCTCGCCTTCGAGGAACAGCGGCCGCTCCAGCTCGAGTGCCAGGTGGACCGCCACCGCCAGCCCCCGTTCGGCCACGTATCCCCGCTCCTCGAAAGCCTCCACCACGTCATCGACCGACCGCATTTCCATGCCCGCCATCCTAGGGGGTGAGCCCGCCGCCCCTGCCCGAAACAGAGTGCCTGACGATCATCCGGAGGCGGCGGCAACCTCCATCAGGGCCTGACGCAGCTTCTTCTCGCTCACCCCGCCCTCCACGCCGAGCGACTGGGCGAACAGCGCCATCCGCAGCTCCTGTAGCTGCCAGCCCAACTCGGTCAGCTCCGGTCCGGCGGGAAGTGTGTCGGCCAGACGGTCGTACCGATCCTCCAACGCCCGCACCCGGCCCATCCGCTCTCGGTCTCGTCCGGGGGCCTCGGCCAGTCGTCCGATCCGATACGCCACTCCGTCGAGGTAGCGCGAGATGTCGACGAGGTGGCTGCCGACGGCGGTGACGAAGCCGGGATAGACGAGCCGGTTGACCTGGGCAGCCATGTCGAGTGCGGCTTCCTCGAAGACGTCGGGGATCTCGTCGAGGGCCAGCGCCAGTTCGCTGTAGCGATCGAGGATCTCCAGGCTGATCTCGGCGACGGCGTGGACGACCTCGTCCACCTCGGCCTGCACCGTGCCGGCCAGGCCGGCGAACTCGGCGGCGGTACGAGGGGGAACTCCGGGATGGCGGCGCATCACGGCATCGACGGCGGCGTCGACACAGTCGTCGAGCCACTCCTCGACTCCGGCGTGCGGGCCGGCTCGGACCACGGCCCGGCCCTCGTCGGTGACGAGGCGCCGCACCCGGCCGGTTGGATTCTCCAGTTGCAGGACCAGAAGGCGCCGGGTCCCGGCCCACGACGCCGACGCCGCCTCGGCCGCTCCGGCCATCAGCCGCACCGACACCGACGTCTCGTCGTCGATCAGGGCCGGATAGGCGTCGATCGGATGTCCCGGCCCTTCGATGGTCACTACCCCCGGCAGCGTGTCGATCTCCCAGGTCTTCATTCCGATCCGCTCCACCGGGTGGGCGGCGGAACTCACCGCGCTTCGCTGCAGATTGCGCACTTCGGCCCGTATCCGATCGAGGTCGCGACCCTCACCCAGGACCTCGCCGGCCTGGTCCACGACCTGGAATCGGGGCTTCAGGTGGGTCGACACCCGCCCGAGGTCGAAGTCGTCGGGCAGGATCTCCGTCCCGGCCACCGTCGCCAGTTCCCGGCGCAGCACCTCCAGTAACCGGCCCCGATGCGGACCGATCCTCCCCCGAATCCGGGAGATGGTTTCGATGACGGGGATCAGTTGGACCCGCAGCCGCTTGGGGAGCGAGCGGATCAGCTCCTCGATCAGCTCCTCGCGCAACCCCGGCACCTGCCACTCGAAGGTGGCGGCATCCACCCGGTCGACCGCCTCGAGGGGGATCTCGATGGTGACGCCGTCCGCCGGACTGGAGCGGTCGAACTCGTATTCGACGGCAAAGGACAGATCACCGTGTTGCCAGACAGTGGGAAAGTCGCCTTCGTCGGGTGTCTCGGCTCCCTCCGCCAGCAGGGCCGCCGGCGGGAGCACCAGGAGGTCCGGCGTGACCGTCCGGACGTCCCGCCACCAGCGGTCGAAATGGCGCACCGACCAGACCTCGGCCGGGATGCGGGTGGCGAAGAAGTCGACCAGGGCATCCTCGTCGGCCAGCAGATCGGCGCTGCGCTTGCGCGCCTCCATATCCAGCACCTCCGCCACCCGCCGTTCGTTCTCGACCACGAACTCGTGGTGGGTCTCCCATTCGCCGAGGACGAGGGCATGGCGGATGAAGATCAGACGGGCCGCCTCGGGATCGATGCGCCCGTAGACGACCTGCCGCCCCGCCGCCAGTGGCAACCCGTACAGCGTCACGGTCTCGGCCGCCACCGCGGTGCCCTTCTCCTCGTCCCACCATGGATCGGAGTAGGACCGGTTCACCAGGTGGGCGCCCACGGTCTCCACCACCGCCGGATCCACCCGTGCCACCTGATGCGCCCAGGTCCGGGTCGTCTCCACCAACTCGGCCGCCATCACCCAAGGCGGTGACGATTTGAACAGCGAGGACCCGGGCGAGATCGAGAACCGTGCTCCCCGTGCCCCGCGGTAGTCGAAGCCCTCCGGTTCCTTCATTCCCACGTGGGAGAGGAGCCCGCTGAGCAGGGCGCGGTGGATCGAATCGGGGTCGGCGGGATCGGTGGCCGGGGCCATGTCGAGGTCGTCGGTGATGTCCCGCAACTGACCACGAATGTCCTGCCATTCCCGGATCCGCCGATAGTTGAGATACTCGTCCCGGCACAGGCGACGGAAGCTGCTGGATGAGCGGGCCTGCCGCTCCTTCTTCAGGAAATCCCACAGCGTCAGCCAGCCGAGGAAGTCGGATCCTTCGGCCCGGAAGCGAGCATGGGCCTGGGCGGCTTGCGCTTCCTGGCCCAGTGGTCGCTCACGTGGATCCTGGATCGACAGGGCTGCCACGATCGTCGACAGCTCCCGGAGGGAGCCGTTGCGGTCGGCTTCGACCATCATCCGCCCCAACCGCGGATCCAGTGGCAGGCGAGCCAGGATCCTCCCGACGTCGGTCAGCCACTCGCGGCCCCCCTCGGCGCCCTTGTTCACCGCCCCCAGTTCCTCCAGCAGGGCCACCCCGTCGCGAACCGTGCGCGTGTCGGGGGGATCGAGAAACGGGAAGGACTCGATGCTCCCCAGTCCGAGGGCCGCCATCTGCAGGATCACCGAGGCGAGGTTGGTGCGCTGGATCTCCGGTTCGGTGAACTGGGGGCGGGCCAGGTAATCCTCCTCCGAATAGAGGCGGATGCACACCCCCGGTCCGATCCTTCCGCACCGACCCGCCCGCTGGTCGGCCGAAGCCCGCGAGATCGGCTCGATGGGGAGACGCTGGACCTTCGTGCGCCGGCTGTAGCGGGAGATTCGGGCGGTGCCGGTGTCGACCACGGACCGGATGCCCGGGACCGTGAGGGAGGTCTCAGCGACGTTGGTCGAGATCACCACCCGGCGCCCTCGATGGGGTTCGAAGACCCGGTGCTGATCGGCGAACGAGAGACGTCCGTAGAGCGGCACCACCTCGGTGTTGGGCAGGGCCAGTTCATCGACGGCATCCACGGCGTCTCGAATCTCGCGCTCACCGGAACAGAACACCAGGATGTCGCCGGTTCCCTCCCGGCTGAGTTCACGCACCGCATCAGTGATCGCTTCGATCTGGCCGCCGTCCCGTTCGGGCTGGTAGGGGCGGTAACGCACCTCTACGGGATACGTGCGGCCGGACACTTCGATGATCGGAGCGTCGTCGAAGTGGGCCGAGAAGCGGGCAGTGTCGATGGTGGCCGAGGTGATGATGACCTTGAGGTCGGGCCGCTCGGGAAGCAGTCGCTTGAGGTACCCGAGCAGGAAGTCGATGGTCAGGCTGCGCTCGTGCGCCTCGTCGATGATGATCGTGTCGTAGCGGGAGAGGCGAGGGTCCCGCTGGATCTCGGCCAGCAGCAACCCGTCGGTCATCACCTTGAGCATCGTCTCCTCACCCACCCGGTCGGTGAAGCGGACGGCGTAGCCGACCGCTCCGCCCACCTCCACCCCCATCTCCTCGGCAATCCGCTCGGCGATGGACCGGGCGGCGATGCGCCGGGGCTGGGTGTGGCCGATCAGTCCGTCGATTCCTCGCCCCAGCTCCAGGCACAGCTTGGGGAGCTGAGTGCTCTTGCCCGATCCGGTCTCACCTGCCACCACCAGCACCTGGTTCTCGGAGATGGCGGCCAGGAGCTCATCTCGACGAGCCGTGATCGGCAGAACATGGGGGTAGGCGAGCACCGCCGGAATCGCCCGGCGGCGAGCCGCCCGGGCCTCCTCGGCCCGGATCAGATCACGCTCTATGTAACCGAGCACCCGCCGGCGGCGCTCGGGATCGTCGATCCGGCCGACGCCACCCAGCCGGCGCCGAAAGCGGTCCTGTTCCGCCGGCCCCAGCCCACTCACCCGGGCCCGTACCTGGTCGATCGATGTCACGCCTCGAAACGGTATCGCGCCAACAGGATCAGGCCCCACGAATAAAGGGAGCGGGGCCCGCACGGGCCCGCTCCGTTCTCGAGGCCGGTCAGGTCTACAGTTGGGCGAGCGCCTGGGTAAGGGCCCGGCGGGAATAGACCTCGGCCAGGTGTGCCTTGTAGTCCTCGGTGCCGTACAGGTCCTCCAGCACGGTGATCCCCTCGGTGGCACGGGCCGCCGCCTCCTTCACCGCCTGCTCGGAGCCGTCGGTGCCCACCAGTGCCTCGGCCACGCCTTCGGCGAGCGAGGCCTTGGTTCCCACTCCGGTCAGGGCGACCCGACAGGCTGAGACCGAGCCGTTCTCCTTCTGGACCCAGGCGGCCGCTCCGGCCACGGCGTAGTCGGTGTGCCCGCCCCGACGTCCCAGCTTGTCGTAGGCACTGGCGCCGCCGATCTTCGGGATGCGGATCTCGGTGAGAACCTCGTCGGGTCGGAGGTCGGAGGTGAGGGTGTCGAGGTAGAAGTCGTCGGAGGCCACCTCACGGGTGCCGCTGCCTCCCTGGATAACCATGGTCGCCCCCAGCGCCAGCACCGCCGCCGTCTGGTCGGCGGCGATGTCGCAGTGGGCGACCGCCCCGCAGGTGGTGCCGCGGTTGCGCACCTGGACGTCACCGGTCCAGGAGGCGGCGTCGACCAGGGCCCTGGGCAAGCCGGACGACGCCGTCTGGGCATGGGTGACGAGTGCCCCGATCGAAACGTGGTCGGCGTGGTCGCTGATCTGGTCCAGGCCCGCCACCCGTCCGATGTCCACCACCGTCTGGGGAGACAGCAGCCGCAGCTTCATCATGGGGATGAGGCTCATGCCGCCGGCCATCACCTTGGCGAACTCGGCGTCGGCCAGGGCCGACACCGCTTCCTCGACGCTGGTGGCAGCGACGTAATCGAAGCTCCTGGGGTACATCAGCTATCACTCCTTGCGTCCTGGATCGCCTGCCACACCCGTTTGGGGCGCAACGGCATGTCAATGTGGGTCACGCCCAGCGGCCGCAGGGCGTCGACGACGGCGTTGACGATCGTCTGTGCCGAAGCGATCGTCCCGGCCTCGCCGATCCCCTTCACACCGAGCGGGTTGATGTCGGTGGGTGTCACCGTCCGCGCCAGTTCGAAGAGCGGCAGGTCGGAGGCCGTCGGCAGCGGATAGTCGACCAGCGAGCCCGTGAGCAAGTTGCCGTCGGTGTCGTAGACGGCATCCTCGAACAGGGCCTGGCCGATGCCCTGAGCGATACCGCCGTGCACCTGGCCATCGACGATCATCGGGTTGATGACGTTGCCGCAGTCGTCCATCCCCAGGTAGCGGAGGATCTTCACCTCGCCCGTCTCGGAATCGACCTCGACCATGGCGATATGGGTCCCGAACGGCCAGGTGGCGTTGGCGGGGCTGAACACCGAATGCGCTTCCAGGCCGCCGGCCAGGTTCTCGGGCAACAGGTGAGGCTGATAGGCCACCTTGGCCATCTCGTCCCAGCCGATCTTGCGGTCGGGGCTCCCGGCCACGTGGGCCGTGCCGTCGCCGAACCGGATGTCCTCCTCGGCCGCCTCCAGCAGGTGGGCGGCGATCTTGGCCGCCTTCTCACGGACCTTGACCGCCGCCTCGTGGGCGGCGGCACCGTCGACCGCCGCCGAGCGGGAGCCGAAGGTACCGACACCCATCGGCGACTCGGCAGTGTCGCCGTGCGTCACCCGGATTCGCTCGACCGGGATGCCGAGCTGGCGTGACACGAGCTGAGCCCAGGTGGTCTCGTGACCCTGACCGCTGGGCCCGGTGCCGATGATCACGGTGGCGGAGGCGTCGGGGTTGACCCGCACCAGACCCGAGCCGTTGAAGGCCGAGGGGAGCCCGTATTCTGACCACGAGAAGCCCAGGTCGACCAGTCCCGAGGGCCCGAACCCGCACACCTCGACGTAGCTCGAGAGCCCGACGCCGACGTGACGGCTTTCCTGACGGGCACGATCCCGTTCGGCCTTGAGGTCGTCCCATCCGAAGTGAGACAGGGCGGCATCGAGGTTCTTCTCGTACTCGCCGGTGTCGATGGCGAAGCCGATCGGAGCCACCGCCCCCGGAAAGTCCCCCGAGGGGATGTAGTTCTTGCGGCGCACGTCGGCGGGATCCATCCCGATGGCGGCGGCGTACTTATCCAGGATCCGCTCCAGGTAGTAGATCGCCTCCGGACGGCCCGCCCCGCGATAGGCGTCGGTCGTCATCGTGTGGGTGGTCACGCAGTCGAGCTTGAGATGGGTCGGGAACTTGTACTGGCCCGAGCCCACGAAGACGCCCAGGAACGGAATCGCCACCGTGAAGTTCTGGGTGTAGGCACCCATGTCGGCCGCCCCATGCAGCTCGTAGCCCAGGACCTCGCCCTCGCGGGTGCCGGTGATGGTGGCGGTGGCCACCCATCCCCGGCCCTGGATGGTGCTGTTGGGCGACTCGCGCCGGGTCTCGGTGAACTTGACCGGTCGTCCGGTCTGCTGCGAGGCGTAACAGACGAGGATCTCGTCGTTATAGACGTTGAGCTTGGCGCCGAACCCGCCCCCGACCTCGGGAGCGACCACGCGCACGGCGTTGGAGGCCACCCCGAAGGTCTTGGCGATGGCCCCGGCCAGAGCGTGGGGCACCTGGGTGGAGGAGAAGACGTCGAAACGCCCGTAGCCGCCGTTCCAGTCGGCCAGCACCGCCCGAGGCTCGATCGCGGTGGGGATCAATCTCTGGTTGATCATTTCGTGGGAAACGACCACCACGTCGTCGCGCTTCTTGGCCTGGGCGATCTTGTCCTTGGTCTCGGCAATTCCTTCCTCGTTGCCCCAGGGCCCGCCCTCCCAGGTGATGAGGATGTTCGAGTCGAGGTCGTCGTGGACCTTGACGCTGTCGCTCTGCGCCTGCTTGGGGTCGATCACCGCCGGCAGCGGGTCGTAGTCGACCACAACCGCATCGGCCGCGTCCCGGGCCTGATAGGGCGAATCGGCCACCACCATCGCCACTGCCTCGCCGGCGTGCTTGACGACCCCGTCGGCCAGGAGGGGGCGGAGCTTGCCCACCGGCACCTGAGCCAACAGGTCACCGAGATGACGGACGTCGTCGACGGTGAACACGGCATGGACGCCGGGCATCCCCGCCGCCTCGGCGGTATCGATCGAGGTGATTCGAGCGTGGGCAAAGGGGCTGCGGACAAAGGCGGCATGGAGCATGCCGTTCAGCGTGATGTCGTCGACATAGCGGCCTTTGCCGCGAATGAGGGCCGGATCCTCTCGGCGGCGGATGGCGCCGCCGAGGACGCTGGTGGTCGTGCTCATGCCGTCACCTCCTCATGATTCCAGTCGGGCGGCGCCGGTTCCTCGCCCCGCATCTTGGCGGCGGCGTACTCGATCGCCTTGACGATGTTGTGGTATCCCGTGCAGCGGCAGAGATTTCCCTCGATCCCGTGGCGGATCTCGTCCTCGGAGGGCGATTGGTTCTCGTCCAACAGCCCGACGGCCGACATGATCATCCCCGGAGTGCAATAGCCGCACTGGAGGCCGTGCCGCTCCCAGAATCCTTCCTGGACGGGATGCAGCTCGTCGCCGTCGGCCAGGTCCTCGATGGTCCTGACGTCGCTCCCCTGCGCCTGCACCGCCAGCATCGTGCAGGACTTGGTGGTCTTGCCGTCGACCAGGACCGTGCAGGCTCCGCAGTAGCTGGTCTCGCAGCCGATGTGGGTCCCGGTGAGGCCCTGGCTCTCCCGCAAGAAGTGGACCAGCAGGGTCCTCGGTTCGACGTCGGCCGACACCTCTCGTCCGTTGATCGTCATCGAGACGTTCAAAAGCGACCTCCGTTGATCGTTGCTGTGCCCGAACCTATCAGGGCTGCTCCCCGGGTGCCGTCCAGGCAGATGAAAAATCCTGATCCTGGCGCTGTCAGCGCCGAAGCAGGGCCACCGCCTCGACGTGGTGGGTCTGGGGGAACATGTCGACGGGGGTCACCTTCCGAAGGTGATAGCCGGATTCGACCAGGAGGCGCAGGTCCCGGGCCAGCGAGGCGGGGTCACAGGAGACGTAGGCGACCTGTCGAGGGGTCGATTTCACCAGCGAGTCGACGCCCTTGCGTCCGAGGCCGGATCGGGGAGGGTCGACCACAGCCGCGTCCACCGGACCGGGCTCGGCCTCCTCGAACGGCCGGGCGATCACCTCGGCTTCCGGAGCGTTCACCGCCAAATCGGCCAGGGCGCGGCGGTCGCTCTCGACTGCCACCACCCGTCCGGCGCCCGCCCCCACGGTCGCCGAGAAGAGCCCCCCTCCGGCGTATCCGTCGAGCAGGGAATCGGCGGGACCGACGCCCAGCTCGGACACCAGGGCGACCAGAGCGTCCGCCCCGCCGGTGTTGACCTGGAAGAAGGCCCGGCCTGTGATCTGGAACCGGCGGCCCGCCACCAGCTCGTGGAGTCTCCCCCGGTCCCACCGCCCTCGTCGTCGGTGCAACTCGGCCATCTCCCCGGTGATCGTCGAGGCTCGCAGCGTGATCCGATCCACGCCGGAAGAAGGGCGGAGCTCGGCGATCCGCCGGGCTATCGGTTCGACCACCAGCGGACAGTCCGCGATGGGAACCGGCCGATGGCTTCCCGCCTCATACAGTGCCGGCTTCCCCTCCGCCACCCTCAGATCGATACGGTTCCGATACCGAAATCCGGGACCGACGGCCCGGGTCATTTCGACAGGGGGATCCTCGAAGCCGCCAAGGTGGCGAAGCTGGGAACGGACGATCTCGGCCTTCGCCGTCCGCTGACCGTCCAGCGAGAGCATCTGCCAGTCGCAACCACCGCACCGGTCGAACACCGGACATGGCGGCTCGACCCGGTCGGGCGACGGGTTTACAACTTGGGACGTTTTCGCCTCGAGGAATCGACCCTTGTCGGCGGTGACGCGGGCGAGCACCGTGTCGCCGGGAATGCCGCCGGCACAGAACACCACCTTGCCCGCCTGGCGTCCCACTCCGGCCCCTCCGTGGGCGAGGCTGTCGATTTCGAGGGGGAAGTTCATCGCCGGTCGAGGGTTTGCCCCAAAACCCCGGCCAGCTCTGAGACGATCCACCCCAGGAAGGAGAGCACCGCCCCCGCCTCCGGACGGAGGCGCTCGTAGTCGTCGGGGCCGTCGACGCCCCACCGCGCCCCCAGCACCAGCCGCACTTCGTTGGCCACCCGCATGAAGGCACCGGCCTCCTCCACCGACATGCCGATGGTGGCGGCTTCGGCTTCCCCCTCATCGGCGAGAGCCGAGACCACCATCTCGAAACTGGACCGGTCGGCTCGCCGGGACGCGTCCAGCTCGCCTCCGGCAAAGCGGCGCCACTCGTCCTCGGCCTCCCGATCGCCCAGGTATGCGGGCGGGTTGAGCCGGGCCGCACCGGGATCTTCGCCCGGATCTCCGAGACCGGCGAGAACGCGGGGCAGGTCGGCGAGGAAGGCGACCTCGTGAGGGGCGAAGGTGGCCTCGACGCCGTCGTCGACCAGACGGAAGAAGCGGTCCATGGCTATTGCTCGATCGTGGCCCACAGGCCATGGTGATGGAGGCGGTAGCAGTCGTGCTCGGCCCGCTCCCGGGGGCCGTCGGTCACCACCGACTTCCCGTCGTTGTGGACCTCGAGCATCAGTCTGGTGGCCTTGGCCTCGTCGTATCCGAACAGCTTGCGGAATACGTAGACCACATACTCCATCGTGTTGACCGGGTCGTCCCACACGATCACCTTCCAGGTGTCGTCCAACGACTCGGAGCGATCCGTTTCGCGGTCGGGGATAACGGGGGCGGTGGTCATGGCGTTCAGAGCGATCGATAGGTCCCGAGGAAGCGGAGATCCGAAAGGGTTCCCGGCCGGGGCTCGAACACCGACGCCAGGCCGTCGGCCCCGGGGGGATGGGTGAGATCCACGAAGAAGCGATATATCCAGGCCTCGTTGGAAGGTCGGGACTCGATCCGGGTCAGGTTGGCGCCGCGCAGTCCCAGTTCGGTGAGGGCGAGGGCGAGGGCGCCGGGGGTGTGAGCCGTGGTGAAGACGACCGTGGTCTTGTCGGCGTCGGCCGGGATCGGTTGCTCTCCGGGGGCGAGCACCACGAAGCGGGTGGTGTTGTGGTCCCGATCGATGACGTCGTTCATCAGTATCGAGAGTCCGTGGGGGCGGGCGGCGGCCGCCGGCGCCAGCGCGGCGTCCGTGACCACTCTGGCCTCGGACACCCGGCGGACGGCCCCGGCAGTGTCGTGGACCGGGACCGGCTCCCATCCCCAATGGGTGATGATCGACTCGGCCTGAGACAGGGCCTCCGGATGGGAGAGAACCCGCTCGATCTGATCGACGGCGGCACCGGGAATGCCGAGCAGGCAGTGGCGCACCTCGACCATGTGCTCGGCCACGATGCGGTTGTCGGCGGGCAGGAGCCGGTCGAGGACGGGGAGCACGCTGCCCGTCGTGGAGTTCTCGATCGGCACCACCAGGCGATCGACTTCCTTGGCCGACAGCGCCTCGAAGGCGGCCACGAAACTGGGAAAACCGATCCGCTCCTCGGCGGGGAACAACTCCGACGCGGCGCGGTCGGAGTACGAGAAATCCTCGCCCTGGTAGCCGACTTTCATACCCGGAACGCTAATGCTCCGGAGGTGACTCGCGAACGGCCCCCCTGTCAGCGGCGCCGGGCCGGACCACCTCGGAAGGCGTAGCGACCGCCGCTGCCGCGGGGCGCCTCCGCCTGCTCCTCGGCTTCCCGTCGGCGCTCCTCGGCCAGGACCGAGAAGATGGTGGGCCGGGCCGGGCCGAACAGGCCGGGCACCGTCACCGTATTGCCATCCCTTGCCGCATCGAGGTCGATCACGACCGCATGGCACCTGCTGCATTCCAGGCGTGCCACGCCGGCACCCAGATCTCGGACCACATAATCGTGGTCACCAGTACAACCTCGTTGTCCCACTTGAGCCTCCCGATCGACTACTCCCACCACTCACAGTAGCCGAGCACGCGTGAATGTCACACCCGGTGAGTGCACGGCGTAGCGGTAGGGGGAGTGGGTTCTGAGTGGTGGGTCCTGAGTCGGAGGTCTCTGTCCCCTGAAGGCAGCGAAGAGGAACGTCCCTGCCGCCGGAGCTTGCGGAGGCGGGAGGTAGGGGGCAATACGAACCCGTCTCAACCGCCTCACGCCACCACCCACCACCACCACCCACCACTCGCTACCGGCAGCGGGAGGCGCGTGAACCCCTCGACCCCATCTACTCCGTCGGCTGGGCCTCGTCCAGCATCATGGCCAGGTCGCGGACGATCACGTCCTCGCGTCCTAGCTCCTTGACGCCGTCGTCGATCATGACGTAGCAGTAGGGACAGGAGACGGCCACCTCGGCTGCTCCGGTCTCGAGGGCCTCTTCGGCCCGCTCGATGTTGACCTTCTTGCCGGTCCGCTCCTCCATCCAGAAGCGAGCACCGCCCGCCCCACAGCACAGGCCCTTGGTGCCATGGCGGCGCATCTCTACCATGTCCACATCGCCGCTGGCAGCCACCACCTCCCGGGGAGCCAGGTAGATGTCGTTGTGGCGACCGAGATAGCACGGATCGTGGTAGGTGACCGAGCGGCGGGACCCGTTACCGCGAGGACCCTCGGCCAGGCGCCCCTGGCGGAGTAGCTCGGCCAGCAACTGGGTGTGGTGGACCACCTCGTACTCGCCTCCCATCTGGGGATATTCGTTGGCGAGAGTGTTGAAACAGTGGGGGCACTGGGTGATGACCTTGCGCACGCCCAGATCGGCGAAGGTCTCGATGTTCTGCAGTGCCAGCTGCTGCCACACGTACTCGTTGCCGGCCCGGCGGGCCGGATCGCCGTTGCACAACTCCTGCTTACCGAGGATGGCGAACGACACCCCCGCCCGCCTGAGGAGCCGGGCGAGCGAAACCGAAACCGCCGTGTTGCGGTCGTCGAAGGACCCCGCGCAGCCCACGAACCATAGATATTCGGCTTCGGTCACTCCCTCGCCGAGGACCGGCACCTCGAAATCGAGTTCCTTGGTCCAGTCGGCCCGCTGCTCCTGGCTCAGGCCCCAGGGATTCCCCTGGTTCTCCATGGCCACGAAAGCCTTGCCGAGCTCGGTGGGGAAGTTCGACTCCATCAGGGTGAGATAGCGGCGCATGTCGAGGATGCGATCGAGAATCTCGATTCCCACGGGACAGATCTCGTCACATGCCTTGCAGGTGGTACATGACCACGCCTCCTCCGGCTGGACGCGCTGGAACAATTCCGACCCTTCGATCGTGATGCGCTCGTCCAGCGACACGGGCGGCGACACCCCGGCCGTAAGCGAGGCCACCTCGCCGGTCTTGAGCACCATTTCACGGGGATCCAGCGGCTTGCCGGTGATGTTGGCCGGGCACACCGAGGTGCAGCGGCCGCAGATGGTGCAGGCGTCGGTGTCGAAGATCTGCTTCCAGGTGAGGTCCTCCACCACCGACGCACCGATGGTGTCGATGTCCTCGACCTCCATCAGGTTGGGCATCTCGCGCATGGCGCCCTTGGGTCGCTCCCGGGGGGCGAGGAAGAGGTTGGCGGGCGAGGTGAACATGTGCCGGAGCTTGGTGGTGGGCAGGACGATCAGAAAGGCCACGAAGGCAATGGCGTGGACCACCCACGAGACCTGGTGGATGGTGCCGGCGGAGGCGTCGGGGACCAACCGGGAGAGGGGCAGGCCGATGAACGACCACACCTCGAAATCGGGGCGGCCGACCAGGGCGATCCGGGCCGCCTCGGTGGTGAACCCGGTTATCCCGATCAGCGCCAGGGTGGTGAGGATCCAGCCGTCCTCGGGCTTGGTCTTCGACCGGAGCCGCCAGGGACGCTGCAGATAGCGACGGCCGAAGGCCCAGGCCAGGCCTCCCAGGAAGACGAGCCCGGCGAAGTCGAGGATGGCCGAATAGCCCTTGTAGAAGTTGCCGTGGAGGAACTTGAGCCCGGCCGGGAGCAGGTGGTCGATCTCGAGCGTGACGGTCCCGAGAAAGAGCACGATGAAGCCGTAGTAGACCATCGAGTGCATCAGGCCGGCCTGCTTGTCGCGAAGAAGCGTCTTCATCCGCAACCCGGCGTCGAGGCGCTTGATGCGCTCGCGCCACCGGCCCGTCCGGCGATCCGCCTTGCCCCGTTGCCAGTTGCGGGCCCGGAGGGCGAACAGGTGGAACATGAGCCACAGCCCCGCCGCCACCGCGATGTAGAAGACCGCCACCACCGGGCCGGGCACATTGCCGAACACGACCCGACCGATCTCGAAGTGGGGATGTTCGGGAAGCGACCCCAGGACCCAGAGCATCAGCGTGGCCACCGCCGACAGGATCCCGAGCGCCTCCAGGATGACTGCCGCTCCCGGCAGACGCCGCCCGCCTCCCTCGGAGTCTGCGGCGAGATCGGTGTGGTCTTCGGTGATCGTCATTGGCAGGGCAGTGTAGGAGAAGCCGGGGAAGGGTTTCGTTCAGATCTCGGCACGAAGCCTTCCCCGGCTTCTCGAATGGCGCTGTCCGGGCCCGCTACGACGGGATCAGCTGAGGCCAAGCTCCTTGCGGAGCTCGTCCAGCTTGGCATCGGCCTGCGTGAGCGACACCGCCTCCTTCAGCTCCTGCTCGGCACCCGCCGGGGTCACCTCGCGCAGCTCGGTGTGCGCCTTGGCGCTGGCCAGACGGCCCTCGATCTTCTCCTCGACCTTGCTGAGGGAAGGAGCCTCACGCTCGAGGGAGGCCGACATCGTCTCGACGGCCGAGTTGACCGCCTCCTGCATCTTGGCCTGCTCCAGCTTGCCCAGGAGCTGCATCCGCTTGGCGGCCAATTCCTGAACCCGCATGGCGTTCTGTTGCACCGCGTCCTTGGCGTCCTCGGACTGCTGCAGTGCTACCTCGTACTGTTCCTTGAGCCCGTTGACGTTGGACTCGGCGGCCTGGATCTTCATGGCCAGCGACTGAGCTGCCCGGGTCCATTTGTCGACACCCTCGGCGTCGGAGGAGTTCTTGGCTTCCTCCGCCCGGAGCAGAGCCTGCTTGGCCATCTCCCGAGCCTCCCCCAGGTCGGCGGCGGCCTGCCCGATCTTGGCTTCGAGCTGGGTCCGGTGGGCGATGACTTTGGCGGCCTGGTTGCGCAGGCGCTGGTCGGCAGCCCGGGCTTCCTGGATGGCCTGCTCGACCTCCACCTCGGGGTCCATGGCGGACTCGGCCATCCCCCTGAAGAGTTGCTTGATGTAGCCCCAAATTCGCTTGAGCATTCTCGTCTCCCGGATTCTTTTGCGGTTACTCAGAGCATAGGCATGGTGCCTACGCCAAGCATCGGGCGGTGAGCGGTGGTGGTCGTTGGGTGTGGTGGGTGGTGAGTCGTGGGTGTGGTGGGTAGTGAGTCGTGGGTGTGATGGGTAATGAGTGGTGGGTGGTGAGCCGGAAGTCGGAAGTCGGAAGTCGGAAGTCGCCCGACCAAAAACAGAGCGATAGCCGTCGGGCGACCGGCGTCTGTTCGGGGTACGGCCCCGAACCCCAAAGACGCGTCACCAGACGGGGGTCTGCGAGGCGAAGCCGGCCCCGAAGTCGCCCCACCAAGAGACAGACGGGGTCCAAACGCGTGACGGGTGGGCGGATGGCCCTGACCACCACGACGGCCTGACGAGCGGCGGCGGGGGGTTACAGGGGGGTCGTCCCCCCTTGGCTATTTGACCAGCGCGCGGAGGAAGAAAGCGACGTTGGCGGGGCGTTCGGCCATGCGGCGGGTGAGATAGGGGTACCAGGCGGAGCCGAAGGGGAGATAGACCCGCAGGTCGTGGCCGAACCCACGCAGGCGCTGCTGTTCATCGGGACGCACCCCGTAAAGCATCTGGAACTCGTAATCACCGGAGCGCCGCCCGGCCAGGTCGAGGGTGAGATCGATCAGCCGGGGATCATGGGTGGCGATGGCGGGCCGCACCTCTTCGAACTCCATCAGCACCATGAGCAGGCGGGCGAAGGCGGCGTCGACCTCGTCCGAGCCCTGGTGGGCCACCTCGGGTGACTCGACATAGGCTCCCTTGCACAGCCGGATATGGCCCCCGAGGGGGAGGATCCGCTCGAGGTCGGCGGGGGTGCGGTAGAGGTAGGCCTGCAGGCAGACACCGAGGTTGCCGTGGCGGGCCTGGGCATCGGCGTATAGATCGACGGTGGCCTGGGTGTAGCGGGAGTCCTCCATGTCCACGGTGACGGAGGTGCCTGCCTCCCGAGCAGTAGTGGCGAGACGGTCCAACGATTGGGCGGCGAGGGCGGGATCGAAGGCCAGTCCCAACTGGGTGAGCTTGACCGAGATGTTGGCTTCCAACCCCTCGGAGGGGATCATCTCGAGACACTTCAGATACTCGTCGGTGGCGCGGGCCACGCCGTCAGGGTCCGTCACCGCCTCACCCATCAGGTCGAGCGACACGAGGAGTCGGTCCTGGTTGAGGCGACGGGCGACATCGGTGGCCTCGGCCCGGGTGTCGCCGGCGACGAAGCGACGGGCCAGGGCCTGCCCGGCCGAGGTGGAGGTGATCAGCCGCTCGATCGGGGGCCAGGAGGTGACGCCGACCACACCGCGGGTGAAGAGGCTCATTGGTTGTTCTCACCCAACTGGCGGGAGCGCTCGGCCGCCGCTCGCACCGCATCCTCGACCACGGCCCGGAATCCCTTCTCCTCCAGGATGTGGATGGCGGCGGCGGTGGTCCCGCCGGGCGAGGTCACCTGACCCCGCAACTCGGCGGGCGTGAGCCCGGTCTCGGTCAGGAGATGGCCGGCGCCCCGCACAGTCCGATAGACGAGCGTCTCGGCGGTGTCCCGGGGCAGGCCCTCGCGGATGGCCGCCTCGACCAGAGCCTCGGCGAGGAGAAAGACGTAGGCGGGGCCGGTCCCGGAGACGGCGGTGACGGCATCCATGAGGGACTCGTCCATCCGCCGCACCTCGCCCACGGCCGAGAGAACCGAGGTAGCGGCCGCCACCGATTCATCGTCGGCGTGGGTCCCGGCGGCGATTCCCGTCACCCCTTCTCCCACCAGGGCAGGTGTGTTGGGCATGGCGCGAATCACCGCCACTCCCTCCAGTCGCCCCTCATAGGTAGCTATGGGCACCCCCGCCGCCACCGACACCAGCACCTGCGGCGGGGCGATCGCCTGGTGGATCTGGTCGAGGAGACGGGCCACGTCCCGGGGCTTGGTGGCGACCACCACCACCTGGCGCCCGGCCAGGGCGTCGGCGGGATCGAGCGTCACCCGACAGCCGGTTACCCGGCCCACTCTCTCGGCCCGTTCGGGCCGGCGCACTGCCGCCCCCACCTCGTCGGAAGCCCAACCGGCCGCCAGCAAGCCGCGCAACAGCGCCTCTCCCATGGCTCCGGCACCGAGGATGGCCACCGAGGGGTGATCGGGGGTGATCTCGACTGGCATCAGGTGGCGAGTATATGGACGACTCAGATCGGCGCCGCCACCCCGTCCACCATGGTCAGCCCGGCCCGCAGCATCTCCACCACCGTCTGTACGGCCCGCGGGTTGTAGCCCTCGGGAATGATCAGGTCGGCGTAGCGCTTGGACGGCTCCACGAACTCGAGGTGCATCGGTCGCACCGACTCGAAGTACTGGGCCAGAACCGACTCCACGGTCCGGCCCCGTTCGGTGATGTCCCGATCGAGCCGGCGGGCGAGCCGCAGATCCGGATCGGTGTCGACGTAGATCTTCAGGTCCAGTCGCTCGCGTAACGCCTTGTCGGCCAGCACGAGGATCCCTTCCACCAGCACCGCCTGCGTCGGTTCCACCACCACCACCTCCGGGGACCGCAGATGGATGGAAAAGTCGTACACCGGTCGCTCGATCGCCACCCCTCGAGCCAGTAGGTCGAGGTGACGGATCAGGAGGTCGGTCTCGAGCGAGTCGGGATGGTCGTAGTTGAGACGGGAGCGCTCGTCGAAAGCCAGATCGCGCCGGTCGCGGTAGTAGGCATCGTGCTGGAGAAGGGCGACCCCCGAGACCGCCTCTAGAAGCGCAGAGGCGATGGTCGTCTTACCCGACCCGGATCCGCCGGCGATGCCGACGAACAGGGGCCGCTGACTGGTGGTCATGGTCCGACGTTACCGGACCCTGGCCGCTCCGTCTCAGTCGGAGCCGCGCCCCCGCAGGCGTCGCATCTCGTCCAGCACCGAGCCGGTCAGGACGGTGGAGGCAGGTGCGGCCACACCCATCACCCGCCGGGCCTCGGCGGCGACGTGGACGACCGGCGCCCCGGAACTCACCTCGGCCGAGGAGGCGATCTCGTCGAGCCAGGCATCTTCGTCCTCGCCGGCCGCGGCGTCGATGTCGGTCTCCACCAGCACCTCTTCCTCGGGCTCGGCCGGCAGCTCGAGATCGACCGGCTCGGGCTCGGAGATGATCTCGACGAGCCCCATCCGCCAGAGTGAGTGGAGCAGACGCAGGGCCCGGCCCCGTCCGAACACCTCTTCGAGCTGTTCGAACGAGAGAGCCGAGACCAGCGATGCCAGCGCCCACCAATCGTCGACCGTCACCGTGACCGGGGCCTCGATCTCGTCGCGGAGCATGAGGGAGCGGTCCACCAGACCCGCCCCGGTCAGATCATCTTCCAGGCTGCGGAGTCCGTCGAGGTCCGTAAGCAAGCTCTCCACGTCCCAACCGGTGGACTCCACGCCTTCGAACGGACCCATTTCGAAGGTCCCCTGGTCGACCTTGGACAAGATGTAGAGGGTGTCGGCGGCGGCGGTGCGGGCCTCCTCACCCTCCGAGACGAGTGGGTCTCCCTCGAGGGCCGCCCCCACCACGCGACCTTCGTGGAAGTGGATGGTGCCGCGGCGCGTTCCCTTGATGTGCAGGCTGGCCGTCTTCTGCGTGACCTTCATCACGTTGAGGAGATCGCCGACCGTCCAATCTGAAAGTGTCCCCGAGAGATTCATTTCTCACCTCTTGCCTGTCGGGGTGCTATCGGCCACTCTGCGCGGTCAGTTGAGCGCGAACAGGGCAACTTTTCGCGAGCGGTGCGAGAATCGCCCCATGACCGACATCTTCATCGCCGACGCCTGCCGCACTCCCGTCGGCAAGCTGGGCGGCGTTCTGGCCCATGTCCGGCCCGACGACCTGGCTTCCCATGCGATCTCCGCACTGGTGCAGCGCAACCCCGGTCTCGACCCTTCGGCCGTGGCCGACGTCGTCTGGGGAGCGGCCAATCAGGCGGGCGAGGACAACCGCAACGTGGGCCGGATGGCGGCGCTTTTGGCCGGGCTACCCGACACCGTTCCGGGCATGACCGTCAACCGGCTGTGCGGTTCGGGATTGCAGGCGGCGGTGACCTCCGCCCATGCCCTCGCCGCGGGTTGGGGCGAGGTGATGGTGGCGGGAGGATCCGAATCGATGAGCCGGGCACCGTTCGTGATGATGAAACCCGACCGCGCGTTCCCGACCGGAACACCCGAAGTAGCCGACACCACCCTCGGCTGGCGGCTGGTCAATCCCCGCATGAGCACCCTGCACGGCTGCCTGGCGATGGGCGAGACGGCCGAGGAGGTGGCCGAGCGGTGGCACATCGGACGCCAGGCTCAGGACGAATTCGCCCTCGAGTCGCATCGCCGGGCACTGGCCGCCATCGAATCGGGCCGCTTCGACGCCGAGATCGTGCCCATCGAAGCCCCCGCCGACCACCGGGGACGCCAACAGCGCCTGGTCGAGGTGGACGAGGGTCCCCGATCCGACACCTCGATGCAGGCGCTGGGCGGACTACGGCCGGTGTTCCGCTCGGGCGGCACGGTGACCGCCGGGAATTCATCCCAGATGAACGACGGCGCCGCCGCCGTGCTGCTCGCCACCGAAGCGGGTATCGCCCGCCACGACCTGACTCCGATGGCCCGTATCGTCGCATCGGCCGCCGCCGGAGTCGACCCCGACATCATGGGGATCGGACCGGTGCCGGCCACCCGTCTCGTCCTGGAGCGAGCCGGCCTGAAGGTGGAAGACCTGGACCTGATCGAACTCAACGAGGCCTTCGCCGCCCAGTCGCTGGCGGTGATCGATGAACTGGGCCTCGACCCCTCCGTCGTCAATGTCAACGGCGGGGCGATCGCCCTCGGACATCCGCTGGGCGCGTCCGGCGCCAAGATCCTCACGACGCTGGTCCACGAGTTGCGGCGCCGCGGCGGGCGCTACGGTCTCGTCACGATGTGCATCGGGGTCGGGCAGGGAATCGCTGCCATCGTCGAGGTGGCGTGACCGCCGGCCCCCTCTCCGGCGTCCGGGTGGTCGAGTTCGGCAACCTGATCGCGGCACCCTACGCCGGGATGCTGCTGGCCGACCTGGGAGCCGAGGTGGTCAAGATCGAGCCCCCCGCCGGAGACCTGGGACGCGGCTTCGGCCCGTACCTGGGCGGGGAGTCGGTCTTCTTCATGGCGGTAAACCGGGGCAAGCGCTCGCTGGCGATCGATCCCAAACACCCCGACGCCCGCCCCTGGCTCGACCGACTGGTGGAAGGAGCCGACGTCGTCGTCAACAACCTGCGCTCGGGGGCGATGGAGCGGATGGGATACGACGAGGCCGGTCTGCGGCGGATGAACCCGGCGGTGGTTTACGCCGTGGTGTCGGCCTTCGGATCCGACGGCCCTTACGCCGACCGGGCGGGAATCGACGTGATCTTCCAGGCCGAGTCGGGGATGGTCTCGCTCACCGGCCACCCCGGCGATCCGCCCCAGAAGACCGCCACCACGATCGGCGACTACGTGGCTGCCACCAACGCCGCCCTCACCGTGTGTGCCGCCCTGGTGGAGAGGGAACGAACCGGCCGGGGCCGGCGGGTCGACGTATCGCTGCGCGACGGACTTCTCTCGGTCCAATCGGGATGGTGGGCGCTGTACTTCGCTCGAGAGGAGCAGCCGGAGCGAACCGGGACCGCCTCGCCCTTCCTCGCCCCCAACCAGATATTCGCCGCCTCCGACGGCCACTTCGCCCTGGCCATCGTCTCCGACCGGCATTTTCAGATCCTGTGCCGGGAGCTGGAACGACCCGATCTGGCCGAGCGCTACCCGACCAACCAGGAGCGGATGGACGATCGTGTCCGGCTGGTGGCGGAGCTGGAAGGGATCTTCCGCCGGCGAACCGCGGAGGAGTGGGTAACCCGCCTGGAGGCGGCCGGGCTGCCGGTGGGCCGCCTGCTCGATCTGGCCTCGGTGACCGCCGATCCCCAGGTGTGCCACAACGAGATGCTGATCGAAACCGAACATCCCCGGGCCGGCCCGGTGCGCGGGATCGGCTCGCCGCTGCGGATCGACGGCCAACCGGCCCTCGCCACCCGACCGGCTCCGGTGCTGGGCGGGGACACTCGGGAAGTGCTGGCCGAGCTCGGCGCCGACCAGAAGGAGATCGATCGACTCGTGGCAGCGGGGGCCGTGGTCGTATCGTGAGCTCGATGCGTCTGCTCGTCTCGCCCCGGCTGCAAGAGCACCTCGAGCCACTCGGCCTGCCCCGCTCCGGCCTGGTATTCGAAGCCTCGGACCGGGTGACGGATTGGGAGGCGGCCCGGGGGGCGCTGATTTCGGCCTTCACCGCCAGCCAGGAGGCGGCCGTGGCCGGGAGCCCGATCGTCTACATCGTTCACGGCGACGACCTGCTGGGCCGCCGCGGTGCCCTTTCGGCGATGGTCGCCACCGGCCTCCTGTCCGCCGCCCGCACCGCCGCCATCGAGTTGAGCCGCAAGGGAGCGGTGGTGAACGTGATTGCCGTCGGCGATGACACCCCGGCCGAGACGGTGGCCCGCTGGGTCGGCCACCTCTTGCATCCGGCCGGTCCCACCGGAGAGGTGGTCCGCCTCGACGCCGCTCATCTCGGAAAGGCGCTGCCATGACCAGCCTGGCCGTGGTGACCGGAGCCGCCCGGGGAATCGGCCGGGCGATCGGCGAGCGGCTGGAAGCAGAAGGCTTTGCCGTCATCGGTGTCGACATCGGTGACGCCCTGGCCGAGACCAGCTTCGAGCCCGTCCAGGTCGACCTCACCCGCCCCGAGGGCATCGCCGCCGTCGCCGACGTCATCGGCAACCGCCGACTCGAGGTGGTCGTTAACAACGCCGGAATCACCCGTGACGCCCGGCTCGTCAACCTCACCGAAGCCGACGTGGCTGCCGTTCTCGATGTGAACCTGGGCGCCCCCTACCGGCTCTGCCAGGCACTGGCACCCCGAATGACGGCGGGCGGCTCGATCGTCAACCTCGCCTCCCGCGCCTACCTGGGCAACTTCGGCCAGTTCAACTATTCGATGTCCAAGGGGGGCGTGGTGGGACTGACCCGGGCCCTGGCGCTGGAATTGGCTCCCGGCGTGCGCGTCAACGCCATCGCCCCCGGTTTGATCGCCACCGAGATGTCGATGGCGATCCCCGAGGAGATCCGCCAGAAGATGGTGTCCAACATCCCCCTGGGAAGGATGGGCGAGCCGGAAGAGATCGCCGACCTGGTGGCGTGGATGGTCCGGCCCGGCTACATCACCGGGCACGTATTCGTGGTCGGAGGCGGACGGAGCCTGGCGCCGTGAGGAACCGACCTTGATCACCTCGATCTACGAGCGCATCCGGGACAGCCTCTTCCTCGTGCCGATCACCCTCATCATCGGCCTGGGGCTGCTCGCCTGGGGAGCTCGGTGGATGGACGGGGTGGTGCCGGCCGACTCGTCCTGGCTGCTGCCGACCACGGTCGACTCCACCCGGGCGATTCTCTCCACCGTCGCCACGGCCACCGTCACCGTCGCCGGCGTCGTCTTCTCCATGACGGCGGTGGTGGTGCAGTTGGCCACATCCCAACTGTCGCCCCGGGTGACCCAAGGCCTTTTGCGGGACCGGTATCAGCAGGTCACGATCGGCACGTCGGTGGGCACCTTCGTCTACTCCCTCCTCGTCCTCTCCGACGTTCACGGCACCGAAGAGATCCCCTTCTCCCGCCACGACTTCTCGGCCACCCTGGCCGTGACCCTCGGCGTGATCTCGATGGTTCTCATCGTGTATTTCATCGATCGGGTCATGCGCAGCATGCGTATCGACACCATCATCCGCCGTCTCGCCGACGAAACCGTGGCGTCCATCAATGCCCTCCCCGAGAGGGAAGTGCCCCCCGCCGAGGGACTCACCCCGCCCGCCAATGATCCCGGCTCACTGGTGTACGTCGCCAAGTCGGGTTGGGTCGGGTCGATCGACGTCGATCGGATGGCGGCGGCACTTACCCCCGATTAGGTGGTCCGGGTCGACCTTCGGATCGGCGACTTCATCACCCGCGACGAGGTGGCGGCGCGGGTGTGGCCCCAGGCCGATGAGAAGGCCACGGCGGCTATCGCCTCTGCCATCGATGTCAACCGCACCAGGACCATCTCCACCGATCCCTCTTACGGTATTCGTCAACTGGTGGACGTGGCGCTGCGGGCCCTGTCTCCCTCGATGAACGATGCCACCACCGGCGCCGACGTGATCCGCCATCTGGGGGCGCCGATGCAGCGGCTCCTGATGCGTGACATCCCCGGCCGCATCCACAGCAGCGAGAACGGCACCCGGATCTACCTACCCCGGGCCTGGTCCCACTCCGACTACGTTCATGCCGCCTTCCGCGAGCTCCGAATCAATGCCGCCGGCGAGCCCCACGCCCTCCACGCCCTGATCGAGACCTTCGCCTCGCTGATCGGGGTGGTGGAAGGGGCCGACTTCGAGGGCCGCACCGCAGCCCTAAAGACCGAGGCGGCCGAGGTGATTTCCTCCATCGAGCGCTCCGACCTGGCGGAAGTCGACAAGAAGTATCTGCTCGACTTTGCCCGCCGCGTGGGCCTGCCGGAGTCGACAGCTGACACGTAGGCGGCGGGGTCCGCCCTCGATCGGCGAAGCTACTTCAAGAAGCCCTCTTGAGTTCCTCGACCAGCGCCGCCCGCAGGCTGGAAGACGGCATCCCGGCGCGCCGCAGGATTCGCACCGCGCGGTCGTGAGGTGGCTGCACGGTCAGCGCCAGGATCAGGTGCTCGATCCGGATCTGCCGTTCGCCCCGGTCCAGAGCTTCCCTGAGCGCACCCTTGAGCGCTTCCTTGGCCGAGCCCGAGAACGGGATGTGACGGCGGCGGCTCCAGCGCGCTCGCCATGGCGGTGCCAGCGCGGCGTCGACACCCACGGCCGCGAGCGCATCCGACTCGAGTCGATCCCAGGCCTCCTGCAGGACGTCCGCAGCCAGCCCCACCGATAGCAGGACCGGATTGGACGCCTCGGCGGCGGCCAACAGCAGGTGCTCGGAACCGATCACCTCGTCGGCCCGGGCAATGCAGAGTTCCTGGGCTCGCACCACCACTCTCTTCACCGAGTCGTCGAACCTCTCGAACACCGGCTACCGCCCATGCTTCTTGTGGACCGCCTGGCGGGTCACCCCGAGGGCGTCGCCGATCTGCTGCCAGGTCCAACCGGTGCGGCGTGCGGCCGCCACGTACCGCTCTTCGAGGGCGTCGGCCAGCTTGCGCAAGGCCTTGACCGACTCCAGTCCGTCCGCGGGATCGTCGGAGGCCACCGCGGTCTGCACATCGAACGGATCGCTCATATCCGTCATCCTAGGTTGACAGACCTGGATCTGTCAACCTGAATTGACAAGGGGCGGGGACTGCGTGTCAGTAGTAGTAGCGAGACAAGGTCTCGGCCACCATCGCCGGACCCTTCTCGCCTTCCCGCTCGATCGTGACCAGCCGCTTGACCTGGATGCCGCCGCCGGCCTCATGCACATCGGCCAGTTCCACCCGGGCCCGGATTCGGGTTCCCGACGGGACCGGACCGGTGAAGCGGACCCGGTCGAGCCCATAGTTGATCGCCATCTTCGGCGACCCCATGTCGAGCTCCAGATCGGCCGTGAGACCGACCGTCAGCGACAGGGTCAGGAAACCGTGAGCGATCGTGGTGCCGAACGGACCCGCGGCGGCGCGATCGGGATCGACATGGATCCACTGGTGGTCTTCGGTGGCGTCGGCAAATGCCTGGATCCGCTCCTGGTCGATCGTGAACCAGTCGCTGGTGCCGATCTCAGTCCCGATCAGCGGCCGGAGTCTGGTGAGAATTTCTTCCATCGGCACAACTTACCGGATGGGTCCGCCGGCCGGTTCCCGCAGCCGCCCGGTCGGCGATCGCCACTACCCTGCCCGGCGATGCAGCCGATCAGCAGCAGACTCGATCCGCGTTCGGAGGAGTACCGGTCCAACCGGACCGCGATGCTGGAACGCCTCGAGGAGTTCGAGAAGCTGCTGGCCGAGGCCCGGATGGGAGGCGGCGAGAAGTACGTCCAGCGCCACCGGGACCGGGGCAAACTTCTGGCCCGGGAACGAATCGAGCTGCTGGTCGACCGTGACGCCCCCTTCCTCGAGCTGTCGACCCTGGCCGCCTGGGGATCCGACAAACCCCTCGGAGCCAACGCCGTCACCGGGATCGGGGTGGTCAAAGGGGTCGAGTGTGTCATTTCCGCCAACGACCCCACCTCCCAGGCGGGATCCTCCAACCGCTACTCGCTGCGCAAGAGCCTCCGTGCCCAGGACATCGCCCGCGAGAACCGGATGCCCCTCATCAACCTGGTCGAGTCGGGCGGGGCCGACCTCCCCGATCAGGCCGAGGTTTTCCTCACCGGCGGCAAGTGGTTCCGCAACCTGACACAGATGTCGGCGGCGGGTGTACCCACCATCGCCCTGGTCTTCGGCAGCTCCACCGCCGGCGGCGCCTACGTCCCCGGCATGTGCGACTACGCCGTGATGGTCGACCAGCAGGCGAAGGTGTTCCTGGGCGGCCCGCCCCTGGTCAAGATGGCCACGGGGGAGGAATCGACCGACGAGGAGCTGGGCGGCGCCGAGATGCACTCCAAGATCTCGGGCCTGTCCGACTACTTCGCCCGAGATGAGTACGAGGCGATCAGGATGGGACGCGACATCGTCGCCCACCTCAATTGGCGCAAGCAGGGGTACGGGCCCACCATGCCCGCCGACGAGCCTCTCTACGACCCCGACGAGATCCTGGGGGCGATCCCTCCCGATCTGCGGATTCCCTTCGATCAGCGCGAGATCCTGGCCCGGGTGCTGGACGGGTCCCGGTTCGAGGAGTACAAGGCTCTATACGGGATCTCGCTGCTGTGTGGCTGGGGTTCGATCCACGGCTTCCCGGTCGGCGTCATCGCCAACCAGCAGGGCGTCCTGTTTTCCGAGGAGGCCCAGAAGGCGACCGAATTCATCCAGCTGTGCAATCGCTACGACGTCCCGATCATCTTCAGCCACAACACCACCGGCTACATGGTCGGCAAGCAGTACGAGCAGCGGGGAATGATCAAGGACGGCGCCAAGATGGTCAATGCCGTCAGCAACTCCACCGTCCCCCACATCTCGCTCATGACCGGGGTCTCCTACGGGGCCGGCAACTACGGCATGTCGGGCCGCAGCTACGACCCCCGATTCGTCTTCGGCTACCCCAACCACAAAGTGGCGGTGATGGGGCCCAAACAGCTGGCGGGAGTGATGTCGATCATCGGGCGGGCGGCGGCGGAAGCACGCGGCATCCCCTACGACGAGGAAGCGGACGCCCAGCGCACCGCCCTCATCGAGGCGCAGATCGAACACGAGGAGCAGGCCTACTTCTCCACCGCCCTGGTCCGCGACGACGGCCTGATCGACCCCCGCGACACCCGCACCGTGCTGGGCATCGCCCTCTCCGCCACCCACTCCGCCCCGGTCAAGGGAACCTCCGAATTCGGCGTCTTCCGCATGTGAGGCTCGCTCCGCTCGCCGTAACGGGTGGTGAGTTCTGGGTCATGGGTCGATAATCAGGCTGTGCCGATTCCCCGGGCCATCGCACGGTTCAACCGTTACGTCACCAACCCCATCGTCCGGCTCTTCGCCGGATGGGCGCCGGGCTTCTGCATACTCAGGCACTCCGGTCGCCGAACGGGCCGGGAGTACGCCATCCCCCTGAATGTCTTAGAGGCCGAGCACGGATTCATGTTCGCCCTCACCTACGGATCCGACGCCGACTGGGTCAAGAACGTGATGGCAGCCGGTACCTGCACCATCCGACGCCGGAGCCAGGAGGTCCACCTCGACAATCCCCGGCTCGTCTCGACCGAGGAAGGAATGGCCCACATGCCGGCAGCCGCCCGACCCATCCTCCGCCTCGCCAACGTGACCGAGTTCCTCCGCATGGACGAGGCCGACCCCCACCGTTTTCGCGCATGAATTGCGCGCCATGGCGCGCAATTCTGTCGCGAAAAGGATCTATTCGAACTCGATGATCACGTCGCGGTAGCCGAGGCTGAGCAGGAAGTTGGTGATGACCTCGGAGGCGTTCTCCTCGGCGGTGTCGAGGATTCCCTCCTCGATGGCGGCCTGCTGGAGGATCTCCTCAGCCACCCGCCGGGCATCCGACTCGAGCCGGGGGTCGCCCTTGGTGAACAAGCCGGTGGAGCGATCGAGGATCTGGGTAGCTTCATTGTCGACCGCCACGTACTGGATCTCGGCCGCCGGCACCACCATTTCCACCACCCCGTCCTCAGACAGGTCGAAGGAACGGACGTTGACGGAGCCGAGGTCGACCCCGGCTCCGATCCGGGCCACGGCGAACAACTCCAGGCTGTCGCCCCGGGCCCAGGCCAGGAATCCGGCATCGGTCCCCTTCTCGACGATCGTGTACTCGACCAGTTCGATCGTGGTCAGGTTGGCCAGGTCACGAACCGAACGGACGACGGTGGGGCCGATCTCCTGATATGGCTCCGGCTCCAGGGCCGCCGACAGATCGGCGGGAGTCGGCACGGCGTCGGCGATGTTGCGGATCCCCCACACCGTGAGACCGATGACGGCCACCAACCCCAGCACCATCGCCACCAGCAGCGCGGTGCCTACTCCTATCCCCCGCCGGGGCGGGGACGGCTCGGGTGTGGTCAACCCAGGAGTTCCCGGTACCGGCGGAAGTGGGCCAGGCCTTCGACCTGACGTACATAGCGAGGGCCGCGCCGGAGACGATCGCCGATCTCGGCGTGCGACTGGCCTTCGGCCCGCATCGCCAGGACCCTCTTGGCCACAGGAGACAGGACCTCGTCCTCGCGCTTCAAACCCGAGCCGCGCGCCGGGTGCTGGGCCCAATCGGCGATCATCGCCACTCGGGACGGGCTCTTGCGCACCTTCGTGCCGATCTCGGCGTCGCTCAGCCCCGCCTGTCGCATCGCCAGGATCCGGGTCTCGATCGGTCGAAGCTGATAGGTCATGGACTGGTCTCCTCTCGCTTTCACCCCCAACCTATCCGACTCGGAGACATAGCGCTGCGACCGGCCGCTACCGTTCCGGTCCTGCCATGGCCCAGCAATCGACCATCACCAGGCTCCTCGTCGCCAATCGGGGCGAGATCACCCGACGCATCTTCGCCACCTGCCGCCGGATGGGTATCGCCACCGCCGCCGTCTACTCCGAGGCCGACCGCAGCGCCCCTTTCGTCCGTGAGGCCGACTCGGCCGCGGCCCTGACCGGCAACTCCCCGGCCGAAACCTATCTCGACATCGAGGCGGTGGTGGCCGCCGCCCGGCGCCTCGGCGCCGACGCCGTCCACCCCGGTTACGGATTCCTGGCCGAGAACGCCTCTTTCGCCCGGGCCGTGGAGGAGGCGGGGCTGATCTGGATCGGCCCTCCGGCCACCGCCATCGAGGTGATGGGTTCCAAGCTCGCCTCCAAACGCCTGATGGAAGCGGCCGGGGTCCCCACGCTGGCCGGCTTCGATCTCACCGGTTCAGATCCGGCCGAGGCGGCCGAGCTGGCAACCAGGATCGGCTACCCGGTACTGGTCAAGGCCTCGGCCGGCGGAGGCGGCAAAGGCATGCGAATCGTCGCCGAACCGGAGGAACTGGACGAGGCGATCGAGGCCGCCCGCCGGGAGGCAGGAGCCGCCTTCGGCGACGACACCTTGTTCCTGGAGAAGTACCTGGAGGCGCCTCGCCACATCGAGATCCAGATCTTCGCCGACACAGCCGGGGAGACCGTGTCGCTGTTCGAGCGTGAGTGTTCGATCCAGCGTCGCCACCAGAAGATCATCGAGGAGGCCCCCTCGCCGGTGATCGACGAAGCCACCCGCACCCGGATGGGTGAGGCGGCCGTCGCCGCTGCCCGCGCCGTCGACTATGTCGGGGCGGGCACCGTCGAGTTCCTGTACCAGGAGGGCGAGTTCTACTTCCTGGAGATGAACACCCGGCTTCAGGTCGAGCACCCCGTCACCGAGATGGTGACCGGCCTCGATCTGGTGCGTCTGCAACTGACGGTGGCGATGGGCGAGCCGCTGCCCGAAGCCGCCCTGCGTCCCTCCCTCGTCGGTCACGCCATCGAGGCCCGCCTGTATGCCGAGGACCCCTCGGCGGGCTTCCTGCCCGTGACGGGAACCCTGGATCGCTTCGAGGTCCCGGCGGCCGAGGGCCTGCGGGTGGACAGCGGGGTCGAGAGCGGCTCGGAGATCAGCGTCTACTACGACCCGATGTTGGCCAAGGTGGTGGCGTGGGCTCCCACCCGCGCCGAGGCGGCCATCCTCCTCGCCCGCAGCCTGGAACGGGCGGCGGTGCACGGATCGGTCACCAACCGGGACCTGCTGGTTCGCATCCTCCGCCATCCCGAGTTCCTGGCGGGCGAGATCGACACCCACTTTCTGGAGCGCCACGAGCCCTCCGCCCTCAGCGCTCCATTGGTCGACGCCGACGGGGAGCGGCGGGCGGCGGTGGCGGCCGCTCTCGCCGCCCAGGTCCGGCACCGGCACCAGGCCAGAGCACTGGGCACCCTCCCCAGCGGCTGGCGCAACGTGCCCTCACAGCCCCAGCGGATCGACTTCGCCGGCAGCCATGGGGAAATCGAGGTCGGATACAGCTTCGACCGCTCCGGCCGCCTCACCGTCGACGGATACGATAACGCTCGCCTGCTGGAAGCGAGCGAGGACCGGGTCGGCCTGGAGCTCGAGGGCTTGCTGGGCTGGTATCGGGTGCATCAGTCGGGCGACACCATCTACGTCGACGGCCCCGAAGGTCCGGTGCAACTCACCGAGAAGCCCCGGTTCCCCGACACCGAGCACGAAGAGGACCCGGGCTCGCTCCACGCCCCCATGCCCGGGAAGGTGATACGGGTGACGGTCGAGGAAGGCGACACGGTGGAGGAAGGCCAGGTGCTGGTGGTGCTGGAGGCGATGAAGATGGAGCACTCACTGCGCGCCCCCCACGGCGGGGTGGTCACCGCCATCCACGCCGGAGCGGGAGACCAGGTCGCCGCCGAGGCGGTACTGGTGGTGGTGGGGGAATCATGACGGTGGTGGTGGGGGAGTCATGACGGTGGTGGAAGGGGAATCATGACGGTTGTGGTGGGGGAATGAGCACGGTGGTGATGGGGGAATCATGAGGGTGGTCGGGCAAGGAACACAGGAATGAGCCGGGCGGGCCAGATCGAGGTGATCGAGGTCGAGCCGGTGCCGGCAGTCGCCCTGGGACGATCAACCTCCGTGGACCGATTCGCCCAGGTCGTGGAGCAGGGACTCGCCCGGGTCCGGGCCGCAGTCACCGCTGCTCGTGTGCCCACCGCCGGCGCACCTTTTGTGCGTTTCACCGACCGGGCCGAGCCCATAGCGGTCGATATCGGGATCCCGCTCACCGGTGCGCACTCGGTGCCGACTCTGCGTTCGACGATCCTTCCCGGTGGTAAGGCTGCCAGCCGGTGGCACGACGGGGACGTGGCGGGGCTGGTTACCGCCCTGGACGAGATGCAGCGGGACGTCGGCTCCGATGCGGCCGGTCACCCCTGGGCCCGGCTATGGCCCGGCACCGCCCACGACGAGCCTGGCATCCAGCTCGTATGGCCCCTGCGTAGTCGATGAACCAGGCGATGTCCCGGGTCCAAGCGGTCTTCGCCCTCGCCCCCTTCATCCGGGAGGTCGGCTACGAACTGGCAGATGCCGGCCCGGGCTGGGTCGAGACGCGCTTGCGGGTTGAACCGCGCCACCTCCAGCAGCACGGCTATCTCCACGCCGGGGTGATCACCACGATGGCCGACCACACTGCCGGCGGCGCCGCCTCGACCGTGGTGCAGCCGGGACAATCGGTATTGACCTCTGACCTGTCGATCCAGCTGCTGCGGCCGGGCAGGGGTGAGGAACTCAGGTGTCGCGGAGAAGTCGTGAAGCCGGGACGGACGCTGGTGTTCACCCAGGCCGACGTGTGGGCCGAAGCGGTCCATGTCGCCCGCCTCCATGCCACCATGGCGGTCGTCAACGAGGACCTGGGATGAGCACGATCGCAGAGCTGCTGGCGGATCTCTCCGCCGAGACCGAGGCGCTGATGAGGCTGATCGAAGGCCTGGATTCGGCCGGTTGGGAGGCGATTACTCCAGCCGAGCCGTGGACGATTCGGGACCAGATCGGCCACCTCGCCTACTTCGACGAGCGAGCCGCTCTCGCCGCGTCCGACCCCGATGCCTTCGTCGAGCAGGTGAACCGCGACATCGAGGCGCTCACCGGCGACGTGGCCGAGCTCCACCGCCACCGGGCCCTCGATGGCCCCAACACCCTGGGGTGGTGGCAAAAGGCCCGGGCCGATCTGATCGCTGCCTTCGCCCGAGTCGACCCCGAGCAGCGGCTCCCCTGGTACGGGCCACCGATGCGGGCCCGCTCGTCGGTGGTGGCCCGGCTGATGGAGACCTGGGCCCACGGCACCGACGTCGCCGATGCCCTCGGCGCCTCCCTTCCCGTGACAGACCGCCTCTTCCACATCGCCGACCTCGGAGTGCGGACCTTCTCCTGGTCGTTCTCGAATCGAGGGTTGGAGATCCCCGACCAACGGGTGCGGGTGGCACTGCGGGGCCCATCGGGGACGATCCGGGTGTGGAACGACGAAGAAAACGCCTCGATCACCGGCCCGGTCGAGGACTTATGCCTGGTGGTGACCCAGCGGCGCAATCTCGCCGACACTCACCTGGTGATGGAGGGTGGTCTGGCCCGGCGCTGGATGGAGATCGCCCAGGTCTTCGCCGGCCCACCCGGCCCGGGCCGCTAGCCGCCCCGGGGCAACCCGCTTCCGATCAGGTCAGCAGGTCCTTCTTGAGCCGTTCGACGTGGCCGGTGGCCTTGACGTTGCGATATACCTCTTCGACCTCGCCCTCGGGGCCGATCACGAAGGTAGAGCGGATCAGACCCTCGACCTCCTTGCCGTAGAGCTTCTTCGTCCCCCAGGCGCCGAGCTGGTCGGCCAAGGCATGGTCCTGGTCGGACAGGAGCGGGAAGGGCAGCCCTTCCTTCTTGCGGAACTCGGCGTTGTCCTCGGGGGCGTCGGGGCTGACCCCGACGATCTCATAACCGGCCTCGAGCAACTCCTCGTAGGAATCGCGGAAGTCGCAGGCCTCGGTGGTACATCCAGCCGTCATCGCCTTGGGATAGAAGAACATGATCAGGCGCTTTCCGGCGTAGTCGTCGGAAGTAACCCGATTGCCGTCTTGGTCGTGAAGGTCGAAATTGGCTTTCATCGGCTCGACGCTAGCTCCGGCCCGGAGAAAGGCGGCAGTGCCGGCTAGGAGCCCCGCTCCGGCCGGAAGCCAGTAGGAGACGATGCGGAAGACCAGGACCGGTGCCAGGGCGGTGGAGGCGCCAACCCCGAACAGGGCGAGACCTCCCACCAGCCCCGCTTCGGCAAATCCGGCCCCGCCCGGGGTGCCGGGGATGCCCGCCGCCAGCTGGGACATACCGAAGGCGGCGGCCAGTTGCATCGGGGCAAGTTCGATCTCGAACACGACCAGCACCAGGCCGAGTACCGCAGTCTCGGTCAGGATCCTTCCCCAGACCAGGCCGTGGCCGCGCGGGTCGAGGGCGAGATCGACCGTGGAGTGCCGGAACCGGTCGGCAATACGGTGGGGCAGGCGGCGTAACACCGCTCCGAGGCGGGTCCCGATCGCGAGCACCACGCCTCCTATCAGCAGGGAACCCGCCCCCACTATCCGCATCCGGCCCGACCAGTTTCGCATCCCGTCGGCGAGAAGCAGACCGATACCGGTGATGACGAGCAGGGCGCCGTAGTTGAGGGCAGTGGCGCGGATCGCCGCCCCGCTGGCGTGAGGCACGCGGCTCTTGACCGTCCACGACATGGCCAGAGGTGTGACGGCCCCTCCCGCCGGCAACAACCGGGCGACCGTGGCGCCCACCAGCGCCGCCCGAAAGCCAAGCCAGCCAGAGACGCGGCGTCCGATGGCAGCCAGGCCCTGGCGAAACAGTTCACCGAACATCCATACACCGGCGAGCTGGGCAACCACCGCCGCTCCCAGGAGCACGATGGTCCAGGTAGTCGGCGCAGGAAGATCCTCGGGTTCGATGAAGAAGATGAACGCCGCCAGATAGGCGGCGGCGATCACCAGACCGATGGCCACGGCCCAGCTTTTTCTCACCGGACCGGTCTTTCCGCTCTTCCGTCCTCCAGCGTCTCCGGTCGATCGGTGTCCCAGACCACCCGCTCCGCCACATCCCGCCACTCGAACGAGTCTCCGTCCTGCCCCTGAGCGCGGCGGAGGAGCACGATCAGGGAGAGCGTGAAGGCGGTCATGACCACCGGCCGGGGATATCCCGCCATAACCGCCACCGGACCAAGCAACGCCCAGCCGACGAAACCGCCCAGACCGCCTCCGATCCACCAGCCGATCACGGCCCACAGCCCGGTCCAGACCATCAGCGAAGGCGCCAGCCCAACCAGGACTCCGACCGAGGTCGCCATCCCCCGCCCGGAGCGGGAGCGCAGGTAGATCGACCAGTTGTGGCCGATCACGGCGGCCACACCACCGGCGGCCGCCACGCCGTCGGCCAGGCCAAGGCGGCGGGCCACCAGGACCGGCAGCAGACCCTTGAGTCCATCCAGGATCGCCGCCGCCGCCCCGTAAGGGAGCCCGGCCAGTTTGGTGAGGTTGCCGGCTCCGACGTTGCCGGTCCCCTCGGTCCGCAGGTCGATACCGAGCATCCTCCCGATGAGGAGGGCGAACGGCACCGCTCCCAACAGGTACCCGATAAGGGGCGCGCCCGCGTTGGTCAAGATATCTGGCATGGGTTCGAGCATCATCCGCCGTCGTCCATCTGTCTATGGGGGAAGGTCCCTATTCGGCCTCAGGGTACGGCGAGGATGTCCCTGAGCAGCGCCTCGTACAGCCAGGGCTCGATCAGGAACGAGTCATGGCCCTTGTCCGAGTGGACCGTGAACCACCGCACCGGGACATTGGAGGCCCGGAGCGCCGCCACCATGTCTCGTTGCTCGTCGGGGTAGAAGCAAACATCGCTGTCGATGGTGAGCACCAGCCATGCCTGTTCCCGACAACGGGCGAGCAACTCCGGAATCGGTGCTCCCACCTCTGCCTCCAGGTCGAAGCGCTGCCACACCTCCATCACCCGCAGGTAGGTATTGGCATCGAAGCGCTCCACGAACTTCTGGCCCTGATGGAGCATGTACGACTCCAGCGAGTGCCCCACCCGATACCCGCCCAGGTCCTCGTTCTGGATGACCTCGTCGCGGGCCCGCCGGCGGAGGGCATCGAGCGAGACGAATGTCTTGTGCCCGATCATGCGAGCGTGGGCGAGCCCGAGCTGGGGACCGGGACCCCCGTAGTAGTCGCCGCCCTTGAAGTCGGGATCGGAGACGATTGCGAACATCTGCTCGAAATTGTGGATCACCTGCAGCGAGGTGACCGCCAGCCCGGCGGCGATCGGAATCACCAGGTCGACCCGATCGGGATAGCGGGTGGCGGCGACCACGGCCATCATTCCGCCGACCGATCCTCCGATCACGGCGTGAAGGCGGGAGATGCCCATCTCTTCCAGCATCTGCATCTGGGAATCGACGATGTCGGTGAGGGCGATCTCGGGGAAGCGGGAACCGTACGGACGCTCGGTCTCGGGGTCAACCGAGGCCGGCCCGGTGGATCCGTAGCACCCGCCCAGGTAGTTGACGCAGAACACGGCGAAGCGGTCGGTGTCGAGCGCCTTGCCGGGTCCGATGAACCCGTCCCACCATCCTTCCTGGCACTCCTCGGTCCATTCCACCGCCAGGTCGGGCACGGTGTGGTTCCAGCCGGCGGCGTGCTGGCTGCCGGTGAGGGCGTGGAAGAGCAGGATGACGTTGTCTCCTGCCTCGTTCACCTCCCCGTATTGCTCGTACGCCAGGATCACCTGGGAGAGCACCCCGCCACCCTGGACGCGGAAAGGTCCCTCGAGGGTGTGGGTACGGGTCTTGACCCGTCCCAGGTTGGAGTCGCTGCTCTGGCTCATGGTGAGGCCAACACGGTACCGGGCCTCGACCTTCCCGTCAGACGCCGAGGAACGAGTCGAGCAGCCGGTTGAAAGTCCGGGGCATCTGCACCATCGGATCGTGACCGGCCCCTTCGATCAGGTGAAAGGCGGCTCCGGGGATGGCGGCTGCCAGCTGCTCGCCGGCTCGGCGGCCCACCATCCGGTCGTCGGATCCGATCACGACCTCGGTCGGGACCTGGATCTCCTCGACCAGCACATCGCAGGCCGAACAGGCGGCCAGATCAGTCGCCAGGACACCGGGTCGGCTGCGGGTGATCAGCCACTCGATCCCGCCCTTTTGCCAGGTGCCCGGCTCGGGGTGGCCGCCGCGATCGGCGGCGGGCAGTGACCACCCCGAGATCAGCGCGGCCGCCAGGGCGGGATCGTGGCGAGCCGCCTCCACCAAGCGGGGATGGACCGGCATCGAGCGCCCGCTGCCCACCAGCACCAGCCGCTCGAAAGGGTCGGGATGGTGGACGGCGGATTGCATGGCGATCAACCCTCCCATGGAATGGCCCAGGACCGTCGCCGGCCGATCCAATCGCTCGTCGAGAAACGACAGGAACCAATCACTCCAAGCCTCGATCGATTCCCGCGGTTCGCCATCGCTCCCGCCGTGGCCGGGCAGATCGGGAGCAAGGACGTGATAGCCGTGATGTGCCAGCCGGCGGGTCTGGAACCGCCACACCGTATGATCGCCGCCGGCACCGTGGAGGAAGACCACCGGGGGCCCCTCGGCATCGGGTTTTCCTCCGGTGTGGACGTAGACCGTCACCGGGTGGCGGCCCGCAGCCCGCGGGCGAGATCGGCGATGAGGTCATCGGGGTCCTCCAGGCCCACCGACAGTCGCACCAGCCCGGCGTCGATGCCGGCCGCCGCCATCGCCTGGGGGCCGAGCTGGGCGTGGGTGGTGCTGGCCGGGTGGATCACCAGCGATCGGGAGTCGCCGACATTGGCGAGGTGGGAGAAGAGGCGCAGGGACTCGATGCAGCGACGCCCGGCATCGCGCCCTCCGGTAAGGACGAACGACATGATCGAGCCCGCTCCCTGCGGCAGCAGCCGGGCCGCCAGATCGTGATCGGGGTGGGAGTCGAGGCCCGGGTAGGAGACAGAGGCGACTCCCTCGGCCGAAGCCAGGTACCTGGCCACCCGGACGGCGTTGGCCACGTGGCGGTCCATCCGTGCCGGCAGCGTTTCCAGACCCTCCAGAAGGCGATAGGCCACCTCGGGCGACATGCATGCTCCGAAGTCACGGATTCCCTCCGCTCGCGCCCGAGCGGCGAAGGCGGCGGTTCCGAACTGGTCGGTGAAGACGATCCCGCCATAGGGGGCATAGGGCTCGGTCAGGGACGGGAACCGACCCGAGGCTTGCCAGTCGAAGCCGCCGCCGTCCACCACCACTCCCCCGATCACCGAGCCATGACCCGAGATGTGCTTGGTGGCCGAATGGAAGACGATGTCGGCTCCCCATTCGACCGGTCGGCACAAGTAGGGGGTGGGAAAGGTGTTGTCGACCACGAGGGGGAGACCGTGGCGGTGGGACACCTCGGCCAGCGCCGGGAGATCGGCCACCCGCATGGTGGGATTGCCCACAGTCTCCGCCAGGACGAAACGCGTGGCGTCGGTGACCGCCTCCTCCACCGCCTCAGGGCGGGCCGGATCGACGAAGGTGGTGGTGATCCCGAAGCGGGGCAGGGTGTGGGCCAAGAAGTTGATCGTCCCCCCGTACAGCGACTTGGAGGCGACGATGTGGCTCCCGGACTCACACAGGGTGGTGGCCACCAGCACCAGGGCGGCCTGGCCCGAGGCCGTGGCCACCGCGCCGACGCCGCCCTCCAGCGCCGCCATCCGCTCCTCGAAGGCGGCCACGGTCGGGTTGGAGATGCGGCTGTAGATGTGGCCTGGTATCTCGAGGTTGAAGAGGGAGGCGGCGTGGTCGGCATCCTCAAACACGAACGACGAGGAGAGGTAGATGGGGACGTTGGAGGCGCCGGTGCGGGGATCGGGCTCGACCCCGGCGTGCAATGCAAGGGTCTCGAACCCGAGCCGATCCGGCCTGATCTCCTCGCTCATGCTCCGGGGAGGCTAACGCGAACCTCAGGTTCTTTTGTACCGAGGCGGTACAGAACTCTCTCAGGTTCATGGGCATGGACCGACCGCCCCTCGTTCTCGAGAGACTTTTGCACCGTGGCGGTACAGCCGAACCTCAGGTTCGCATTGTCTTCAGGTTCGCGCTGTCTTCAGGTTCGCCCTTTCTTTTTGGGTGGCAGGGCCGACGGTGACGGGGACGGCGTTGAGGGCGGCGTTGCCCGACAGGGGGTCGAAGCGGTCGGTGGAGGTGAGCAGGTTGACGTTGACGCCGGGATGGCGGCGGGCCACCGACAATTCGACGCCGTCGACGTCGTGGCCCCATCCGTAGGGGATGCTGACCACCCCCGGGCGGATGTCTTCGGTCACCTCCACCGGAATAGTGGTCTTGCCCACCTCCGTGGTGACCTCGGCCATTCCTCCCGGTTCCAGGCCCAGCCGTCGGGCGTCGTCGGGGTGGATCTGGAGTGTGCAGCGGTTGCGCCCCTGGACCAGCACCGCGATGTTGCCCAGCCACGAATTCGCCGTGCGTACTTGCCGGCGACCGATCATCAGCATTCCTCCGGGATCGGGGTGGTGCAGGGCCCGGACGAGCCGGGGAAGGTCGGCGACGATGGCGGACGGGGCGATCTGCACCCGTCCCGACGGCGTCGACACCGCCTCCTCCCGCCGCGGCTCCAATGGCCCCAGATCGAGACCGTGGGGATGCTCGGCCAGGGTGGCGAGCGAGATCCCGTCGGGCCGGGCACCGAAGGCGTCGCCGTAGGGGCCGGTTCGCAGCATAAGGTCGAGCGTGGCGAGACGGGGATCCTCCCACCGATCCAGCTCGGCCCGGATCTCGTCCACCTCCCGTCCCAGCGCGGCCGCCGTTGCCGCGATCGGGCGCTCCAGGTTGGCCCGGGCCAGCCCGGCCGGATCGAGATCCGCTCCCGCCCCCGACACGATGGCAGCCAGGGTGACGAGGATGTCGAACTCCGACGGACCCCCGGCCGGGAAGACGACGGGAGAGAACATGGCGTAGTTGCGTACGCTGAGACCGGTGAAGGCGAGGTCATAGTGGGGACGTTCCAGGGCCGACGGCGGGGGAAGGATGACGTCGGCGAAGCGGGAGGTCTCGTTCAGATAGGGGTCCACCGAGACCATGAGGTCGAGCGACGCCAGCGCCTCCTCCAGCCGCCCCGCGTCGGGGTTGGTGAGAACCGGGTTGCCTCCCACCACGAACAGGGCCCGTACCCGGCCCTCGCCCTCGGTGAGGATCTCGTCGGCCAGGGTGATCACCGGCAACTCCCCCATCACCTCGGGCAGGTCCCGCACCCGGGATCGCCAGCGGCCCACTTCGAAGGAACGGACCTTGCGCCGTGGGGAGAGATGGGGGGGACGGGGGAACATGGCGCCGCCGGGACGATCGAAGTTGCCGGTCAGGATGTTGAGAACGTCCACCGCCCAGGCGGCCAGGGTGCCGTGCTCGACGGTGTGCGTTCCGATCCGCCCGTAGACGACGCCTCGCTCGGCTGCCGCCAGTTCCTCGGCGAGTGACCGGACGGTGCCGGCATCGACGCCGCAGTAGGCAGCGACGGACTCGGGGGTGAACTCGCGCACCGCCTCGGCCACCTCCTCGACGCCGTCGGCGATCTCCAAGGCGGCCGGGTCGACGGCGTCGATGGCGAACAGGTGGTTGACCATTGCCACCAGCAAGGCGGCATCGGTGCCGGGGCGGATGGGAACGTGGCGGTCGGCCCCGCGAGCGGTACGGGTCCGGCGGGGATCCACCACCACCAGGGTGCCGCCCCGCTCTCGCAGTGCCTCGAGCCGGCCGGGCCAATCGGGGGCGGTGGCGAGACTGCCGTTGGACTCGTAGGGGTTGGCCCCGAGGATCAGCAGATGATCGGTGCGATCGATGTCGGGGACGGGGATGGTGGCCGGGTGCCCGAACATGTAGCCGCAGGCGACGTGCTTGGGCATCTGGTCGACGGTGGAGGCCGAGAACACGTTGGGGGTGGCGAGAGCCTTGACGAAGGGACGGACCGCCAGCCCGTTGTCGAGGGAATGCACGTTGGGGTTGCCCAGATACGCCGCCGCCGCCTGCCGCCCCCCGGCCTCCACCACCGCCCGGTAGCGGCTCTCGATGAAGGCGAAAGCCTCGGCCCACGACACCTCCTCCCACCCCTCGCCACCCCGGCGAATGCGGGGAGACCGGAGACGATCGGGATCGGCGTGGAGTCGCCCCAGCGTGGTGCCCTTGGGACAGATGAATCCTCCGGAGAACACGTTGTGGCGATCGCCACGGATGCGCTTGACGGCGCCGTTCTCGAGCGTAATCTCGAGACCACAGGTGGCCTCGCACAGCGGACAGGTGCGATAAGCGACGTCGGGCATGGACGTCAACCTACCCCGACCGACAGGGTTGCGCCTTCGTTACTGTGGGAAGTGCGCTCAAAACCAGGAGGATCGAATGGCCTTCAAGATCACCTACGCCACCATGTCCGCCGACAACGAGGAACTCCAGTCCGCATACGACGCCGCCGTGGAGCGGGTGCAGGACCAACTCGGCAAGGACCACGCCCTGATCGTGAACGGCGAAGAACGCACCTCCGACGAGTGGTTCGAGGAGCGCTCTCCGATCGATCGGGACATCGTCGTCGGCCGCTACGCCCAGGCCCGCGCCGAGGATGTGGACGACGCCGTCGCCGCCGCCGCCGCCTTCGAGGTGGAGTGGGCGGGCACGCCGTGGCAGGAGCGCCGTGATCTGATGCTGGCGGGTGCCGACATCATGGAGAAGCGCACCTTCGACCTGGCGGCCCTGATGGCCTTCGAGGTGGGAAAGAGCCGGTTGGAGGCACTCGGCGACGTGGCCGAGACGGTCGAGTTCTTCCGCTACTACGCCCGCCAGATCACCGAGCACGACGGCTTCGAGATCCCGCTGTCGTCGCTGTCGGACAGGGAACAGAACACGTCGGTGTTGCGGCCCTACGGAACCTGGGGGGTGATCGCTCCCTTCAACTTCCCGATGGCTCTCGCCTCGGGTCCCTCGATCGGTGCCCTCCTGGCCGGGAACACGGTCGTGATCAAGCCCTCCAACCAGGGCGCCCTGATGTCACTCGAGTTCTACCGGGTGCTGAAAGAGGCCGGACTTCCCGCCGGCGCCCTGCACATCGTCACCGGTGGCGACGAAGTGGGGGATCGTCTCGCCCACCACGACGACGTCGACGGGCTCACCTTCACCGGCTCCTACGACGTGGGCATGTACCTGTACCGGACGGTGCGGGAGAAGCGGCCCAAGCCGCTGGTAGCCGAGATGGGCGGAAAGAACCCGGTCATCGTCACCGCCTCGGCCGATCTGGATCGGGCCGCCGAGGGGGTGGTGCGGGGCGCCTTCGGGTTCTCGGGCCAGAAGTGCTCGGCCAGCTCCCGGGTCTACGTCGACCGCTCCGTCTATGACGACTTCGTCGACAGGCTGCGCAAGCGTTCCTCCGAGTTGAAGGTCGGCAACCCGCTCGAACGGGACGTTTTCACCGGCCCTGTGATCGACGAGACCGCCGTCAAGCGCTTCGAGGAGGCCGTGACCGACGTCAAGGCGAAGGGCGGCGAGGTGCTGGTGGGCGGCGAGCGACTCACCGACGACGAGTTCGGCAAGGGGACCTATGTCGCCCCCACCGTCGTGGCCGCACCCGAGGACTCCTATGTCTGGAGCCAGGAACTGTTCGTTCCCTTCGTGGTCGTGGGCCCGGTCGACTCGTTCGAGGAGGCACTGGAAAAGGCCAACGACACCCCCTTCGGCCTCACCGCCGGCCTCTTCTCCCGGTCCGACGACGAGATCCAGGACTTCTTCGATCGCATCGAGGCGGGCACCACCTACGTCAACCGGGAAGCCGGTGCCACCACCGGGGCGTGGCCGGACATCCAGAGCTTCGGCGGATGGAAGGGGTCGGGCACGTCAGGGGCGGGCGGCGGCGGCCCCTGGTACCTGCGCAGCTACCTGCGGGAGCAGTCCCGAACCCGGCTCGACTGAGCCTCCCTCAGGGCTGGGTCCCCTTGGCGTGCGCCTTGGCCAGGTTCTCGATCTGCTCCAGGGCGGAGGCCAGATGGCCCTGGACGGCGAAGGCATGGGCGGCCCCGGTGCTTCCGTCGCCCTCCTGCATGTGGTGGGCGGCGGTTCGGGCCTGGCCGGCCGCCTGTTCTGAGATCTCGGCCACCCGCATGTAGGCCGCAGCGGCATCGGCCATCAGCGGCGGCAGAGTGGAGCGGGTCTCCTGGCGTGGCTCGGAGATTTCGATCGGGACGCGGGGCGGGCCGGCGGCAATGATTTCCTTGGCCTCGCTCAGTGTGAACCGGCCCTGGGTAACCTCGCGGCCCACCACCACGCCGTCGACCTGGCGCTCGTGGATCGAGAGCGAGAGCAGGCGGCGCAGGTCCTCGAGGTCGCGGACTCCCCCGGCGGCCACGATCGGCTCTTCGACGGTGGCCAGGGCCTCGGCCAGGATCTGGATGTTGGTGGTCTCCGTGATGACGTCGCGGCCCACCTCGCTGACGAAGAAGGCGGCGGCCCCGGCGGAGGACATCTCGATCAGGACCTCCTCCAGGTATCGGCCCGAGTTCTTGGTCCACCCCCGGGTCGCCACCTCCTCGTCGGGGCGGACGTCGAGGGAGACGACGATCCGCCCGGGGAAGTCGCGGCACAAGTCCCACACCATGTTCTGGTCTTCGATGGCCGCGGTTCCCATCACGATCCGCCACGCCCCCTGGTCCAGGAGACGGGCCGCCTCGACGTGGGAGCGGATGCCGCCGGCCAGCTGTACTTCGCCGGTGGATTCCTCCAGGATCCGGTCGATCAGGGGCCGATTCTTGTAGTCACCGAAGGCGGCGGCATCCAGATCGACGACGTGGACGTGGTCGGCTCCTTGCTGGAACCAGTTCATGACCCGCTCGAAGGGATCGTTGTGGAGAGCGATGGCATCGTGGACGTCGCCGCGCGGCAACCGCACGGCGCGTCCGTCGAGAATGTTGACCCGGGCGTAGAGATCCATCCGCTTACCGTATCGAAACTTGACGACTCGCGAAGACATGAATGTAACCATTGGAAGTGGGGCAGGGTCTTAGGGACAACATCTCCCACACGAGGAGGCCCCATGGCCGCCAACCAACATCTCGAACTCGTCGAGGCCCTCGAGCCCACCGTCGCCCGTCTTCTCGCCGAGCATCGGGAACGGCGCAAGCATTGGTACTTCCACGACTTCATCCCCTGGGAGATGGGGAGGAACTTCGTCAAGGAGCCGTGGGAGGAGTCTCAGGCCACCATCAACGAACGGGCTCGCACCTCCCTCGTCCTCAACCTGCTCACCGAGGACAACCTCCCCTACTACCACCAGATCCTCGACACCAACCTCCCCGAGGGCTCGGTGTGGAAGGAGTGGAACGGGCTGTGGACCGCCGAGGAGGGCCAGCACGCCATCGCCATCCGGTCCTACCTGCTCACCAGCCGCAACTGTGACCCGGTCGAACTCGAGGACGACCGCATGGCCACGATGACCGCCGGCTACGAGCCCGACTTCAGTCACGTCGCCGAGTTGTTCGCCTACACCTCGGCCCAGGAACTCGCCACCCGGGTATCACATCGCAACACGGGCAAGATCACCGAGGACGAGACCGCCTTCGAGTTGATGCGCAACATCGCCGCCGACGAGAACCACCACTTCATGTTCTACAAGGGCGTGATGCAGTCGATGATCGAACTCCAGCCCACTATCGCCCTGGAGGGGATCTATCGCACCTTCAAGAACTTCCAGATGCCCGGGGTGGGGATCCCGGGCTTCCTGCGCCGTTCGATCGACATCGCCAAGGCGGGGGTGTACAACCTGCGCATCCACCACGACTCGATCGTCATGCCCCTGCTCAGGCAATGGGGCATCCCCGAGCTCGATGGCCTCGACGCCACCGCCTCCGAGCTCCAGGAGAAGCTGATGGCCCTCCCGGGCGAGATCATGACCAAGGCCGAGCGCTTCGAAGCCCGCTTCGGAATGGCCTGACAGGTCAGAGGTCAGAGGTCGGAGGACGGAGGACGGAGGTCCAGAAGGATTCTCGCGACAGAATTGCGCGCTATGGCGCGCAATTCTGTCGCGAAAACGGTGAGGTGACCCACCACTCACCACTCGCTACTCAGTACCTCTTTCCTCGTGGCCGCCGAATTGCTCGCGCATGGCCGAGAGGAGCTTGTCGCCGTAGTCGCCCTGGTCGCGGGAGCTGAAACGCTGGTGGAGGGCGGAGGCGATGACGTTGGCGGGAACACCCTCGTCGATGGCGGCCTGGAGCGTCCATCGTCCCTCGCCCGAGTCGGACACGTGCCCGGCGTAGTCGTCGAGGTCGGAGTCGGCGTGGAGGGCAGCCGCGGTCAGGTCGAGTAGCCACGAACCGACCACCGCCCCCCGGCGCCACACCTCGGCGATCCGGTCGAGGTCGAAGTCGAAGCGGTAGTACTCGGGCTCACGCAGCGGGAAGGTCTCGGCATCCGCCGGGCGATCCTCGTCGCCCACGTCGGCCCGCTCGAGGATGGCGAACCCCTCGGCGAAGGAGGCCATCATCCCGTATTCGATCCCGTTGTGGACCATCTTGACGAAATGGCCCGCTCCGGACGGCCCGCAGTGGAGCCAGCCCTCCTCCTCGGGAGCCGGGTCCCCCGTCCGGCCGGGGGTCCGGGGGGCGGCCCCCACCCCGGGGGCAAGCGAACGGAAAACGGGGGCGAGACGGGCCACCGCCTCGGGGCCGCCTCCGATCATGAGCGAGTAGCCGCGGTCCAATCCCCACACACCCCCCGACACCCCGACGTCGAGGTAGTGGACTCCGGTCGGCGTGATTCGCTGTGCCCGGTCGATGTCGTCCCGGTAATAGCTGTTGCCGCCGTCGATCAGACAGTCACCCGGCTCGAGCATGGGCACGAGATCGTCGATGACCGGATCGACGATGGCAGCCGGGAGCATCATCCAGATGTTGCGGGGAGCATCCAGGGCCCCGACCAGGTCCTCCAGGGAAGATGCCGCCGCGATCACTCCCTCGCCCTCGAGTTCGCTCCGAACACCGGGGTCGATGTCGAACCCGACCACCTCGTGCCCGTCGCCGGCGATCCGCCGGGACATGTTGGCCCCCATCCGTCCCAGACCGATCATCCCCAGGCGCACGCGATTCCTCCTGTGTATCTCACCCCGTGAGAGGGTATCTCCCGGCCGGGCCTCCGACGGTTCGGGCCAGCGCCGCCATCACCGGGGCGAGCCCTCCCTCGATACGGACATCGGCCAGCTGGTCGCCCCGGGTGGGTCCCCGGTTCACGATCGCCACCGGGATCGAAGCGGCGTGAGCGGCGAGGACAAACCGGTAGCCGGACATGACCGTCAGGGAGGAACCCAGCACCAGCAATGACGTGGCGGCCGCGACCAGGCGGTAGGCCTCTTCCACACGTGGGCGAGGGATGTTCTCGCCGAAGAAGATCACATCGGGTTTGAGCAGCCCGCCACAGCCCAGGCAGTCGACCACCCGAAAGCGGGTGGTGAGCCCGTCGGAGATGACGGCGTCGCCGTCCGGAGCGAACTCGACTTCCTCCTCATCGAAGCGGGGATTGGCGGCGGAGAGCCGGTGGTGCAGCTCCAGCCGGGAGCGACGATCCCCGCATCCGAGGCACAGGGTGCGATGGAGCGAGCCGTGGAGTTCGAGCACCCGCCGTGACCCGGCGGCGGTGTGAAGCCCGTCCACGTTCTGGGTGATCACCGGACCTACCAATCCCGCGGCCTCGAGGTTGGCGACGGCTTGGTGGGAGGTGTTGGGGACGGCGTCGGTGATTCGCCTCCAACCGAGGTGGCTGCGAGCCCAGTAGCGGCGCCGGCCCTGGACGTCCGTGACGAACTCCCGGTAGGTGATGGGCGGACGCCGAACCCGGTTCGGATCACCCCGGTAATCGGGGATGCCGGAATCGGTGGAGACGCCCGCGCCAGTGAGCACGGCCACACCGCCGTCGCGTACGAGATCGACCAGCCGTTCCATCCTCGTTGGAGGCTATTCGCCCCTGCGTTCAAACCGTTCGCAACCGGGAGGTGGGGAATCGGGAAAGGCTGCCGGTTGGACCGTGGCCAGCGGAGTGACCGTGGCGTAGCCACCCGAGACGAGGGCGGTGTCGGAGGCCGGATCGAGACCCGCTTCGGGTGGCCCGACCTCGAACTGGAGTCGCTCCCCGGGATCGTCTGTCGCCGCCACCCGGAAGTATCCGAAGACGTCGAGATCCGCCCAGCGAACTCCCCGCACGTCGTCCATCTCCATCCCCGGCACATTCAGATTGATGGTCGTCGGCTGGGGTACCGGGCGCTCCAGCACCCACCGGATCACCGGGAGGGCGATCTCCGCCGCCGTCTTCCAGTGCCAACTGTCGCCGGAGGCCAGGCTGACCGCCACCCCGTCACATCCGAAGGTCCGGGCGGTGAGGACGGCGCCGACCGTCCCCGAGTGCAGCACGGAGTGGCCGGTGTTGATCCCGGGATTGATCCCCGAAACGACCACATCCGGAAGGTCGCCGAACGCCCCCAGCATCGCCGACATGACCGCCAGCCCCGGCGGACCGTCGATAGCGTGCGCCGGGCTACCCGCCACCCAGGAGGAGGTGACCCCCACGCCCTGGACGGGATCGAAGTAGCCGATACCTGTTCCGGAGCCGCTGCGTTCGTCCTGGGGGGCGACCACGACCACTTCGTGGTCGCCTGCCAGCGCCGTGGCCAGCTCGTACAGGCCCTTCGATCCGATACCGTCGTCGTTGGTGAGCAACACCCGGCGAGGGGTGTGGCGGGGTCGTGCCCTGGTGTCGACCTCCAACCGTTCGGCTTCCATCTCGACTCACTCCTCTCCTTGGATCTCGATCAGTGGGACCACCCGGGCGACGAGGTCGACCGGGGCGCTGCCCAGACCGTGCCGGGTGACATTGGCCGCCCCGGCGGCGCAGGCCAGACGCAGCGTGTCCTCGGGGTCGAGCCCGCGCACGGTGGCGACGGCGAGGGCGGCCGTCATGGAGTCGCCCGAACCCGCCGGGTCGACCACCTCGAAGGCCGGGGGAACCGCCTTCACCCGCCTGACTCCGAATCGCCCCAGGGCGCCGTCGCGGCCCCGGGAGACGACGACGGTCCGGGCACCGGAGTCGCACAGGTGGTCGATGGCCTCCCAAACCTCAGCATCCGGCGCGCCCTCACCCAACAATCCGTCGCGGGCCAGATCCTCATCGCTCACCTTGAGCAGGCCGAGCGGTCCTCCCTCCAGGAAGGCCGTCAGCTCGTCACCGTGGAAATCGCCGACCGAGGTGACGCCGGCGGCGGCACAGTCGGTTCCCAGCCGGCGGTACAGGTCCACGGAGAGACGGTCTTCATCCCGCCGGCCGGTGATGACACAGACGCCGGCGGTCACCGAGTGCTGGAGGGTCCGGGCATAGAGGTCGTCGGTTTCGTGCCGGTCGAGATCCGGCGAACGGGACGTGGCGAGGACCCTTCTCTCACCATGGCGGCGGTCGTGGACGTATCCGGGGGAGGGACCGGCGATCTGGACCGGCGAGAAGTCGAGACCGGTCGATGCCACCAGGCCCCGAATCACCTGACCAGGCTCCCCTCCGACGGGAGCAGTGAGGATCGGCCTCTCCCCCAGTTCCCTGATCCCCCGAGCGACCCAGTAGCCCTGGCCACCCATGTGGAAGTGGATCTCGTCGTAGTCATCTCCGCCCGACTCGACCGTGACGGTGATGAGCAGGCTGGGGGCAAAGACCGCGACGTTGTGCGTTTCCGGCGGCATCAGGGACTGTTACCCGCTCCTTCGCTCGAGAAAACAAGCTGAGGGAGACGCTACCTCAGAAGCCGTGCTCCTGACCCTGCCACGGCGGGGGCTGGTCGGCCTCCCACTCCTCCACCGACGGGCCGGCAAGCGACTCCAACCGCCATCGCCCCACCAGGTAGGTGATCACGAGAAGGCCTATGAGCGCCGGCCAACCCGTCACCACTCGAACCGTGGCCAGGACCTCGACCGACCCCTCCCGGTACAGGAGGTACTGACCGAGGGCACGGAGACCGAAGAACCCGGCCCAGATCCAGGTGGCGGCCATATAGGCGGGCCGGATCCGGGGATGGAGATACCAGCCGAGCGGCCACTGTCGGGTCACCGAGGAGGCGACGGCCACGAGCGGGTAGCGGACCATCAGGCTGATGATCAGTACGGCCGCCATGGCGGCACCGGAGAGGATCCCGGGTAGGAAATAGTCCTCGGCCCGGCCGGTTACGCCCACCAGCAGCGAGGCAATCACCGTCCCGCCGACACCGCCGATCGCATAGGTGAGCGAACCGCCTCTGATCAGGCGCCACAGCACCACCGCCAGCGCCGTGCCCAGCCCTACCGCCACCGCCGTCCCCGTTCCGGCGAGGGCATTGGCGACGGCGAATGCCAGAGGGCCGAACACGGCGTCGAGCAACGAGGCCCGGCTCAACACGTGACGAAGCTCGGCTCCGATCGTTCCTCTCATGACAGACCCAGCGCCTCCTCGGCGGGCTCCAGGGGGTGCCTGGGACCCAGGATCGGGGCGAAGAGGTCTCCATGGCGCTGGAGGCGCTCCCACAGGTTGGCGATGGTGATGTCGCCGTTGCGCATGGCCGCCACCTCGTCCCAGCGCATCGGGACTGACACCGGTGCACCGGGTCGGGGACGCACCGAGTACACGGAGGCGATCGTCTGGCCCGAGGCGTTGCGGTTGTGGTCGATGAACACCTTCCCCCGCCGCTTCGGCTTGTCCCATTTCATCGTCAGGTCGTCGGGATTGGCCGCCACCAGGTAGCGGCCCACCTCGCCCACGAACCGCCGCACCCGCTCGTAGCCGAAGCGGGCCTCGATCGGCACGTAGACGTGGATTCCCCTGCTTCCGGACAGCTTCGGCACCCCGACCATCCCCAGTTGACCCAGCGCCACATGGATAAGGTGAGCACCCGCCACCACCTGCTCCCATTCGGCGCCCTCGGCGGGGTCGAGGTCGAAGATGGCGTAGTCGGGGGTCTCGAGCGACCCCGCCCGGGAATGGAAGGGATGGACCTCGACACAGCCCATGTTGGCGAACCACATCAGCGCCTCACGCCGATCGGCCAGCATGAACTCGATCTGACCCCCCTGGGAGTCGGAGGGAACCGGAGTGGTGGGCATCCAGTCGGGTTGGTGGCCGGGAGCCCGCTTCTCATAGAACTGGGGGCCGCCGATCCCGTCGGGGTAGCGGGACATGGAGAGCGGGCGACCGGCGAGGTGGGGAAGGAGCACGTCGGCTACTGAGGCGTAGTACTGGATCAGGTCGCCCTTGGTGTAACCCTCGGGGAAGAACGGCTTATCGAGGTTGGAGAGGGTGAGCGGCGAGGCGGTGCGGGGCCGGTAGCGATCGGCTTCCCGCTCGGCCCGGATCGGAGCAGGGAAATCCACCCGACCCGATCCCAGCGGCCGGGAGGTGTCGGCCGTCTCCCGCTTCTGCTCGGTGGCACGGATCTCGGCCAGGATCTCCTGGTGACTCTCCCTCTCGCGCGCTTCCGACACCAGATTGAGGCTGGTTCCCGCCTCCTGGGCCGCCTCCACGAGCGGCCCCACCCGCAGGGTCCCGTCCCCGTAGGGGAGGTGCTTCACCTCTCCCTTGGGGCCGACCAGATTGTCGGTGAAGTGGCAGTGGAGCGGGTCGATTATCCAGCCCGGGAATTCCGACCCCAAAAAGGCGAAGACTTGGGCGAAAGCCTCCCGGGAGGTGAGGCCGCCCCCGGTGGCGGCATGGAGGTGGGCCCAGTCCACCACGGGACGCACGAACGAAAACCGGGCGGCGGCGAGGGCGATGTCGCCCAGGGTCCCCCACGCCCCTTCCTTTCCCGCCGTCTCCAGCCCCAATCCCACCCCCAGATTCTCGACCTTGGGGGCCACCCGTTCCAGCCGCTCCGAGATCCGGTCTAAAAGCACCTCGGCCGGTTCACCGTGGGTAGAGCCGCCGTGGGCGACGATGATCGGGGCCCCCAGTGCCATCCCCAGCTTCATCGTGTGCTCCAGCGCCGCCAGGCACTGGGCTCCACGCTCGGCATCCTCGGGTGTCAGGGTGGCGAAATAGGGGGCGTGAACGGACAGCCGGATCCCGCGTTCGGCCGCCACCTTCCCGAACTCGGCGCACCGCTTCTCCTTCCAGGGAAAGTCGGTGACGAAGGGAAGCTCCAGGGCGTTGAACCCCTGTTCGACCAAATCGTCGAGAAAACCGGCGTCGGAGACGCCGTCGGGAGGAAGCTGGGAGATCCCAACCGTGATCATGCCGGAAGAGTACGTACCTCGCCGGCGAAACCGACGGGCAGTTACCCACCGTGACGGGCCGTATCTGCACGTCGGTCAGCAACACCGGGTCCGTCTCCAATCCAACGTGCAATTGCCCCCCATGACGGGGCGTATCTGCACCTTGGTGGTCATGCGAGCACCACGACCGTGGTTCCTTCCACCGCCCAGTCGTAGAGGAAAGCGGCGTGGCCCAGGCTCTGGCGGACACAGCCGGCGCTGTGGTACTCGCCCAGCTGCTCCTCGGACTGCAGGGGGGCGCCGTTGCCGTCGTTAGGGATGGAATGGAAACCGATCGGGAGGTTCTCGCCGTGGGCGAAGCGGACCATGTAGCGCATGGTGATGTCGTCGTGGCCGGCGTAGGCGACCTCGGAGCGGGAGTAGACCTCGTAGGTGCCGGGGGCGGGCACGCCCGCCTTGCCCGAGACGAGGTACGAGTCCACCACCGAGCCGTCCTCGGCCATGAGCCACACCCGCTGGTCGGAGTTGGAGTACACCACCCGGCGACCCTCCCCCGAGTCGGCGGGCACGGCGGGGGCGGCACTCCCGGAGATCTCCTCGTCTACCGCCTCGGCCACGTTGCCGAACTCCTCGAACGGGGACACCAGCAGCCCGGAGTCGGTCTCGACCACGGGAACCGCCACCTCCCTGGTCTCGGTCATCCCCTCGGGGCTGATGGTGCCGCTCACCCAGAGCAGGACGCGACCGTTCTCGTCGGTCTCGAGTCGGTAGGTGGTGTCTTCGCCCGTCGACCACGAACCCCAGCCCTCCGCCATCTCGTACACCATGCTGTCGAAGAAGAGATTCTCGCCCACCGCCGCCCGCGAGGTGGGGGCCATCGCCTCCCAGGCACCCTGGTGGTCGCCGGCCGCCAGCATCCCCACCCACTCCTCGAACGCGGCCTGGGCCGCCCCCTGCAGGTCGGCGGGGGCGGTGGTCGAAGCCACAGTCGAGGGAGGCGCCGCAGAGGAGGTTGTCGGGGATGAAGGCGTCCCCATAGTCGGGGGCGTTCCCACCGTCGGCGTGGGACCGGTGGCGGAAGGCAGGGATGACGAAGAGCCGGCGCCGTCGTCTCCGCACCCAGCCGCCAGGATGGCGACAACGAGCACGGCAAGGACACGAGTCAGCATGTGGTCACCTCGATCGACGCGAATGAAAGAGACGTGGAAGGGCCCCGTCGGGTTCCGACGGGGCCCTCAATTCAACCAGTTCCGCCCGGGAAGGCGGAATGGAATCTCACTCGACGGTGGTCGTCTCGGTGGTCGTGGTCGTGGTCGGACGGGTGCGGATCACGAGTACCGCGATGATGGCGAGAATGGCCGCTCCCACCCACCCGTAGACGTCGAGTTGGATCTCGTCCGAGAACAGCAGGTTGGCCGCCACCCCGCCGATGACACCACCGGCACCACCGACTCCGGCCACCCCGGCCAGGCTGGAGGTCTCGGATCGGGCGAGGCGGACCAGCATGCCGACCAAGAGGCCGATCACCAGATAAGTAACGATTGCGACTGCCATATCTTGTTGCTCCTTGATAGGGGGCGTTCCTACATGGTGGTCGCAACCAGGCCACTTGTCACGGGTTCAATTGGGGCGGTGGCCAATTTTGGTCGTGTCGGTCCCGGGTTAGCCTGGCGGGAGAGCCGTCCTCCAACCCGACTCGGCAGCAGAGAATTCCGGGCGACATGGCGACATCGCAGGGGCCGGGCGCCTAGATTCCGGATCCAATGTCACCTGCTCCAACCGAGCTCGATCGGGTTCTAGCCGTCGAGAGCGACCGATTCCGGGAAGTGATCGAATACGCCGGCGCCGACCGCACCGTGCCGACATGCGATCAGTGGTCGGCCGATGACCTTCTCTGGCATTTGGCCGAGGTGCAGAGATTCTGGGCAGAGGTCGTGGGCCGGCGCCCGGCAGGACCCGACTCGATCGACTCCCCGGTGCGTCCCGGCGACCGCAAGCAGACCCTCGAATTCTTCGACGCGGCTCACCGGGCGCTCCGAACGGCATTGGCCGACGCGGAGGATGGGGAAGAGGCCTGGACGTGGACGGAGGATCAGACCGTCGGCTTCATCCGCCGAAGACAAGCTCATGAAGCCTTGATCCACCGTGTCGACGCTGAGCTGACCGCCGGTGCCGACATCCGCTCCGTGGAGCCCCGAATCGCCGCCGACGGTGTCGACGAGATCTTGAACGTCATGATCGGTGGCAGCCCATCGTGGGGAGAGTTCGATCCCGAGCCGGCGACCCTCGGGCTGGAGACCGCCGACTTCGACGGCCGCTGGCTGCTCCGCTTCGGTAGGTTCCGGGGCACTTCTCCCCAGTCCGGCAACACCTACGATCTCGACGCCGCCGTGCTGGAATCCGACACGGCGCGACCCGATTGCACCGTGCGGGCACCGGCCTGGACCCTCGATCGCTGGCTGTGGGGACGGGCCGCCGGCGACGAGGTGACCATCGACGGCCAAGCCTCTCTCGCCACTCGATTGCGGGCGATCGCGACCGAGGTGACCCAGTAACCGTGTAGGTTCCCGAGGGAGCCGTTCGACTGTTGGGCAGCTTCGAAGCCCCCACCGAGTCCTGGCTCGGCACCGCAGGTACGGGGTAGCCTGGCGGCCGTGGACGAGACCCCCATCGAGACCTGGCTGACCGACATGGACGGAGTCCTGGTCCGTGAGGGCACCCCGATCCCCGGCGCCGCCGAGTTCCTCACCCGGCTCACCGAACGCGGTCGGCCCTTCCTGATCCTCACCAACAACTCCATCTTCACCCAGCGCGACCTGTCGGCCCGACTCGGATACGCCGGCCTGACGGTGTCCGAGGATCACATCTGGACCTCGGCTCTCGCCACCGCCCAGTTTCTGGCCGACCAGATGCCGGGAGCGTCGGCCTTCGTGATCGGCGAAGCCGGACTCACCACCGCCCTGCACGAGGCGGGCTTCACCCTGACCGACAAGACACCGGACTTCGTGGTGCTGGGAGAGACCCGCACCTATTCGTTCGAGGCGATCACCGAGGCGATCCGACATATCGAGGAAGGGGCCCGGTTCATCGCCACCAACCCCGACGCCACTGGACCTTCCCCCGAAGGGCCGATCCCCGCCACCGGCTCGGTGGCGGCACTGATCACCCGCGCCACCGGCCAGGACCCGTATTTCGTCGGAAAGCCCAACCCGATGATGTTTCGCGGCGCCCTCAACCGGATCGGTGCCCACTCGGAGACGACGGCCATGGTGGGAGACCGAATGGACACCGACGTCGTCGCCGGGATCGAGGCGGGCCTGCGCACCTTCCTGGTCCTGACCGGCTCGACCCGGGCCGAGGAGGTGGCCCGCTTCCCCTACCAACCCAGCCGGATCGTCGACTCGATCGCCGACCTCATCGACCTGGTCTGAATCCGAACCTGAGGTTCGGCTGTACCAGGGCGGTACAAAACTCTCTCGAGAACGCGGCCCTCACCCGGATTCCAGCGGGCATTCACCCGATCACCGGACCACCACTCGCTCCTCGATCGCGAACAGGGTGGCCGCCGCCCGCGTCCGGACACCGGCCTTGGCGTAGATGTGTTCGACGTGAGTGCCGACCGTCTTCGCCGAGATACCCAGTGCGGTTGCGATCTGGCGGTTGGTCATCCCGTTGGCGAGAAGACGGAGCACGTCGACCTCGCGCTCGGTCAGGCCGGCCGGGCGATCGATCTCGATCTGGTGACCCTGCCCCGCCGCGGCCAGCACTCTTGCCACAGCCTCGGTGGGCAGGCATCCCGCCGAGGCCAATTCGCTCATCTGCTCCGCCGCCTCCGCCGGCGACGCGGGCTCCTTGCCGGGACTCCCGCCGGTCAGTTCGTCGTACAGGACGGCTGCCGCCAGCCGTCCCGCTACCCGGTCGAGGTCACCGCGGATCCCGCCCGGGTAGCCGCTGCCGTCCTGGCGCTCGTGGTGGAGTCCCGCCGTCACCGCCACCGGTTCCATCCCGGTGCAGTGCTCCAGAGCGCGACGGGTCCACAGGGGATGGAGACGGATCAGCTCCCACCCCGCCGTTCCGGGCTCGGCCGCCTCCCAGATGCGAACCGGGACGCCCACTATCCCCACGTCGAACACGGTCGCCGCTCGCTCCATGATCCGCCGCTCCCCGGGAGCGAACTCGTCGTCAAGCGCGCCGAGCAGATCTCGCACCCGCCGCCAGCGCCCGGCCACCATCGGGGACTTCAGTTCGGCGAAGTCGCCCAGCGCCTCCAGGCCGCGATCGATCTCGGGGCCGGTCAGCGTCTCCCACGGCGTCGGCTCCAGCGCCAGGACCTGATCCCACAGCGCCCCATCGTGGGCGCGCAGATGATGGATCCCGGTCTCCAGGGCGGCGTCGACCACCTCGGGGGCGTAGGCCCTCCCCCGTCGGCGCTCCAACACCTGGCGGGCGGAGGTTTCTCCCTCATCTCGCGCCCACAGCTCGATGTCGCGGGCGACGATGGCGATCCGGATGGGAACCGGGATTTCCTCCCCGGCCAGTCCCGACGGGAACCCGCGTCCATCCCAGCGGGCATAAGCCGCATCCAACGAGTCGATCACCGCCCGGCCCAGCCCGATCCGTGTCGCCAGTCGCGTCGCCACCTCGCAGTGGGCTTCGAGCAGTCGATCCTTCGAAGCCGGGTCGGCGAGCATGGCCACCAACGCCTTCAGACGGTGAGGGATCGAATCGCTCTCGGCCATCAGAGGCAGCATCCGCGCCATCTCTTCTCTCATCGAGCCCATGAAGACGGGAGCAGCCCGGGCAAAGAGCCGGATCTCGTCGCCGCCCGTCTCGGCCGCCATGTGAGCGTCGGCTGTGCAGCCGATGAAGCGAAGTAGCGAGGTGTAGAAGGTCGCCCGGGCGGTCTCGACTCCCACTCCGACTGCGTCGGCCAGGCGCATCGCCACGAGACAGGTGGCCAGCCCATGCTCCTGGGGCTGTCCCGTCCCCAGGTCGGTGAACAACGAGGTCGAGGCGCAGAGTTCGGCCACCCGCAAGCGATCCACGGAAACCGACCCTAACCCGACGGCGCTCGCCGGGACGGGCCAACATGGCTGGTACCGATGAGTTCCGGGACCAGACCCGGTCTGTAACGATTGGTCGAAGAAGGAGAAGAAATGGAATACCGCCTCGAACTGGTCCTGCTCCCCGTCAGCGACGTCGACCGGGCCAAGCAGTTCTATGAGGAAAAGATGGGGTTCCACCTCGACGTCGACCACCAGGCGGGCGATGCGTTCCGCGTCGTCCAATTGACGCCGCCCGGTTCTTCCTGCTCGATCACCTTCGGAGTGGGGATAACCGACGCCCAGCCGGGCTCGTACCGGGGGCTGTATCTGGTGGTGAGCGACATCGAGGCAGCTCGCTCCGAGCTGGTGAGCCGCGGGGTGGAGGTGGGCGAGATCAAACACATGGGACCTGACTCGGACTGGGCGCCCGGCCCGCATCCCGAGCGCGGGAACTACGAATCCTTCGCCGACATCGTCGATCCCGACGGCAACACCTGGGTGCTTCAGGAGGTCGGATACTCCGCCGAGACGATCAGTCCGGCGGGCTGAACTCGACCCAGACCGTCTTGCCGGTGTCGGTGGCCTCGTATCCCCAGTCGCGCGAAAGCGACTCGACCATCCGTAGCCCACGGTAAGACTGGGTCAGATCCTTGATCGCAGGCAGCACCGAAGAACCGTCCGACACCTCCAGCCGGATTCCACCATCGGATTGAAGGCGGATCTCCACCGTGAAGTCGGTCCTCGCGTGCCGGATCACGTTGGCCGCCAGCTCCGAGGCGGCGAGGACGATGTCATCGAGGTCCGGAACGTCGGTGAGTGTCGACCTCACAAAAGCCCGAACATGGCGGGCGGATCGGGGTTCGGGAGGAAAGTCTCTTGAGGCATTTGGCGCGGTCGACGAGGGCATTCGAGTGTCAGCTTCCCAGCATCAGGGTTTTTCAAACCCTGATAGCACGAAGTATCCGGTCGTATCGGTGATTTCCAGCAGCCGCCGGACCGTCGAACTCGGGATCAACGTCACCTCGCAGTCGGCGGCGGCGTCGGTCAGGCAGCGGAGACCGGTCAGATCGAGAAACGAGACTTCGGTCAGGTCGACCACCAGCCGGGAACGGTCGGCCTCGAGTGCCGCCGCCAGTTCCTCGACACAGACCAGATCGATCTCGCCGGCGATCTTTACCCTCCGGATCCCGGGCGCGTCCTCCCAGCTCACTTCCAGCTGCGGCTCCGGATCCAGCGGTGCCTCCATCACAGCCTTCCTGATGGAAGGGACACAATCGACGTGAGGCGGAGGTTCATGCCTGAAGCGTACTCTTCCGCTCGCCCGCATAGTCTTCGGAAGCACTCGGGCCCGGCATCTACGGCGGCCAGGCACGCCCGGAAAGCAAGACGACCCCCGGGTGACAGCGACGGTGGAGGACGCAGATCATGCCCGATCGGATCAACCCGTCCCACAGCCGTGCCCTCACTGCGGCCCTGGCCGTCACCTTCCTCTGGAGCTCGTCGTGGGTTCTGATCCGATGGGGCCTCGACGACGAGGCGCTGGAGCCGCTCACCTTTGCCGCCCTCCGCTACGGGTTGGCCACCGTCGTGCTCGCCGCCTGGCTGGCGTCGAAACCCGCGGCGCGAGGTTCGATTCGCAGCCTCGACCGGTCGACTCTGGCCCGGGTCGGGGGGTTGGGTCTGGTCTTCTACGCGGTCACCCAGGGAGCCCAGTTCGTGGCCATCGACAATCAGCCCGCCGCCACCACCAGCCTGGTCTTGTCCCTGTCGCCGCTGTTGGTGGCCGGTCTGGGCGCCAGGACACTGGGCGAGCACCCCTCAGGCCGGCAGGTGGTCGGGGCGCTGGCCGTGGTGGCGGGAGCCTGGCTGTACTTCTCGGGCGATCTCGGAGCGACGACCGCGGGGATGGTGGCGGCGCTGATCGGATTGCTGGCAAACGTCGCCGCCGCTCTGATGGGACGTCAGATCAATCGAACGGCCACCGTGGCCCCGACCGTGGTGACCGTGATGAGCATGGGGATCGGAGCCGTGGCATTGATCGTCACCGGCCTGGTGGTGGAGGGCATCCCCGAGATCTCGTGGCGGGCGGCCCTGATCATCGCATGGCTGGCGGTGTTCAACACTGCCCTGGCCTTCACGATGTGGAACTACTCCCTGCGCGATCTGTCCGCTGTGGAGTCGTCTGCCATCAACAACACCATGCTGATCCAGATCGCCCTTCTCGCCTGGATCTTTCTGCGCGAGCCGCTGGGCTCGGGCGAAATTTCCGGCATCGTGCTGGTATCGCTGGGAGTCCTTCTGGTCCAGACCCGGGGAGCCGTGACCCGGCCGCGGTCGGGCTAGACCAACCGGCTTCGTTTCTGCTCGAGATGGTCGATCTCGGCCTGATTGGTGGTGAGCTCCAGCGCCCGCGAGTACGCCGCGGCGGCCTCCCGCTGGCGGCCCAATCGCTCGAGCAAGGAGGCCCTGGTGGCGTGGTAGAGGTGGTAGCGATCGAGAGGGAGCGGGTCGAGCGCGGCCAAGGCCGGCTCCGGGCCATCCAACTCGGCCACGGCCACGGCGCGATTGAGCCTGACCACCGGCGAGTCGCTGAATACCAGCAGCTGGTCGTAGAGGGACACGATCTGCCCCCAATCGGTCGCCCCGGCCGAGCGGGCGTCGGCATGCACGGCGGCGATGGCCGCCTGGATCTGATACGGACCGGGATGGTTGCGTCGGAGGCAGGCCCGGACCAGGGCGTGGGCCTCGGCGATCATCTTCCGGTCCCACAACGATCGCTTCTGGTCGGCCAGCGCCACCAGAGTGCCGTCATCGCTTACCCGCGCCGGACGACGGGCCTGGGTCAGAAGCATCAGCGCCAGCAGACCGACCGCTTCCGGCTCGTCGGGCATCAACTCGACCAGCAACCGACCCAGCCGAATCGCTTCGGCGGCGAGATCGTCACGGGTGAGCTCCTCCCCGGAGGTGGCGATGTGGCCCTCGTTGGAGATCAGGTAGACGACGGCGAGGACCGCCACCAATCGGTCGGGGAGTTCGGCCTCGTCCGGGACCCGGTAGGGGATGTTGGCGGCCCGGATCTTCTTCTTCGCCCGCACCAGGCGCTGGGCCATAGTGGACTCGGGGACCAGGAAAGCCCGGGCGATCTCCGGTGTCTGCAGCCCTCCCAGGAGCCGCAGGGTGAGGGCCACCCGCGCCTCCGAAGACAGCGCCGGGTGGCAGCACGTGAACAGCAGCCGAAGCCGATCGTCGATCATCGGGCCGGAGTCGCTTTCGTCTTCTGGGCCCAACAGGAGGGCCGCCTCGGCCTGACGCGACTCTCGGGTGGATTCCCGCCGGATCCGGTCGATGGCGCGGTTGCGCGCCGTGGTGATGATCCATCCGGCCGGACTGGGCGGGATTCCCGATCGTGGCCAGCGCTCAACGGCCTCGGCGAAGGCGTCCTGGACCGCCTCCTCGGCGAGGGATATGTCGCCGCATCGGCGGGCCAGGATCGCCACCGCCCGTCCCGACTCCTCCCGGAAAACCGCTTCGATCTGGGTCGCGTCGAAGCCGGGCATACCTCAGTTCACTCTTCCTGGAACGGGCGCACCTCCACCGGGGCCTGGCAGGCCACGGTCGCCTCGCGAGCCCACGCCAGGGCGGCGTCCAGGTCTTCGGCCTCGATGATCCAGAAGCCGCCGATCTGTTCTTTCGCCTCGGCGAAGGGGCCGTCGGTGACCAGCACCTCCCCGTCCTCACCCTTACGGACCACCGTGGCGGTGTCGGGGGTGTGGAGGCCACCGGCGAAGACCCACGCCCCCTGGTCCTGCAACTTGGTGTTGAACTTGTCGACGTCGGCGTATGCCTGTTCCATCATTTCGGGCGGAACCTGCTCCAGCTCGGCCGGGTCACCCCATACCGACAGTAGGTACTGGCTCATGAGCGTCTCCTCTCTGGTCAGCCCCCGGCACGGTACCGGGGTGCTCGCTCACCTTCTAGACGAACGGACGTCGCCGAAATCGACACCTCCACCAGATTTTTCTCACCAGCGACCGTTCTATGGGTCGGAACTGTGCCTCCAAATGCCATATCCGGCCCACAAAACGCTTTGGTCGGACGGCGGGAGAGCGGGCAGACTCGTCCGATGCGCATCGAGGTGGTTCCCAATGACCCGGGCTGGGCAGAACGGTTCGAAGCGATGCGGGCTCAGCTCGGCGACGCCCTGAACGGCGTCGTGGTCCTGGCGATCCAGCACGTCGGCAGCACCTCGGTCCCCGGGCTGGCCGCCAAACCGGTGATCGACGTCGATGTCGTCGTCGCCGCCGAGCGGGTGCCCGAGGCGATACGGGCGCTGGAGGCGGTGGGCTACCGCCACCTGGGAGACCTGGGGATCGAGGACAGACAGGCAATGACTCCGCCCGACGACGGGGTGCGCCGCAACGTCTACGTCACGGTGGCCGACAGCCTGGCCCTTCGCAATCATCTCGGGCGGGCGGTGCTCCGTTCCCGACCCGACCTGCGGGACCGTTATGGCCGACTGAAACTCGGCCTGGCGGAACGGGACTTCCGACATCGGCGAATACGTCGAGGCCAAGTCCGATGTACTGGCCGAGATACTGGCGGCCGCCGGGATCGACGCCGGCGAGAGGTCCCGGATCCGCGACGCCAACCGCGCCTAGCCTGGCTGGTCGCCCCGGGCCCTCTGTTGGAGGGTCTCGGGCACGAAAGCGGCCATCACGACGATGCCGGCTGCTCCCACCCCCGTCAGGAGAAAGGCGGCGAAGGCGAGACCAACCGCCGACGCCGCCCCGGCGATGATCGAAGGGCCGGCCACTCCCCCGGCATCGGCGCCGAGCCGCCACATGCCGAGGAACGGAGCCCGGGCGTCGGCCGGGGCGAGGTCCGACCCCAGCGTCATCTGGATTCCAGCTCCCAGGCCATTGCCGATCCCGATGACGATGGCGGCTCCGACCAGCGGGACCAGGGACTGTGTGAGCGGCACCAGGGCGATGCCCACCGAGAGCAGGGCCATGCAGGGGATCGCCGACCACTTCCTGCCCAGGCGGTCACTGAGGACCCCGGCCGGGTAGAAGGTGGCGACTTCCGCCGCCGACATCACTGCGAAGACGAGGGCGATCTGGCCCGCCGACAGCGCGATGGCATCTCCCCACAGGGGGATATACGCCTCCCGGGCGGAGCGCAAAACCTGGATCACCACCGACACCACGGCCACGGTCGACATCAGACGCTTCTCGCCTGCGACGTGGCGCAACAGGTGCCGGGTCAGTCGCGGCGGCACTGCGACGGCGTGATCCAGCGCCTCGGTGCGGACGGCCAGAGTCAGGAAGGCGACCACGGCGAAGGCGGCCTGGAGGTAGAAGGCGGCCGCCAGACCGAGGAACTCGACGGCGGCGCCGCCGGCGAGAGGCCCGAGCACCGACCCGATCCGTCCCAACCCACCCAGCATCGACATCACCCGTCCCCGGTGGGCGGGTGGGGTGACCTCGGCGGCATACGTGAGCCGGGCGAGGTGCCAGATCGAAGAGGCCGCCCCCATCACCACGACCAGCACCGCCAGCATCCAAGGCGAAGGGCCTGCCCCCACCCCAATGGCGGCCCCGACCAGGAGCCCGGTCCCGATCAGCATGGTCGGTTTCTCGCCCAGGCGGGCGACCAGGACGCCGGCGGGCACATCGAAGAGCAGAGTGCCGAAAGCTCGGGCAGCCACAATCACCCCGGCCAACGGCACCGACAGCCCCAGATCGAGGGCGAGCAGCGGCAGCATCGGAATGGCGGCGCCTTGGCCGATGGCGAAGAGCAGCGAGGGGACGTAGACCGCCCCGGTCAGGGACCGGACCCGGAAGTCGCCCGGTAGGTTCACCGCCACCGGCCACCGTCGTCAGGGAGTGGGTAGACGCGCACCGGCGGATCTTACGGGTGGCGACCTCTGCCCAGGCCGGGCCGATATCTTGGGGTCATGAGTGGTCCCTGATCTCGCATCGACCTGTATTGGATACCGCTCGGAGCGGGTGGCGTCGGCTAAATCCGCTTCAACGGCCGCATATACGAGGCCCTGGTGGCTTGCAGCGAGAAACGCCCCCCACTCGATCTCTACCACACGGCACTCGAAGTCGGCACCGCCGAAGGCTCGTTCATCATCGAGAACGCCTGGCCGAGCCCGGACACCGACATCGCCACCCGGGGCGTCGTGCTGGAGGGACCCGTGTTCGATCGCCGGCTCGCCCGGTTTCGACCATTCCGCTACGAGGTGCGCCGCTGGCGCGACGGCGTCATCGCCGACCTCTCCCACGCCGTGGGAGGGCCCGTACCGTCAGCACCGATCCCGCCCGGGCCGACCTCCTCCTCGAACTCGTCGAGCGGGTGCCGCCGAGGATCTGGGGCCGGGATGAGGCGGGGTCCGGCGAAATGTGAAATTCGAACTCGGTGGTGGCGTGGTTGCTTTCCCGTTCCGGCGTCCCGCTGGAGAACGTGACCCCACCCCACGGGGGCCGCGCCCCCGGCCGGAAGGCGGGAATCGCCCTGGCGGAGACCGGTGGTGGACAGATCCCGCCCGGTAGCGTCCATTCGACCGATTGAGAGGACGCAATGACCGTAGACGAGTTCCTGGCCGGAGCACCCGAACCACAGCGGAGCACCCTGACCGAGCTCCGCTCCCTGCTCACCGGACTGCTTCCCGAGGCCGAGGAGGGGATTTCGTACACCGCGCCCGCGCTGAAGATCGGAGAGAAGGCCGTGGCCGGGTACACCTACGCCAAGAATCACTGCAGCTACCTGCCGCACTCGGGATCGGTCCTCACCGAGATGGCGGGTGAACTCGACGGCTACGAATGGTCGAAGGGAGCGCTCAAGTTCCCCGCCGACCGCTGCCTGCCGAGGGAACTTCTCGTCCGCCTGCTCGAGGCCCGGCTGATCGAGCTGGGCCTCGAGCCCGATGAGTTCCTCCGGCCCTGAACGTCTAGAGGTCATGACCAACGCCACTCCCCCCGAACCCACTACCTCACTCGACCCCCGCTTCAGCGATCCCGAGGCCACCGCCACCGATTGGGCGACGACCCGTCGGATGATCGAGGATGCCCAGCTGTCCTGGTTATCCACGGTCCGCGCCGACGGCCGGCCGCACGTGACACCGCTGGTGTCGGTGTGGATGGACGGCGCCGCCTACTTCTGCACGGGTCCCGAGGAGCAGAAGACCGTCAACCTGGCCACCAATCCCAACGTCGTCCTCACCACCGGCGACGGTGGGTGGGAAGAAGGCTTGGACGTGATGATCGAGGGTCGAGCCGAAAGGGTCACCAACCCTGCCGAGCTCCAGCGGGCCGCCGACCTTTGGTCGACCAAGTGGGATGGCCGCTGGCGCTTCGAACCGGCCCAAGAGGGTTTCTTCAACGATGTCGGGGGGCCTGCCCATGTCTACCGGGTGCGGCCCTCCAAGGTTCTGGCCTTCGGCAAGGGCTCTTTCAGTCACACCCGCCACCGATTCGGCTGAGCGGTCAGCGAGGTAGTTGCGCCGGGGCCTGCTCCGAGCGCCATAACATCGGACTCGATGTCATCTCGACCGCATGTGGGAACCCTGCGGGAAAAACCCCTGCATGCGGCCCTCAAGCGCTGGTACGCCGAGGAGGGAGACCGGATCGAAGAACCGGTCGAAGGCTTCGTGGTCGACATCGTCCGCGGCGAAACCCTGATCGAGATCCAGACCCAGGGCTTCGCCTCCATGAAGCGCAAGCTCGACCGGCTGCTCGACTACCACCAGCTCCGCATCGTCCACCCCATCCCCGTCGAAAAGCGGATCCTGAAGATCGACGACGGTGGTGCCATCGTCTCCCGCCGCCTCTCGCCCAAGCGAGGCACGGTGGTGGACATCTTCGGGGAACTGGTCAGCTTTCCCACTCTGATCTCACATCCCGGGCTGACCATCGAGGTGCTGCTGACCCGGGAGGAGGAGGTACGCCGCTTCGATGGCACCAAGGCCTGGCGCCGGCGGGGATGGGTGGTCGAGGAGCGGCGCCTGGTCGAGGTGGTCGACCGGGTCGTCCTCGAATCGCCGGCAACCCTGGCCGCCCTGCTTCCCGTCGGGCTCCCGACCGAGTTCACGACCGCCGACCTGGCCTCGGATCTCGGATGCGGGCGGCGACTGGCCCAGCAGATGACTTACTGCCTGCGCCATGTCGGGGCCATCGAGATAGTGGGCAAGTCGGGCAACTCGATGTTGTACTCACGCCGATCGGTCGGATGATTACTCACACCTCCGGCTGACGGGAATACTTCCCTCGTGACCGTTCGATCCCCCCGTCTGCGTCGAAGTGCTCTTCGGCTCCAGTACGCCACCATCGCCTGGAACGCCGGCGAGGCCGTCCTCACCATTGCGCTGGGCGTCGCCGCCGGCTCGCTGGCGCTGGTCGGATTCGGAACGGACTCGGTGATCGAGATCTTCGCCAGCGTGGTCGTGGTGTGGCATCTCCGCGGCGAGGAACACCCTCACCGCACCCGCAGGGCCTTGCGACTGGTGGGTGTGGCGTTCGTGCTGCTGGCGGTTGCCCTCGGAGTTGCGGCCGTACGCGACCTGTGGACGGGGAGAGAAGCGTCGGAATCATGGCCAGGGATCGTCTATCTCGCCATCACTGCCGTAGTGATGTTCGCGCTGGCGATCGCCAAGCGCCGGGTGGCGGTGGATCTGGGTGACGAGCCGTTCGCGGCCGAGGCGGAGATGACGTTTCTCGACGGGTGGCTGTCGACGGCCACGCTGGCAGGCCTGCTCCTGAACGCAGTCTGGGACTGGTGGTGGGCGGATCCCCTGGCCGGACTGCTAATCGCGGTCATAGCCCTGCGCGAGGCCCGGGAGAGCTTCGAAGACGCGGGCGAGTTCTCGGAAGGTCCGGCCTGAGCCGCCCGACGGGACGACTTCCGATAGGATGACCGGAGGCGGCTTGCCACGCCCAACCTTCGCATCGACGCCCGCGCCGTCGACCCGGAAGGCAAAGGGGACCACGAGTGCTCGGCAAGGGTCGGACGACTGAACCCGGCCACGCGGACAGCCAGCGCGGGTGGGAGGTGCGCCGTGGTCGTGGAAGGACAGTTGAAATGACCCGACAGGAATCCTTCAAGCACCGGATCCGGGCGCGTATGGAAAAGACCGGTGAGCGCTACAGCGCCGCCCGCCGGCATCTGATCTCGGCAGGCGAAGGCCGACACCGCGAGTGGGTGTCCGCGCCCGAGGTCGCCGACGACACCGTCCGCGAGGAGACCGGTCGTACCTGGAACGAATGGTGTGACCTGCTCGAGGCGTCGCCGGTGGCCGGTGCCGACCACGGTGCCATCGCCTCGTATCTGGCCGACGAGGTGGGAGTCGACGGATGGTGGGCTCAGACCGTCACTCTCGGTTTCGAGAGGATCACGGGGAGGCGGCTGCCGCATCAGCGGCCCGACGGAACCTTCACCCTCAGCAAGTCGAAGACCCTCGATCTCGACCCGGAGGAACTGAAGGCGCTGCTCCTCGACGAGGACGCCCACGCCGACCTGTTCCCCGGACTCGACACCGAGATCCGCTCCAGGCCGAGATCACGCAACCCGCGTATAGCCCTCGGTGGGGGCAGTGCCCTGTTCTCGATCGATCCGGCTGGCGAGGGCCGAGTCAGGCTCACCGTGAGCCACGAGCGCCTTGCCGACCCCGAGGACGTCGAACGGTGGCGTTACTACTGGGGTGAGTGGCTCGACGCCCTGGCGGAGTAGACCCAGCGGGCGATGACCGCAGCCTCCCGGAGCAGCCGCCTCTGTCCGCTCCGGGGGGCTTTCACCCTGCCGGCGCCGTTCCCGACTCGCCACCTGCCTCAGCCGGAACAGTTTGCACGGAAAAACCGGCCCGGTTCCGGTCGTGCGGACCTAGATCTCCACAGCGCCCCCGTCTCACGCATAATCGGCTGGTAGCCGGACTGGAGCGCCATGCCCACCGACCTCAGTGCCCTCTTCATCAACTGCACCCTCAAGCCCAGCCCCCTGACATCCCATACCCAGGGCTTGATCGACCGCTCGATCGGGATCATGCAGGCCCAGGGGGTGTCCACGGAGGTGATCCGAGCCGTCGACAATCCGATCGCGCCGGGGATGTCGCCCGACATGCGGGAGGAAGGGTGGGAGGACGACGCCTGGCCGGAAATCTTCGAGAGGGTGTTGGCGGCGGACATCCTCGTGCTCGGAACACCGATCTGGTTAGGCGACAAATCCTCGGTCTGCACACGCGTCGTGGAGCGTCTCTACAGCAGCTCCGGTATGACCAACGACCGTGGCCAGTACATCTATTACGGCCGGGTTGGCGGGTGTCTGGTGTCGGGGAACGAAGACGGCCTCAAGCACTGCGGGATGAACCTGCTCTACTCGCTCCAGCACATCGGCTTCACCATCCCTCCCCAGGCCGACACCGGCTGGGTGGGCGAGGCGGGACCGGGTCCGTCTTATCTGGATCCCGACTCGGGCGGCCGCGAGAACGAGTTCACCAACCAGACTCTGGAGACCATGAGCTGGAACCTGATGCACATGGCGACGATCCTCAAGCAAGGGGGTGGCATTCCGGCCGCGGGCAACAGCCAGTAGGCGCTCACGCCCGGTTCAATCCCGCCCGCCATTTCGGCCGGCGCTTCCAACGTGAACTGAAAAGAGCCCATCCCGAGATGGCGATCCGCAACCTCGTGGAGGAACCAGTCGAGGTCGTGCGGGCCCATGCCGACACTCATCTCGACTCCGGCTGGATTCCCTCCCATCTCTTCACACCAGTGGCAAAGCCCTCACCTCTGACGCGAGCCGGCCGGGCGATCCGGGGAAATGGCATGCCATCCGTCGACATGCGCCACCAGGCCCACATCGTGCCGCTGGCGACTCAGATCAGATTTTCGGGACGCTTCTCGACGGCGGTGGCGCAAAGGCTTAAAGCCGGGATGGCCGGCGAAGGCTGCGCGGGCTCGTCGAGTCCTACAGTTCGGACGGTGTCCTCTCCGCCCGGCTGCCTGTGACGATCCCACCCCTCACGAGCGACATAACTCCCGGTGGGGAACTCTCCAGCCTCCCACCGGAAGAGGTCTACGGTCGTTTGGATACCGGACCGGGGGGTCTGGCCTCGGCCGAGGCGACCCGGCGCTTCGAACGAGAGGGACCGAACTCCATTCCCGAACCCCCTCGCGAGTCCGCTCTGCTGCGGTACGGGGCCAACTTCGTCCACATGATGGCGCTGTTGCTCTGGATTGGCGGTGTCATCGCCTTTGTTGCCGGACTCCCGCAACTGGGGGTGGCCATCTGGGTCGTCAACCTAATCAATGGCGTCTTCAGTTCGTGGCAGGAATACCGGGCCGACCAGGCGACAGAGGCTCTCCGCAAATTGCTCCCCCAGTCCGCAACCGTGCTCCGGGACGGACTGGCTACTCGTGTGCCGGCCGAAACCCTGGTCCCGGGAGACGTAGTGCTGCTCGAGGAAGGCGACCGGATATCCGCTGATGCCCGCCTCGTGGAGCATCTGTCGCTACGAGTCGACCAGTCCACCCTGACCGGCGAATCACGCCCGGTGCGGAAAGCGGCCGAGGCATGCGATACCGATGGACGAGCCCGCACCGAGCTCCCCAACCGGGTCTTCGCCGGCACCAGCGTCGCCGCCGGCCGGGGAAAAGCGGTGGTCACCGCCACGGGGGCCGACACGGAGTTCGGCCGGGTGGCGGCTCTGACCAGCGAGATCGAGCAAGCTCTCAGTCCCCTCCAACTCGAGTTGAAGCGGGTCAGCTACACCGTGAGTGCCATAGCCGTCGGCATCGGAATCCTCTTCTTTATCCTCGCCCTGTCGCTCGGCGGCCTGTCGTTCGAGCGCGGCTTCGTCTTCGCCCTCGGGATGATCGTTGCCTTCGTGCCGGAGGGCCTCCTGCCCACGGTGACACTCGCCCTGGCGATGGGAACCCAGCGCATGGTCCACAGACAGGCCCTGGTCAAGCGGCTATCGGCGGTTGAGACACTCGGGTCGACCACCGTCATCTGCACGGACAAAACCGGCACCCTCACGCAGAACGAGATGACCGTTCGCTGGATCGCCGTCGCCGACCGAGAGTACGAGGTGGAGGGGGTGGGATACGGCCCGAGTGGTGCCATTGCGCCGCCGCCCGACTATCAGCTGCACGAGTTGCTGGTGACTGCTTCGCTTGCCAGCAATGCCCGGCTGCGGGAGCCCGACGAGGACCACCAGCGATGGTCGATCGTCGGGGATCCCACCGAGGGCGCCCTCCTGGTAGCTGCACGCAAGGCCGGCATCGATCTCGATCGGCTCGAGGTCGAGTCGCCGCGCCTGTCCGAGTTACCATTCGACTCGCTGCGTAAACGCATGAGCAGCATCCACCCAGTCGGCGGGATCCCCACTCTCATGGTCAAGGGTGCGCCCGCCGAACTGCTAGAACGAGCCGAGTCCGTTCGGGGACAGGGCACGGATCTTGAGCTCCGCGCCGGCCTCGAGGCCAGAATGGAACACTATGCACGGCAGGGACTCCGCGTCCTCGGAGTTGCACGCCGCGATCTATCGAACGTGTGGTCGGAGGGGCAGACGACCGAACCCGATCCGGATCTCCTGGAGCGGAGTCTGGAATTCCTCGGCCTGGTTGCGATGGAAGATCCACCTCGCCCCGAGGTGGCGGACGCAGTAGAGCAATGCCACCGAGGGGGCATCCGCACGGTGATGATCACCGGTGACTACGGACTGACGGCGGAGACCGTCGGTCGTCGGATCGGACTGGTTCAAGGTGAGGTCGAGATCATCAACGGACCCGACCTCGAAATCCTCGATGACGCACAGTTGGCAAACGCACTGGAAGGCGAAGTTCTGTTCGCGCGAGCCACGCCCGACCAGAAGCTGCGAGTGGTGGCCGCCCTACAGCAAAAGGGCCACGTCGTTGCCGTGACCGGCGACGGCGTCAACGACGCCCCCGCACTCAAACGAGCCGACATCGGGGTGGCGATGGGAGTCACAGGAACCGATGTGGCAAAGGAGGCGGCCGATGTGATCCTTCTCGACGACAACTTCGCCTCCATCGTGGCCGCCGTCGAGGAGGGGCGGGCGGTGTACGCCAACATCCGCAAGTTCACCACCTACATCCTCACCTCCAACACCCCCGAGGCGGTTCCCTTCATCCTCTTCGCCTTCTCTGGGGGCAGGATCCCGCTGGCGCTCGACGTGATGCACATCCTTGCCATCGATCTCGGCACGGACCTGGCCCCAGCCCTCGCTTTGGGTGCGGAGCCCGCCGAAGCCGGGGTCATGGAGCAGCCGCCACGTCGCCGATCCGAACACCTGATTGACCGTCGGCTCCTCGGCCGCGCCTACTTGTGGCTGGGACCGGCCCAGGCGGCGGCCGTGATGCTCGCCTTCTTCGGGGCTTACCGACTTGCCGGCTACTCGGGATGGCTCGATCTACCTTCCGACGGCGCTGTGTATAGCTCGGCGACTGCCATGGCCCTGGCGATGGTGGTCGCCACCCAGATTGGCAACCTCTTCGCCCAGCGCTCCCGTAGCCTCTCGTTGCGGACTACGGGTCTGGGGGGCAATCGTCTCCTGTGGTGGGGTGTAGCTTCGGAGATAGTCGTTATCTTGCTGATCGTGTATCTCCCGCCGCTGCAGGCCGTGATCGGTACGGCCCCCTTCCCGCCCGTCGGGTGGCTGTGGCTCCTTATGGGCATCCCCCTGCTTCCCCTGATCGACGAGGCACGCAAGGCAATCTCGAGAAAGAAGGGGAAGACCTGATGCGAGTGATCGTGATCGGCTGCGGCCGGGTAGGTTCGGGCCTCGCCCACCAGCTCGCCCTCGAGGGTCATTCTGTCACGGTGGTCGATTCCGACCCTGCGGCCTTCGATCGACTGCCGGCCGGCTTCTCGGGTGAGCAAATCGTGGGATTCGGCATCGATCGCAAGGTGCTCTTGACCGCCGGGATCGAGCGGACCGAGGCCCTGGCGGCAGTGACCGGGAACGATGAAGTCAACTCGGTCGTAGCTCGGGCTGCGGTCGTACGATTCCAGGTCCCGAGGGTGGTGGCGCGCATGTATGACCCCAGACAGGCGGACCTCTATCGCCGCCTGGGTGTCGTCACTATCTCTCCGGTCGTGTGGGGTATCGGTCGGCTATCCGAGGCTCTCCAGGCCCGTGATGTCGCCACCGTCTTCAGCCTCGGCGGCGGCCAGGTAGACCTGAATCAGGTGACCGTCCCTGCCCGCCTCGATGGTCGGCCTTGCCGGGAGCTCGAGGTACCGGGAGAACTGGCCGTCACCGCCGTCAGTCGGGGTGGACGTACCTTCATCCCGGATGGGAACTCCCCCATGCATACCGGCGACATCGTGTATCTAGTCGTGGCGACAGGAGCGGCCTCCCGCCTGGAAGAACTGATCGGAGAGTAGGGCGTCATGACCACCTCGGTTTTGATAGTGGGAGGAGGCAAAGTGGGGAGTCGCCTCGCCGGGCTCCTGACAGAAGGCGGCCACGAGGTACGTGTTGTCGAGTCCGATCCTGTGAAGGCCGGTTCCCTCAGTGAGCGGGGAGAGGTGATCGAAGGGTCCGGGACTGACGCCCGCGTCCTCGAGCGAGCGGGGATCCGTTCGGTCGAGGTGGTGGCAGCCGTAACCGGCACGGACGAGACCAACCTCGTCATCGCTTCGCTGGCACACTTCGAGTTCCATATCCCTCGGGTGATCGCCCGCATCGTGGACCCTCGCAACGCCTGGCTCTTTAAGCCGGACATGGGTGTTGACGTAGCCCTCGACCAGGCCGACCTTTTGGCTCATCTGGTGGCCGAGGAGATGTCACTCGGAGAGATGACGACGCTACTCAAGCTCAAGCGCGGCCAGTATTCGTTGGTGGAGGAGACCGTGTCCGCCGGGGCACCTGCGGTGGGTCAGGCCGTCTCGGAGCTCGAACTGGCCGACGAGTGCGTGATCGTGGCGGTCATTCGCGATGGTGATCTTCTCGCCGGGCACGGCCGCCTGATGATTGAGGAGGGGGACGAAGTGCTTGCCGTGGTCCACAGCGACGCCGTCGGGGGACTGGCCGATGCCCTCGGCCGGGCCGAACGTACGGACTAGAGCGGAGACGATTTGGCCAAGGCTTAGAACTGCGTCGCTGGTCGCAGGCGCCGCTGCTCCTGTCAGCGCTAGTCGGACAGGATCAGGGATAGATCCACAGCTCGGCTTCGTCCCGGCGAGGCGCAACCACCACGACGGACCGGCGCCGCTCCTCGACCAAACGGCGGCCCGCGTCGGCACACCGTGGTATCGGGTGGCGTTGGCGGTGCCCCCGACCCCGTCACGGTCGGGCAGCCCCTCGCCCGCGAACGGAGGGCACATCCTCGAGCACGGCGAATGCAAATTCGGTCTGCGCTCAGGATGGTGCAGCTTGAGATCACCCTCGGCCACCACTACCCCGAAGCCCTGATTGTGAACCGAAACGCCGGGGCCATGTGGACTTTCCAGTACCGGCGACAGATGGAGAGCACCGCCGGAGCAGCGGCTTTGGTAGGCGATGCTCAGTCGCTCCAACCGAAGGGCTACCACCTCGGTCGGTCCACCGTCACGATGTCCACTTTTGCTCCCCCTCGGCGTCGAACTCATCCGTGGGCCGAAGGCCGAGTCGGGTGGCAACCGCCATCGAGGCCTGGTGCTCCGGATGGATGTGAGCAGTCAACCTGACCACACCTTGGTCCCGGAGCCAGTCACCCACGGCCAGAGACGCCTCGCTCGCGAAGCCGCGCTGCTGCCATCGCAGCCCCACCACCCATGCCAGTTCAGCCGTCTCACCCAGCACGGTCGCCTGGACAAATCCGACCGCAACTTCCCCGAAACGGAGAATCCAGTTGTGCCAGTCTTCTCCTGGACGGGGAGATCCAGCCACCAGGTGGCGGTACTGATCCTCGAGACCATCCAGGGTGGGGGGCTCTCCACCGGTGAACGTATACAGATCAGGGTCGGAGAGCACGCCGACCATTTCGCTCGCGTCCGTGACTTCGAGCGGAGGCAGGACCAAACGTGCAGTCTCAAGGATGTCGGAGAGGGGCATCGCTCAACTATCGCACCGGAGTCGAGCAAATGGGCCGCAGAAGCGGAGGGGCGACGGGTCTTTGTGCCCTGGCCGGGAAATACCCGCTGCTTACGGTGACCACATGGCACAGGTTGCTGTACCCACCACTGATATCGACGCGACGAGCGACCCGATATCCGAGCACAGCCAGTGGAAGGGCCTCCTGATGGTGGGGGTGTGGTCGGCGGTGGCGAGCGTCGTCCTGATCGTCATCCAGATGGCGGTATATGTGGCCTGGCCACCACCCGAGACGACTGTTGAGTTCTTCGAACTGCTCATCGCCAACCCCGCGCGGGGGATGCTCGCTCTCGACGCGATGTACATCGTCAGCAACCTGCTGGCGTTCCTTCTCTACTTCGCGCTGGCCGTCGTCTTGTGGAAAGTGAGCCGTTCCGGTGTGGTCGTCGCCCTGGCGTTCGGGGTCCTGGGGATGGCGGCGTACATGGCCTCGCCCCGCCCGGTCGAGATGCTCGCACTCGCCGACTCATACGGTCGGGCCGGCCCCGCCGAACAGGTGGCGTTGGTGGCCGTGGGCGACGGGATGCTCGCCACCTGGATGGGCACCGCCTTCGACATCTACTACTTCTTCAACCTGGCGACGCTGCTGATCTTCGCCATCCTGATGCTTCGCTCCACGGTGTTCTCGAGAGCCACGGCCCTGTGGGGGCTGGCGGCCGCCGTCCTGATGGCGGTGCCTTCGAACTTCGGCACGGTGGGATTGGTCTTCGCCCTGGCGTCGCTGCTCCCCTGGGCTGTGTTCGCAATCCTCGTCGCCCGCCGGCTCTTCAGGCTGTCCGCCCGATCAGCCGGCTTCGGTGGCGGGGCTGCCTGAGTCCGCGGCGTCGGGTGATGGTGCCCCGTCGGGCCAGGCAGCGATGCACACGCGATTGCCGGCCCGATCGGCCAGGATCCACGCCGCGGGGGCTCCGGAGTCGTCGACGATTCGACGCCCGCCGCCAAGGTGGCCCGACGAGAGGGCATCGCACCGCGCTGAGCGCGGGCGCCTGCTCACTCGTCACCCTCACCCCGACGAAAGTGCAACCAACCGCCCCAGACGCGTTCACCTGCACTCTCGCCTCGGTCGGAGCCCCGCAAGGTGCCTCCTGAAATAGGACACGACCCGTCCGCAACCGCGGCCAGAATCACAGCATGACCGACCGCGACCTCTCGATCGTCCCCGCCAACCGAGCTGCGTGTGAAGACCTGCAGGCGATATTCGGCTCTCGTGGGACGGGCCACGTCTGCCAGTGCCAGCGCTACAAACTGGCGCCGCGGGAGTCGTTCGGATCCGTCCCCAGAGAAGAGCGCGCCTTTCGGCTCCGTGAGCAGACCGACTGCGACAACCCCGACTCCGACACCACCAGCGGCCTCGTCGCCTACCTCAACGGCGAACCGGTCGGATGGTGCGCGGTGGAGCCACGCCCGGCATATACCGGCCTGGTGCGCGTCTTCCGGGTCCCCTGGGAAGGCCGGGACGAGGACAAGCAAGACGACAGCGTCTGGGCGGTGACCTGTCTCTTCACCCGCGCCGGTTACCGCAAGCAAGGAATCAGCCGGACCATGGCCAGGGCCGCGGTCGACTTCGCCCGCGCACAGGGGGTGCGAGCCCTGGAGGCCTACCCGACTACCACCAAGAACGTGATCGACGAGGAACTCCACGTCGGCACCCCGGCCACCTTCCTGGCTGCCGGCCTCACCGAGGTGAGTCGGCCGACCAAGCGCCGATCGGTGATGCGCATCGACTTCTGAGGATCCGCCATGGGTCGCGAACCCACCTCTTTTAACCGGAACGCGGCGAGGCCCGCGGCGTCTTCGACAACATCTGGCTGCTTCGCCTCGACCCGGACGGCCGGTGCTCGGAGTTCCACGAGTGGTACTCGCGGATGCCCGAGGAATCGATCGACTGACGCCGAAGACCGCCGGTAGGGCGCTCTGGCGCGCCGGAGTCTTTCAGCCGTCTGTGGTATCCATCTGATATGGCCATTGAGATCCGACCCGCCGACCGCTTCGACGACGTCAAGACCATGGTCGGGCCCAAGCGGCCTGACGCCAACGTGTGCTGGTGCCTCAGTTACCGCGTACCGTCGAAGGAGAACCGGGAACTGATCGGCCCCGCCCGGGGCGAACGAATCAGGCAACTCATCGACCAAGGCCCGATCGGCGTCCTCGCCTACGAGGAAGAGGAGGTGGTGGGCTGGGCCGCAGTGGCCCGGCGTGCCGACACCGCCTTCGCCCGCAACCGCAAGATCCCCCATGTCGACGACCTCGACGTGTGGTCGGTGTGGTGCATCCGGGTCCGGCCGGGTCACCGGGGCCAGGGCATCTCCCACCACCTGCTGGCGGGCGCGGTCGACTTCGCCCGCGACAACGGGGCGCCCGCTATCGAGGGCTACCCGGTCGACAACCGCGGCGAGAAGGTCGACCTGACCATGGCATACGTGGGCACCCGCGGGCTGTTCGAGCGAGCCGGCTTCACGAAAGCCGCCGACACCGACTCGGTCCTCAACGGCTTTCCCCGGGTACTGATGAGACTCGATCTTCGGGCCTAGGGTGGACCCATGCGAGTAGTAGTGGCCGGAGGCCACGGTCAGATAGGGCTTCTGTTCGGAGAGTTGGCGTCACCGGAGCACGAGGTGCTCGGACTGATCCGCGACCCGGACCAGTCCGGCGACCTGGAGGCGGTGGGAATGACGCCGCTCGTAGTTGATCTCGAGGCGGTCGACACGGCTCGACTCGCCGAGGCCATGGAGGGATGTGATGCCGTCGTGTTCGCGGCCGGGGCGGGACCCGGCTCGGGCGCCGCCCGCAAGGAGACCGTCGACTACGGCGGGGCAGTCAAATGCGTCGACGCCGCCCGGGAAGGGGGTGCCCGCCGGTTCCTGATGGTGTCGGCCATGGGCACGGATGATCCTCCCGCCGACGACTCGGTGTTCTCGGTCTACGTGCGGGCCAAGTCCCGCGCCGACGCCTACCTGATGGGCTCGGACCTCAATTGGACCGTGGTGCGGCCGGGACGTCTCACCGACGCGCCGCCCACAGGTCGGGTCCACCTCGCCCGGCACGTACCCCGCGGCGACGTGCCCCGGGCCGACATTGCCGCCGTCCTGACCGCCTGCCTCGACGAGGACGCCACCCGGGGCAAGGTCTTCGAGGTGGTGGGCGGCGACACTCCGATCCCGGAAGCGCTCGCCGCCCTGGGGGCTTGAACCGACCTCGCCGACCACACCCGACCTTCTCGACTACTCCTCGGTCGGATGGGCTGCCCTCGGCGGCACCACCGCCAGAGCCAGGGCGACCATGAGGAACGCCATCGCCGCCGCCAAGATCCACAATCGGGATGCGAGGGCGACGAATCCACTCACCACCAGCATCGTCCCGAGCACCCATGCATGTGGAGAGGGAAGCACCGACGGTTGGCGCCTGCGTCCCACGATCACGACGCCCAGCATCCCCAGCGCCGCCACAGAGAAAGACGACCTCGAGCGGCAGGATGTAGCCCCGTAGGGCCTCTCTCCACTCATCCATTCCGTGCTTCAGTCCACTCCACGATTCCCAAACATACGTCGCCCGGTCTTTTTCGTGTCGGCTCTGGTCGCGTGGAAACTGTCTCGTGGCTCCTCGACGGCCGCGGAAGATCACTTGCTTCGAGACGGATCAGCCCCTGGCGCCGACGCGGTCAGCTCCGGGCGTAGCGCATGTGGACGACGCCGCTACCGAGCTGCCGTTCCTCGAGCAGCTCCAGATCCACCCGGAGACCCTGGGGCAGGCCCGGCCGTCCCCCTCCGACGATCAACGGGAACACGAACAGGTGGATCTCGTCCACCAACCCGGCGACGAAGGCGTGCTGGGCCAGACCGGGGCCGCTGACGGACAGATCCTGCTCGGCGTCGTCCTTCATCTGCCGGACCGCCTCGGGATCGAACTCACGCTCGAGACGCGTGCGGGGTGTCACCACCTCGGGGAGGGTGCGGGAGTAGACGACCTTGTCGGCCGCTCGCCATACCTCGGCGAATTCGAGTTCCTCGGGCGAGACATCTGGTTCACCCGGCTGACCCACCGTCTGCCAGCCTGCCATCGTCTCGTACATGCGCCGCCCGTAGAGATAGGTTCCCAGCGGTCGTTCGAGTTCGTTCACGAAGGCGTGAGTCTCGGGATCGGGCAGGGCCCACTCGAAGCCTCCCGAATCGTTCTCGATGAAGCCGTCCAGTGAGACGATGGCGGCGTATATCAGCTTGGCCATGATCCTCAAGCTAGTTGTCGACATGCCCCGGCGAGCGTCAGATGCCGGGACCGTTTGTATCCCGCCTCTCCTCCTCGCGAGAGATGCCCAGGGTGGTGAGGAGGTCCTCGTGCAACTGGAACCAGACGGTGTGGTAGGACTCGAGCCCGTCGGCCAGGTAGGCGTGGTTGCCCGCCATCACCTCCTCAACCGCCGAAGAAAGGCGGCTGCGGTAGACGCCGAACCGGGGAAGCCGACCGGCGAGCTCGGAGAGCAGAGCCTGAACGCCGTCATCCAGGCGAAAGAGCCGCGACAGCACCCGGGCGTCGTAGTCGGGGGTCGGTGTGGTCGTTGAGGCTGGGAGAGCCACCAAAGGATCGCATCTGCCAGTCGCTGCAAACCTGGAGCAGCTCGGGGTTCAGGCCGAGGAACTGCCGGTAGCAGTTGAGGACCGCTGTGCGGGCGCCGGGAGCGTCGAGCTCTTGGGCCAGCCACTCGTCGTCAGCCGCCCGACCGGCATCGGTCAGGCTCCAGCCCCCGAAAGGTCCGGGGTCGAGGCTTGCCAGCCCGTCGACGCTCAGCGCATGCAGCCACCGATCGACCTCGTCCCGGGCCAGATCGGAGGCGGCAGAAATCCGATCCACTCCCGCCGCTCCCACACAGCGCAACGCGTGAAGGATCCTCGCACAGGTTGGTCGCCTCGCTGATGCCATTCATCCATTGTCGCAAGCCCCTGACCCGACAAACGGGTTCTTCGCTACCCGCCGCCGTCGGGCGCAAGATGCGGCACCTGAAGGACGGTTGCGACACCGCTACTCCCTCGCCTCGACGAAGACAGCCTCTCGAGCTTCTGGCGTTCAATCATGTGCCCCCCAGCCTTGACAGACACGAGCATGACGACCGAGCGGCCCTGGAGACAATCAGAATGCGGGCATCGTCGTCGACCGAGCTACGAGCGGGGGGGTCCGGCGGCGATCCAACCCCTCGTCTCCTCGGGGGATTCCCCCCGGGGATCCGGCCCGACCTGATACCAGGTGACGCCGGCGGCCCGGTACTCCTCCAGTTCCCCCGGCGACAGGGGCGGTCCGCCAATAGTGACGTCGAACGGCCCGTCGTCCGCCCGGTGGCGCCGGACGTACACGACGATCTCGGCGACCTCCGACGGGGTGAGTGGATGCATGTCTTCGGCCATCGGGAACACACCGTCGTAGGCGGCGGCCCGGCGAAAGGGACGACGGTTGGGCCACATCCCCGCCACCCAGATCGGTACCGCACCGACCGGCTCGGGGGCGAAGATCCTCTCGGCGACCCGGTAGTGCCTCCCCGCGAAAGAGAAGGGTTTGCCTCTCCAGATCCCTTGCATCACAGCCAGGCCCTCATCGAGCATGTCGGCGCGGCGCCGGGCCTCAACCGGCTCGTCGAAGGTTCCGAACTCGATGTCCGGCGGAAACCCGATCCCCACACCGAGGACGAGGCGACCGTTGCTCAGGTGGTCGACGGTGGTCGCCTGGCGGGCCAGCACCCAGGGACGGCGTCGCGGCACGGGGGTCACCATGGTCCCGATCAGGATCCGCTCGGTCTCGCCCGCCACGGCACCCAGCAGGACCCAGGGGTCCGCCACCGGCATCCCATCCCCGACGACGATGTGGTCCCAAACGAAGAATCCGTCCCATCCCGCCTCCTCGGCGATCCGGCTTAGATCCACCATGAACTGCGGATCGGAGAAGGTGCCGAAGTTGGGCAAGTTCACGGCAAATCGCATGACGCCGACTGTATCCGTACTGAAAGACGGAGACCGGGTCGGTCGTCACACTAGGCGCGCTCTATCCGACCCCTCCGGGGCACCCCGCCTGGCGAGTCCCCCACGGAGTGGGGAAAGATGCGGCCGGTGCTGGCGCCGGTGGGACCCGGGGACTAGGCCTTCATGGCCGCGATCTGGATCAGGTTGCCACAGGTGTCGTCGAAGACGGCAGTGGTTACCGGTCCCATGTCGGTGGGCGGTTGCGTGAACCTTACGCCCCGGGCGACGAGGCGCTCATGCTCGGCGACGACGTCGTCGACTGCGAACGACGTGACCGGGATGCCGTCGTCCACCAGTGCCTGCTTGAACGGCCGCGCCGCCGGATGCTCGTCGGGCTCGAGGGACAGTTCGGTGCCGTCCGGGTCTTCGGACGAGACGACGGTGATCCACGAATGCTCCCCGAGGGGAATCTCGGTCTTCTTCTCGAAGCCGAGCACCTCGGTGTAGAACTGCAGGGCCTTGTCCTGGTCGTCGACCATGATGCTCATGACGTTGATCCTCATTGCTCCTCCTTGGGCCGAGGGATCGGCCATCGTTCTGTGATCTGACGCAACGGCGCCGTGTCGAGATAGTGGAACTTGTAGCGACCCTCCCGCCGGGTCGACACCAGACCGGCGGCCTCGAGCACGTCGATGTGCTGGGAGATCGCCTGGCGGGTCGAACCCAAGCCGTGCTTGGTAGCGAGACGGGAACACAGCTCGAACAGCGTCTGGCCGTCCCGGTCCGTGAGCTCGTCGAGTATCGCTCGGCGGGTGGTGTCCGCCAGTGCCCTATATACATCTGCCACGACCCTGACACGTTATGCAAGTGACCACTTGCCTGTCAAGCGGCTCAGGACCGTAGCCCACGCTAGGCCCCTAACCCATACACTTCCATCCTCGCTCCGCCCATACCCGTGATCAGTGGCGCCGTATGGTCGATAAGGCAGCCAAGCGGCGGCATCAACACGGATTGTCGGGGTTGAGCAGCTTCCAGGTGCCTTCGGAAATCACCTCAACGTCGCCGTCGACCACCTTGATGGCGGTGTCATCGTCGATCGCATACGCCGGCACCGGAAGATTGGAGGCCCACTCTTCCATCTCGGCCAGAGGAGTAGGTGGCATGTCGGTGCGGTTGAGATGCGGGTACAACGTAAAGTCGACCAGCCCTAACGTCTTCTCGGTATTCACCGCTATCTCACTCCCGTCGGGCACGTGCTTGACGTTGAACTCCGCGTCGCAGTTGTAGGGAGTCACCACGATGCTTCCGGCACTCACCCCCAGATAGACCAGGTTGTTCAGGGACGAGAACAGGTCGGCCAGACCAGACTTACGCATCCAGTAGTGCAGGAACGACACATGGCCACCCCATACGACCAGGGCGTCGGCCTCGCGAACCGTCGGCACCCAGCTCTCTTCCCGAATGCTCGGCAGAACGCTGAGTTCTAACACCCCGAGCGAATTCCACCCCAGGTCAGCTGCCGGAGGATTCGAAGCTTTTCCCCTGATCGCATCGTGCGCCATATACGGACTGTCGGGAAAGGGATATATCGCAGTAGGAATGAACAGGGCGTTCGACTGCGAGATCTGCTTGCCCAAGAGATCAACAAGGGCTTGGGAGATGCTCCGGTTTCGTACGCCGCCAGACGTGAGAAGGTACTTCATGACACCCTTCTTCCGAGATCACAGAATCCTGGCACTTGACGCAGCGATCATGCCATGAGTCGTCCGCTCAGCCAGCGATCACGCAACGGCATGGAAACGATGTGATCACCCGCGAAGGGGTTGGGTGACCGCGATGGGGGCATCACAGGGTCATTCTGGCCCGTTAGGATCCCGTCGATCATCGCGCGAGCCGTCGGTTTTCCGTCGCGAGGCTGCGACCAACGTGCCCGACAAATCGTCAAGTCACAACTCGCGTGGGTCGGTATCGCAGGGCGACAGCGCCCGACCGGAACTCATGGCGATCCACGAGCTCGAGCTGGATACGCTCGCGCAGACCGGCGAGCAACGTCGGCCCGTGGCCGGCAAGGACCGGCTGCACAAGGAACTCGTACTCGTCGATAAGTCCCAGATCTGCCAACGTCAGGGGGAGCGTCACACCACCCACGAACAGGCCCTCACCTGGCTCCTGCTTGAGCCGCTGAACCGCTTGCCCCAAGTCGCCTTGCACCAGCTCGGCATTCCAATCGACGCCGCTCAGCGTGCCCGACACGACGTACTTCTTCGCCCGGTCGATGGTCTCGGCGAACGGGATCTCCCACTCATCCATCCAGTCAGGCCACGTGCCCGTGGCGGGCCGCCGCCACGCCGACTCCATCATCTCGTAGGTCACCCGGCCGAATAGCAGGGCATCGGCTCTTTCCATCGCAGCGGTCCAATAGCGCATCGACTCCTCGTCCGGAGGGAGCCCTGCCTCGTGATGGCAGCAGCCGTCGAGCGTGACGTTGATCGAGTATCGAAGAGGTCTCATCTCGTTGCTCTCCCTTGATGCGCGCCGCGCCTTCGCTGGACCGTAGTCAGACGGCGGCCCTCACTGGGCTTGCGAGGCTGTCATGAACCCACCAACAAGAGCTCACCGGGTTGTTACTGACCACTGATCCAGAGAATGTGTCAGAGCGAAGTCTTCGGCACCAGACGCAGTTCCTCCGAGACGCGACACCGAGCCAGTGCGGCAGCGAGCCTACCGAGATTGGCGGTCATCCGTAGAGGGGCAGATGTTGACATCGACCGTGGGCACACCCGGTGGCGGGGAGTCTGCCTCCATGCCTCCGATGATCACGAATTGCACATCGTGGTCGATGAGCACACGGCATATGGCCGCTAGGTGCTCATCACTCAGCTCAGGCGGCATCGCTTGCCACCCGGCCCAGCTCGGGCCAAACAGGGTGGGCAGCGTCGATGCGGTGCCAACCGATTGAGAAGGGACGCTCGATGGGCTCAGGCGGATGCCTGGTCCCTGTCCTCTGCGATGTGGCCCTCGGCCATGCATAGGTGATCGTGACCTTGCCGAACTTGTGATCGGGACGATTCGGTTACCAGTCCGTTGAGGACTCAACAGGAAGCCGCACTGCGCCTTAGACCGCGCTCGAGGCTGGGCCTTGAAAGGAGGCGTTAGGAGGTGCAGCCAGCGGGCTGGCCGCCTCGGCGTTCCCGTTCGTCACGGAACCCGATTCACGGGTCATCATCGGCGGCTCAAATGTCAGGGAGCGATGGCCCAGGCGGGTTCCCTAGCCGCCAGGCTCGATGACACGCATTTCGATGCCCTTGACATCGGTGAGCACGAGCCGCTCTATCTCGTCCAGGTCGAAAGTGAAGGAGAAGCCGCGGACATCGGTGTCGTCGATGGCGGCGGGAAGCGCAGTGAAGTCAGTCCCGTCTCGTCGCTCGGCGGTGACGGCGTGCACCTTGTCTCCGGTCACCCCAGCCAGCACCGGCTCGAGGTTCTCCAGTTGGACGGTGTGGAGTTGATCTGGCGCTGGAACGTCGGTACATACTTCCTCCCCTTCGGGTGGTATCCGCAGGCAGGCTTGCTCGCCGCTCACTGCCCCTTCCACGGAAAAGCCGCCGCCGCCCCCCTCATACCTGGCAACGACATAGGGATCGTCGTCTACCCCATCCATGTCGACGTCGAGACTGCGGATCATTCGGTCCAGGACCTCCTGGTTTCGCTCATAGTCGAAACCGGAGAGGCCAACCGTATCGACCAGAAGCGTTCTCTCCTCGGACTCGGTTCCAACATCGATCGCGTACAAGGTGATAGGGGTCCCCTCCGGCCATAGGCCGTCACTCCCCGTCTCGTACTCGAGCCTCACGGCCTGCAGCCCGTCCACGGCGGTGACCGCCCGTTCAGCGTCGCGGGTGTCGTCGGGGGCGGCTACCTCCCTGAACGGAACGGGATCCACGTAGGCCGTCACTGCCGCCACCCGTTCGTCGCTGCCGTCGGGGACTTCGAACTGCTCTGGGTGAAATTGGCCGCACTCGGCCACCACGTCTCCAGAGTTGGCGTTCCACCCCTCCGGATAAGAGATGGCGTACCCCTCGGGGCTATCGCATCGGACGGCGGGCTGGAGAGACGCCTCTTCGGGGGCTGTCGTGGTGGGGATAGATGTTGTCGTGGAAGTAGACCGCTGCGGGGTGGTAGACGGCGATGTCCCCATGGTGCTGGTGGGAGACGTGATAGTCGTGGTTTCAGGTGGGGGCTCGGTCGGATCGATGTCGGAACCCCCGTCGCAGGCAGCCAGGAGGAGCGCAACGGCCAGGAGGAGGATTGGAAACCGCATATCGCGGCGCTACCCGGGGCGTTACGTCCTCAAACACAACTCCGGAGAGCCGGCGGGACGGGCCGGCGAGCAGAAGGAAGAGGCACAAATCAGTGGGCGCAGCTGTGTGACTGGCGTTCGGGTGCTTTTCTAAGGTTGGAAATTGGAGGTGGCTCCGCGGACACAGGAATGGCACGTGAGTTGGGCGCGGAGCAGGTAGTGCCAATCGTCGGTGTGGTCAGATAGCTCAACTCAGGATGCGCCGCGGTCTTCCGCAGCAGGGCTTTCGACACCCGAGCAGGAGGTGCCGATCGGTGCGTTGCGAGACCGGAACGTGATTTGCCCCGATCAGGTAATCATCGGTTGGCCGGCCCCTTCCGCTGTTGTATCACGCGTGATACGCTGTGGTGCATGTCCGAAGTCTCAATCCGCGAACTCCGCAACCACGGGGGCGACGTGGTCGACCGAGTAGCCAAGGGCGAGCGGCTCACGATCACCCGCTCCGGGAAGCCGGTCGCTGAGCTGCGACCACTTGGCCGGGAGGCAATGCCGCTCGACGAGGTCCTTGCCCGCCGCCGGCAACTTCCGGCTGTCGACCCCGACCAGTTGCGCCACGACCTCGACCAGGTCCTCGATCCAGCACTCTGATCGATGCCACGCGGGATTCTCGATACCAGCACGCTTATCCTGCTCGGTCGGCTGGAGGTCACCGATCCGCTTCCCGACGAGCCGGTGATCACGGCGATCACTCTGGCCGAACTTTCGGTAGGTCCACTTGTGGCATCGACCGACGACGAACGGTCCGCCCGGCAAGCGCACCTCCAGCAAGCCGAAGCTGATTTCGACCCGCTGCCCTTCGACGCCGCTGCAGCCCGCAGCTTTGGTCGGGTAGCTGCAGGGCTGCGAAGAGCAGGCCGCAAACCAGCGGCACGTGCCTACGACGCCATGATCGCTGCCATCGCCATATCGGTCGATCTCCCGCTTCACACCTGCAACCCCCGCGACTTCACTGACATCGAGGAACTCACGGTGGTCGCCGTCCCCCACCCAAACCACTGACCGGCCAACAGACCCGCTCGCGGAAGGGCCGTTCGGCTCGGGTTCCGGAGGTGTGTGTTATCGCTCGAGATCAGTTGTTCGGGCGGTTTCTTGGTCGGGCTGATCCGGTCAGTTGAGCTGGGACTTGTCTCTGGCCCGAATGAGTTCGCCACCGAGGAGGATCAGGGTGGGGTGATCGAGCACAGCCAGGTCCCCGCGGGGATCGTCGGGGAAGATCACGAGGTCAGCCGGTGCCCCTATTTCGATTCCGGGTAACCCGAGGTAGGTCCTGGCGTCCCAGCAGCCCGCGGCCATAGCCGCGGCTTTAGGCAGTCCGAAGGAGTGGAGGAGACGGATCTCTCGTGCAACAACACCGTGTGGATTCATCCCAGCGTCGGTGCCTGCCAGGATCCGGATCCCGAGCTCGTGTGCCTGACGGATCGATTCTCCATGCGACTCCAACCCGGCGAGCAGAAGTGCTGCGCCATCGGATCCGAGCATTTCCTCTGCACTGTCCCTGAGCACATCGTCGATCAGCGCTGTGGGTGTCCAGGTGATCTCCGCCGAAGCCATCGCTTCCAATTGCCCGTCTTCGACTATTGAGCCGTGTTCGACACCGTCGAAACCGGACTCGATCGCCTGCTGGACCGAATCGGGGATCATGGCGTGCATCGTTATCCGGCCTCCAGCCTCGTGAACCTGCACGGCTGTCTCCCGCAGAGTCTCGGTCGAGAAGTTGACCGAGAAGCGGCCTTCTTGGTCGAAGAAGTCACCTATCACCTTCACCCACCCTCCGGAACGTTGAAGCTCATCCAGAGCAGCCGATACGAGCGTATCGTCATCTACTTCCCTGGCCAGACCAGGAAAGTAGCGGCCCGGAGGAGCCAGGAAGCGCCCAGCGGTAACGATGGTGGGGAGCCCACCCGAGCGGCTCATCCGGACGGAGGCCCGGTTGGGGCTACCCGGCTCTCTCACCAACAGCACTCCCGCTTCGACATGGGCTCGCGCCGAGGCACGTGCCTTTTCATCGTCGTCCGCGTCGGGCGCTGGGCTCGCCAGGGCGAGATGGGCATGAGCATCAACCAGACCAGGAACCGCGTAACCCCCCGCATGGATGGTGGGACCATCCGAGGGGCCCTCGACGAACATTCCATCCCTAATCCACAGATCAGTTAGGTCCCCAGAAGGAAGGACCCTGGTTTCGACATGAGTGGAGAGGGAAGGCATCACCGAAGCGTACCTGCCCGATACCTAGCGAATTGGCACGAAAGGGTTCTGCGGCTCGCATGAAGAGCGCCATCCGTGCCGATCTGCTCGGTTTTCCTGATGCGTCATTGCCCAGGATGATCTCGGGCGGGTTGTACTTGCTATGATATCAAGGTAACTTGATACGGATGGACCCGGTGATTGTGGCGAGTGCCCGCAAACACGGGATCCCAGATGACGACATCCTTCACGCTTACAGAGACCCGATCCGAGTGTTCGATCTGGACGATCTCGTCATGCTCATCGGAGGAGACGAATCAGGACGGATGCTCGAAATCGGCGTCGCCGCTGCCGAAGGCATCCAGTTCATCGTCCATGCATGCCTGCCCGCGACATGTTCTTGAGGTGATATCAATGCCCCGCTCGATCCAAGAGATACTGGACCAGGCCGACGAACTCGCCAAGAGGTTCGAGGACTATCAGCCAGGCGAGGGCGATCAGGTGCCTGTTGAGGAGCATCTACTACAACGTGCCGCCTTGGCTCGGGCCCGTAGCGAACGCGACGTAGTTGACGCGGTCACCGCGGCACGGTCATCTGGAATCTCCTGGAACAGGATTGGCGAAATCCTCGGAACCTCAGCTCAAGCTGCGCAGCAGCGATATGGAGCGATCATAGAGTAGGCCTGATTCACCCCCCTGCACCGCACGCCGAGGTGCCGATCTCGGACACTCGACAAGATGTGCGATATGGGACCAGACTTGGTGATCGGCGCTACCGATTGATCGATCACACGCCGAAGTTGGGCACGTCTGGATCGAGCTTCCGGCTCGTCGGCAAGGCCAACCGCAGCTCCGTGTGGGGGAATCCCCAGGTGTCGGCCGGCCGGGATCTCACATCCGCATCCCATGCTTCAGGTAGAGGTTGATCGCAGGGTCGTTGCCCAGCTTGGTCAGTGTCCACGCCTGGTCGCCGAGCGCGGCCATGGCTTCGGCCATCAGTCGATTGCCAATACCACGTCGATGGAAAGCTGGATCAACGCAGAGCAGGACAGGTAGCCGCTCCCGCGCCACTCGCCGCGGTCTCGCGACGCGACGAACCCGACGACCCGGTCATCCACGCAGGCCACCATCGCCGTGTTCAGGCGCTGGAACTCGTTCGGATTCTCCTCTTCTGCCAGGGGCCGGAAGGCGCGCGGATCGGTACCCGACAGCGCCAGCTCGTACTGGGCCGCCGGTTCGTACAGCGCGCAAAGCGCACTCCAGTCATCGGGTGCGAATGGGCGAATCGTTGCCTCAGCGTTCGTCATGTCCCGGGTTCGGTCACTGGGCAGAACCGGTCACTCACAGCCGTATTCTCGTCGGTAGTTGTTGTGTGCGGTGGTTGACTCGAGCATTCCGCGGGCGTACCCGATCTGTCCGAGATGCTGCAGGGGACCGACCAGCACCCCGGAGATCCGCTCCTCAACAGTGGCAGTGTTCGTGGGCTGAACACCTCGCGGCGAAGGTCATCGGCGGGTGCGTCCTCCAGGTAGCCGAGAGTCATGTTCACGACCGCGTCGTGGTAGTCGAGGATCAGACTGGGATGGGGACAGTTGAATGCGGCCACATCGGCGTGCGTGTTCATAGCCGGTGTCCGCTGGGTCTAGGTCGCGGCCGAACCTGGCTTGCCATCCACCTACGATCCACAACTGCTCTCGTCCCAGCACCTAAGACATGTTGCGGTCATGGCTGCGCTTCAGATGCCATGCCATCCACCCGATCGGGTTCGCTCCGGCAGCGGTGGCTGGTTGAGCTGTATGCGGTCGCCGTGACGTTGGAGGAGTCGGTCCGCATTCGGGTGACCGAGTTCGTCGACTCCGAGGGAGAGTTGCGTGCGGTCACCATCCGGATCCTCGGGCGGACCACCTGGTCGGCAGCTGACCACCAGATCGAGAGCACTGGCGGGTCGAACATCGCGCTCGATTTCCTCAACGGTACCGAGAAGGTCACCGGCAACCCTTGCAATGGTCACGTCCCAGGCGAGAGGATCGTCATCAACGACTCCGGCCGGATCGTGTTCGACCTCGAGACCGGCGACCTGCACGCCGTCAACGGACCCCACGAGGCGTTCTTTGGCGACTTCGACGACTTCTGCGGAGTCCTCGAAGGCTGAGTCACCACCTCCCGGGGGCAACCCCGGGAGGACCATCGACCGACCCGAGTCCGGCAGTCTCCGGTCAGGCCGACACCAGCTCGACGTTCCCGGCCGACCCGTCGACCATCACCATCTGACCGTCTCGCAGCCTGGCCGTGGCATCCCCGCAACCCACCACCGCCGGTATCCCGTACTCGCGGGCGATGATCGACGCGTGCGCCAGCGCACTCCCTACATCGGTCACCACGGCCGCAGCTCGGTCGAACAGCTCCGTCCATGCCGGGGCCGTCAGCGGGGCGACCAGGATCTCGCCGGCTTCGAAGTCGGCGAACTGCGACGAGTCCGTGACCACCCGAACTCGACCGGTCGCGCGGCCCGGGCTCGACGGGATCCCGGTCACGACCGCAGTGTCCGACCGAACGGCGCCCATCACCCTGTTGGAGAAATCGAACATGAACCTGACCGTCGGCGGAACCGGCCCAACCCACAGCGGCGCCACCAGTCGACAGGCACGCTGGCGCGCCTCCCGGCGGCCGGCGACCGTCGCCCGTAGGTCGCCGGGCGCCGCCCACGCCG
>DATHVR010000029.1:0-11143 GCA_035461175.1 Acidimicrobiia bacterium | reverse complement strand
ATCGGGGACGTCGGTGAAGGCGTCGGCGGCTACCACTGCCAGTGGAGTGGCTACCAGGACGGCCAGGGCCACCAGGAAGGCGGTCAGCCGTCGTTTACGATCAGGGGCAGGCATGCTGCATCTCCTCTTCGGTTGCTTGCGAGTTGCCGATCGGACGCCGGTGCCTGCCCGGACGACAGGCTCGCGGGGATCGGCACTATGTCAAGAAACCTACCGACGCGATGTCGAGCGTGACGGCCAAACCGGGGTTGGGGTTGCAGCAAGGCATTGCTGGGCGACATAGGATGCAGAGAGGATCAACCCGGAAGGAGCCCAATGTCCAAGGCGATCGAGAACCTGCTCAGCGAGAACCGCAGCTTCCCCCCGCCTTCGGAGTTCACCGCTCAGGCCAATGCCCAGGCGGGCATCCACGAAGAGGCGGCGGGCGATCCTGAGGCCTACTGGATGGAACAGGCGCGGTCCCGAATCACCTGGTTCAAGGAGCCGACACGGGCGCTCGACGACTCCAATCCTCCTTTCTACAAGTGGTTCTCCGACGGCGAGCTCAACCTCTCCTACAACTGCCTCGACCGTCATCTCGATGACCACGGCGACCAGGTGGCCTATTACTGGATCGGCGAGCCGGGGGACACCCGCACCATCACCTATGCCGACCTGCATCGGGAGGTGAGCCGGTTCGCCAACGCTCTCAAGTCGGTGGGGCTGGAGAAGGGCGACCGGGTCGCCATCTACATGGGCATGGTTCCGGAGTTGCCGATCGCCATGCTCGCCTGTGCCCGCCTGGGCCTCGTCCACTCGGTGGTGTTCGGTGGTTTCTCATCGGATGCTCTGGCGAGTCGCATCCTCGATGCGGAGGCCCGCGTCGTCATCACCCAGGACGGCGCCTGGCGCGGCGGCAAGGTGGTTCCGCTCAAGGCGAACACGGACGTGGCCCTCGCCCAGACCCCGGCCGTGGAGACGGTGGTGGTTCTCAAGCGGACCGAGAACGATGTCCACATGGAAGAGGGCCGCGACGTCTGGTGGCACGACCTGGTCGACGGCCAGAGCGAGGAGTGCGAGGCGGTCCCCCTCAACGCCGAGGACCCGCTCTACATCCTCTACACCTCCGGGACTACCGGCAAGCCCAAGGGCATCGTTCACACTCAGGGCGGCTACCTGACTGGCATTGCCACCACCCACTCCCAGGTCTTTGACATCAAGCCCGACTCGGACATCTACTGGTGTGCGGCCGACATCGGCTGGGTCACCGGGCACAGCTACATCGTCTACGGCCCCCTCACCAACCGCACCACCGGTGTGATGTACGAGGGCGCCCCCAACTTCCCTGAGAACGACCGACTGTGGCAGATCATCGAGCACTACGGCGTGACGATCTTCTACACGGCGCCGACTGCCATCCGGGCTTTCATGAAGTGGGGCGACCAGTACCCGGAGCGGCATGATCTCTCTTCCCTGCGGCTGCTGGGCACGGTGGGTGAGCCGATCAACCCCGAGGCGTGGATCTGGTACCACCACAACATCGGCCGCGAGGCCTGCCCGATCGTCGACACCTGGTGGCAGACCGAAACCGGAGGGATCATGATCTCGCCGCTCCCGGGGATCACGGCCACCAAGCCGGGATCGGCCACCGTGCCGCTGCCCGGGATCACCGCCGACGTGGTCGACGAGGAAGGCAATTCCGTTCCGCTCGGTGGGGGAGGCTTCCTCGTCCTAACCAGCCCGTGGCCCTCGATGGCCCGGACCATCTGGGGTGACGACGACCGCTTCGTCGACACTTACTGGTCACGATTCCCCGGGCGCTACTTTCCGGGGGACGGGGCCAAGCGGGACGAGGACGGGTATTTCTGGCTGCTGGGCCGGGTCGACGACGTGATGCTGGTCTCCGGCCACAACATCTCCACGATGGAGGTCGAGTCGGCCCTGGTGGCGCATCCGAAGGTGGCGGAGGCGGCCGTTATCGGCCGTAAGGACGACCTCACCGGCCAGGCCATCGCCGCCTTCGTGACTCTGCGCGGGCACATGGTGGGCGACCAGGCTCTGATCGACGAGTTGCGCCAGCACGTGTCCGATCACATCGGGCCGATCGCCAAGCCCCAGTCGATCGTCTTCACCGACGACCTTCCCAAAACCCGCTCGGGCAAGATCATGCGGCGGCTGCTCAAGGACATCTCCGAGAACCGTCACCTGGGCGATGTCACCACCCTCGCCAACCAGGACGTGGTCGACGAGATCGCCAAGAAGTCGGCTTCCACCGTCGAGGGTTAACCCGCCGCGGGTGAGGGCAGCAGGCGGTCGAGGTTGGCCGCCACCGAAGACGTGATCTCGTCCTGGCTGGTGCCCCGGATCCGGGCCAGGTCGGAGACGACCGAGCGGACGAGGGAGGGCCGGCCGCGTCCCATCCCCAACCATTCAGGGCCGCCGGGACTGTCCGTCTCGGTCAGGAGGCGGTCGGCCGGCGTCCGCGCCGCCAACTCGGCGATGTGGGCCGACCGTCCGACCTCCGGTCCGAAGGTGAAGTGACAGCCCAGATCGAGCAGCCGGTCGAAGGCATCGCCCGGCCCTGAATACCAATGCACGATCGCCTGGGTGATTCCGAAATGGGCCAGGCGGTCGGCGACCTGATGCTCGGCTCCGGCGGTGTGCAGGTTGACGACCTTGCCCTGGTCCGCCGCGACGGCGAGGAGATGGTCGAACACGGTCTCCTGTGACGGGTAGGCGCTGGTGTCCGTGACGAATCTGTGGTCCAGCCCGATCTCACCGATGCAGGCCGCCGCCTGGGCCAGATCGGCCATAGTGGAGAGTCCGCCGACGTGAGCCGGGGCGAGCTCGGGATGGATGCCGAACGCCGGGATGATCCGATCGCTGCGCGCCGCCACATCACGGGTGGCGACGAAGGTCTCCGGGTCCATCGAGACCGCGATCACCCGGATGTGGTCGGCTTCCAGCTCTGCCACGACCTCGTCGATCTCCCGGGCGTCGTACATGTGGAGGTGGGCGTGAGCGTCCACGAGCATGGGCTACGTCCAGAAGATGATCGTCCCGAGCCACAGGCCGGCGATCAGCAAACCGGCGAACAGTTCGATCCCGATCGACAGACCGACCGCACCGAGGGAGGCCTTGGTGGACGGCCAGGCGCGTTCCGGCCCGAGCCGCTGACGCTCGGCGAGATAGGTTCCCCCCACGAAACCCAGCGGAGCTCCCAGCACCGGGATGACGAAGAAGCCGAGGATGGCAAGCCCGCCGGCGAGCCACAGGGTGGAGCGGGGCACTCCGGCGTCGCGCAGTCGTCGACCGGGTACCAGGTACTTGACGACTGTTCCGACGACGGCGAGCAGCAGGCCAATGATCGCCACCGTCCACGCGGCCGCCCCGCCCTCCACCCACGCCCAGACCACGATCGACCCGGTTATCAGGAGCAGACCGGGCAGCACAGGGAGCAAGATCCCGGCGAGCCCGACCAGGATCAGCAACCCGATTACGACTTCTCCGAAGGGATCCATTGGTGGGGAATGGTAGGCGGCGACGGCTCCCGTTTTGTGGGTGGTTTCTGACACCATCGGCGTCAGAAACGACCCACAAATGGGTGCGGGTGCTCAGCCGCCCTGGGGGGCGCCGCCGCAGGCGGCCTCACCGGGGAGAAGGGGACGGGCCTTGATAGTCAGCTCCTGGTCGCCGGTGTCCCAGCGCGTGGCCTGGTTGGCTTCGGAGAAGAGGTCGATCAACCGTCCCACCTCGTCCCCCTCGACCTCGACGCACCGCCAGTCCATTGCCCAGTCGGGCATGTCGGTGAAGCCAGTCTCCAGAGGCCACGGCTGGAGGCCGCCGTCGACGTCGTCGAACGGGATGAGCGGGCCGGCCGCCACCTGCAGACGGTCGGGGGAGTAAGGCCGGGCTTCGCCGGTGGCGGTGGCCTCATCCAGGACCTGGACCAACTCCGAGGCGAGGATGCGTTCGGTGGAGCCGCCTCCCTGGGTGATGCCGAGGGCATAGACACCCAGCCGGTGGGTCCCGTTCTCGTCGTAGTAGGTGATGAACTCGGTGGTGGCGTCGGCCACCATCTCGGCGTTGGAGTCGTCGATGAGTTCATCGATGCCGGGCAGGCCCAACTCCTCCACCAGTTCTCGAATCTCGTCCATCTGTGCATCGGTGACTTCGGTGACCTGGACGTTGGGGAGTAGCGGCCCGGGGAAGATGGCCGGCACCGGTCCCTGGTAATAGAGGGTGCCGTCGGCCAGCAGCACATAACGGGGCATGCGATCGAGGTGGGACTCGACCGGAGCGAAGCCGCCTTCGGAGGTGAGGGTGAGCAGGATGTCGCCGTTCGCAGGGACGCCGATGTCACCGGTTGTCACGGTGGATCCGGGACCGGTGGTCGTGGTCGTTTGGACGGTGTCGTCGCCACCACAGGCGGCCAGCACCAGCCCGAGGACCACGAAGAGGAGAGAGGTACGTCTCATGTCTCTCCGACGCCCCGACTGAACCTGAGGTTCCCGTGTACCGCCTGGGTACAAAACTCTCTCCGGTTTGAGGGCGTTCTCCTCTTTCGGCGCGTTCTCGAGAGAGTTTTGTACCGTAGCGGTACAGCCGAACCTCAGGTTCGCTTTGACTCCCAGTCGGTGAGGGCCTCGTCGATCAGGCCCAGGGCCCAGTCGAGTTCGTCCGCCGTGGTGATGAGGGGCGGGATGAAGCGGATCACGTTGCCGTCGGGGCCGCACTCGATCACGATCAGTTCCCGCTCCAGGCAGTATTCGTGGACGTGGCGGAAGGCTTCGGCCGACTGGGTCCGGTTCTCGGCATCCGAGACCAGTTCGACGCCGATCATCAACCCCAGGCCCCGGACGTCGCCGATGGTGGGGTGCCGCTCGGCCATGTCCTCGAGACGCTCGAAGGCGCGCTTCGACAGCTCCCGGGCATGGGGGAGCAGATCGCCCATGGTGTCGAGCACCGCCACCGAGGCGGCGCAGCTGACCGGGTTGCCGCCGAAGGTGGTGCCGTGAGCCCCCACCGGCCAGTCGTTCATGATGTCGGCCGGAGCGCCGTAGGCCGAGAGGGGGAAGCCGTTGGCGATTCCCTTGCCGAGAGCGATGATGTCGGGCTTGACCGAGTAGTGGTCGGCGGCGAACCACTCGGCGGTGCGTCCGAATCCGGTCTGGACCTCGTCGAACACCAGCATGATCCCGTGCTCGTCGCACACCGTGCGCAACTCCTCGAGGAAGCGGGCGGGAGCGGGGTAGTAGCCGCCTTCTCCCTGCACCGGCTCGATCAGCATCGCTCCGATGTTCTTGGGCGTGACGACATGCTTGAAGAGGAGTGCGAGCTCGTTGAGGCAGTAGTCCACCGCCTCGTCCTCGGTCAATCCCCAGCGATATGGATGGGGGAAGGGGACCACAAAGGTGGATCCGAGCACTGGGTGATAGCCGTCCCGATATTTGGCGTTGCTGGTCGTGTAGGAGACGGCGCCCATGGTGCGGCCGTGGAACGATCCCCGGAAGGTGATCACTCCCTGGCGACCGGTGTGGTAGCGGGCCAACTTGACGGCGGCCTCGACTGCCTCGGCGCCGGAGTTGGCGAATCCGAACTTGTTGATGCCGTCCGGTGCCACATCGGCGAGGCGTTCGGCGGCATGGACGATCGACTCGTAGTGCACCACGCAGCCCGAGTGGATCAGGCTGTCGATCTGGGCGTGGGCGGCCTCGACCACGGCGGGATGCCGATGGCCCAGGTTGGTGACGGCGGTGCCGCAGGCGAAGTCGGCCCAGCGGTTGCCGTCCTTGTCGGTGATCCAGAGCCCCTCGGCCTTCTCGGCGACGATGGGGGTGTCGAAGGCGATGACGGGGGCGATGATGTCGGTGTGTCGGGTGAGGTACTCGCTCATGGCGCTCCTTTCAGGAGAGGAATGGGCAGGGACGGATGAGGTGGTACCGGTGTTACGGAGCGGCGAACAACCCCCGACGCATCCTGGATGGGGTGAACTTCATCATCGCTCTCAATGGTACCCGACGCTGCCCGCCACGGCCCGGGAACGTACCGAACCCAGGGTTGCCGAGACGGCGGTTCCGCTGTCCCGAACCCAGGGTTGGCCGACGTTCGACGCAGCTAGGGTCGGTCATCGAAGCAGGGGTTGGGCAACGGATCTCCGGGGAGAAACTCGACGGCTCTCCCGCCCGCTTCGAGGGTGAGGGTTGGTTGGGGGCCCTCGGTGAGGAGGACGCTCACCTGGAGCAGTCCGTCCTCGTTGGCAGCGGCGAGCCACTCGTCCGGCACGTCGGCCTCAGTTCGCCAGTGGAAGCGGTTGACCTCGCCGATGGATTCGATACCACAAGAAAGGTCGATCAGCGCCGTCCATGGGAAGCCGACCTCGATGATCCCGGGGATTCCCACCTCGGGCTCAGGTGGAGGGGCCTCCCCGATTGGTCCCGGGGTGGATCCGGGTATCCGCAAGTCGTCGGTGATGGTCCCGGCTGCCGAAGGCCAGTCGAGTTGCCCGATCGTGAAAGGCGGCTCCGGCAGACGATCCCGCTCCAGGGTCACGAGGTAGGTCCGTGGGTTGTAGTCGGAGTTGCAGACCAGCTGTCCGGTGACGGTGTTGACCTCGAAGGCCACGGCGTCGATTCCGAAACTCACCCCGTCGAGGCGGGTCCGTCGACACGATCCCGAGTAACCGATCTCCAGGCCGACCACGACATGTGTCTCGAAGTCCACCTCCGGCGGTGCCTCCGTGCCGCCGAGTCCCTGCCACAGCGGGGCGTAGGCGTCCGGGTGGCCCACCACGTGGAGGCGGCCGGTGGACGTGTCGAACTCGGCCAGGTACCTCCAGCCTTCGCCTTCGGGTCGCTGGGGCCCAGGGCGGATCGCGGTCTCGGGATCCTGTCCTTCGACGCACACCGGCTCATCGCCAACGGCGGCTGCCACCCGGGCTATCCGGTCGTCCTCCAAGATCCCCACCCAGACCTCGACCCGGCCGTGGAGAACGTGATAGTTGAAGGCGTGGTACTCGGGAGGAAGGGCGGCGGCTACCCGCCGCTGGATCGCTTCCAGGTCGGAGTGAGTGCGGGGCAGTTCCACCGCTACCACCCCCTCGTCGGGGAAGAGGGCGGTCAACTCCTCCTGGGCGGCTTCGATGTCGGTGTGGGCGAAGCCGACGTTGATCCATCCGTTGTGCTCACGGTCGATCCATGCCTCCACGAACCCGTCCATGGTTTGGGCCTGTGCCATCACTTCTTCGATCGGCATCTCGTTGCCGACGTAGATCGGGCTGTCCCCGTACATCTCCTCCGGGCCGGTGATCCACTCCAGATCCCGGCACAGCGGGATGTCGACGGTGCCACCGGGCGGGGCGGTCGCCGGCGCGAGCGATGTAGTCATCGTCGGTGACAGCGAAGTGGTCGTGGTCTGCGCATCCGGAGTGGAGCAGGCCGCGACGACCAAGACGATTACGGACAGCAGGATTCTCTTCATCTCCATTGGGACGTGATTCTCGCTAGCCAGGTTCCGGCTGTCGTGTGATCATCCGGAAGCCAGCGAGGAGGTCCCATGCGCATCAGATCCAGACGGGTGGTTCTTCCCGACGGTGTCAGGCCGGCCACGATCCGGATCGAGGACGGGACTTTCGTCGAGATAGGGGAAGGGACCGCCGATGAGGATTTCGGCGACCTCGTTGTCATGCCGGGCCTGGTCGATTCCCATGTCCACGTCAATGAGCCCGGTCGAACCGAGTGGGAAGGGTTCTCCACCGCCACCCGGGCCGCCCTGGCCGGAGGCACCACCACCGTCGTCGACATGCCGCTGAACTCGATCCCGCCCACCGTCGATCCGGCGGGCCTGGAGGAGAAGCGGCGGGCGGCGGCGCCGCAGGTGACGGTGGACGTGGCCTTCTGGGGTGGTGTGGTGCCCGGATCGGTCGGCCATGTGGCGGAACTCGCCGCGGCGGGTGTGTGCGGGTTCAAGGTCTTCACCGTCGATTCCGGAGTGGCGGAGTTCCCACCTCTCGATCCAGACGGGATGGCGGCCGCCGCGACCGCAGTGGCTGCGACCGGCCTGCCGCTCCTGGTCCACGCTGAGGATCCCGGCCTCCTGCGCCCTCCCTCGGGTGATCCCCGCTCCTACGCCAACTATCTCGACAGCCGCCCGCCCCAGGCCGAGGCGCGTGCGATCGAAAAGTGCGTGGCCGCCACCGACCCGGCCTCGACCCGACTTCACATCCTCCACGTCGCCGGCGCCGAGGCGGTCGAGGCCCTGGTCGGAACGTCGGACCGGGTGACGGCCGAGACCTGCCCCCATTACCTCACCTTCGCCGCCGAGGACATCCCCGACGGAGCCACCGCCTTTAAGTGCGCCCCTCCGATCCGCTCGCGCGAGCACCGGGAGCGCCTGTGGGAAGGACTGCTGGAGGGGACCATGCAGATGGTGGTGTCGGACCACTCCCCGGCGCCGCCCGCCCTGAAGCGGGTCGCCGAGGGTGACCTCATGGCCGCCTGGGGCGGGATCGCCTCTCTCGAGTTGCGGTTACCGGCAGTGTGGAACGGTGCTCGCCGGCGCGGGATCGACCTCGAGCGCGTGGTGGAGTGGCTGGCGGAGGCGCCGGCCCGACTGGCGGGCCTCGGTCACCGCAAGGGTCGGATAGCCGTCGGGTATGACGCCGACCTCACTGTGTTCGACCCCGACGATGAGACGATCGTGTCCGGGACGAGCCTCCATCAGCGTCACTCCCTGACCCCATATGATGGGATGCGCCTGGCCGGTCGGGTCCGAGAGGTGGTGCTCGCCGGCGAGGTCACCGGCGGAGCAGGCGATCCTGAGCGAGGGAAGTTGTTGCGGAGCGGACATTGACGGTCGACTTGGCCACGGCACGCTACGGAGGCGAGGTCGTCTGGTGCAGCGACGAGTTCTTCGCCGCCGCCTCCAACCTGGTCAATCCCGGTGCCCCGGTGTGGCGGGAGGACGAGTTCACCGATCACGGCAAGTGGATGGACGGCTGGGAGACCCGGCGACGAAGGGACGAGGCGCCGTGTGACTCCTGTGTCGTCAGGCTCGGGCTTCCCGGGGTGGTCGAGTCGGTGACGGTCGATACCTCCCATTTCACCGGGAACTACCCCGAGAGTTTCTCTCTAGAGGCCTGCGGCGCGCCCACCGAGCGGCTGGAAGAGGCGGAATGGGTGGAGATCATCTCCCGCACTCCGCTCACCGGTGACACCGTGGCCGAGTTCGATGTATCCGACCCGCACCGGGTGACCCATGTTCGCCTCAACATCTATCCCGACGGTGGGGTGGCCCGGCTCCGGGTGCGGGGGTTCCCGGTCCCGGCACGGGATCTGGTCTGTCCGGAGGAGGGCGAGATGGACCTCGCGTTGGCCCCGCTGGGCGGGACCGCGGTGGAGGCGTCCGACGCCCACTTTTCCTCTCCGGCCAATCTCGTCAGCCCTGGTGACCCCGAGGGGATGTGGGACGGCTGGGAGACGGCCCGCCGGCGCGGCCCGGGCCACGATTGGGTGGCAGTGCGGCTTGGGCTCCCCGGGACCATCCATCGTTTCGATGTCGACACCCGCTGTTTCAAGGGCAACTCCCCGGGCTGGGTCACCCTCGACGTCGCCCTCGGCGAGGGCGACTGGGAGGAGGTCTGCCAACGAGTGGACGTCAGCGCCGACACCATCAACCCGGTTGCACTCGAGGCGCCGGTGGAGGCAGATCGGGTCCGTCTCAACATACATCCCGACGGCGGGGTGGCCCGGCTCCGGGTGTGGGGTCGCCCCGAACCCGCCGCCGCGGCCCGGGTCCGGGTGGACTATCTCAACCGGCTGTTCGAGCAGGATGCCCGCCACTTCTTCGCCACCGCCTGCCAGTCCCGGCGCTGGGTGAGCGAAGTGGTCGGGGGACGGCCATTCGGTTCGGCGACCGAGGTGCTCCGAGCTGCCGAGGAAGCCTTCCAACTCCTCGGTCCCGACGACTGGGACGAGGCCTTCGCCGCCCACCCACGGATCGGAGAGCGGTCGGGAGGCCAGACCGCTGGAGGTGAGCGGATGTCCACCACCGAGCAATCTGGGGTCGATCCGGATGATTCCGCCATACGGACCGAGTTGATCGAGGTCAACCGGGCCTACGAGGAGCGTTTCGGCTTCACCTACATCGTTCGGGCCGCCGGGCGCTCCGGCGAGGAGATGCTCGCCTTGGCCCGGCAGCGGCTGAGCAACGATCCCGCCACCGAACGGGAAATGGCCGCGGGCCAGCAACGCGAGATCACCAGGCTGCGGCTTCGCCGCATGCTGTGTCTGCCAGAGGAGGAAGAATGACCAGGCTCGGGAACAACTCCTGGGGCAAGTCGGCGGTGCGGGTGTCGAAGGTCCATCGGGGCGAAGATCTCGACAGCTTCAGTGACCTCACCGTCCAGTTGCTGCTGCAGGGTGAGGTGGAAGCGGCCTACCGCGATGGCGACAACGCCGGCGTCGTCCCGACCGACACCATGCGAAACACGATCTATGTGCTCGCCCAGGACCACCTCGGCCCGGATCTGGAGGACTTCGGTCGGGTGCTGGCCGATCATTTCATGGCCAAGGACGGAATCATTTCTGCCCGGGTGCAACTCGAGGAGGCCAGGTGGCGGCGCGCCGGCCCGACCGGGTTCCTCGGAGGCGGATCGGAACGTCGGACGGCCCGACACCATGCCGATGCCGAGGGGAGAACGGTGTGGGGCGGCATCGACGGTCTGGTGGTGCTCAAGACCACCGACTCCGCTTTCTCGGGATTCCCTCGCGACGCCACCACGATCCTGCCCGAGAAGGACGATCGCCTGCTCGCCACCACGATCGCCGCCGAATGGAGGTACGAGCCGGTCCCGGCCGACACCACCGGTGCCTGGGAGACGGCGCGTCAGACAATCCTCGACCACTTCTTCGGCGACTGGTCGGCCTCGGTCCAGCATCAAGGTTGGTTGATGGGCGAGGCGGTGCTGGAGGCGGTGCCTGAGATGGTCGAATTGAGCTTTCGCCTGCCCAATCAACACCATCTCGGTTTCGATCTCGACCGATTCGGCGTCGAGGACCGGGGGATCGTGTTCCACCCGGTGTCGGAGCCCTACGGGGACATCCGCTTCACTGTCACCCGCTGAACCCCCACTTCGCTTTTCGCGACAGAATTGCGCGCCATGGCG
>DATHVR010000028.1:0-8764 GCA_035461175.1 Acidimicrobiia bacterium | reverse complement strand
CGCCATGGCGCGCAATTCTGTCGCGAAAAGGCGTTGGGATAGGGTTACTTTGACGGTGGGCAGGCGTCAGCCGGGACGTCTTCTGTTCGGGTTGTCGGTTCCGAGAATCATCTCGACCAGCTGGCTTGCTTGCCGGCTGGTCATCGCTTTGGGGGTCATCGTTCGGCTGTAGATGATCGGTGCGCTCAGGGCGAGGGCGGCCAGCTCGGCGTCGAGGTGTGGGGGGAGCTCGCCTGAGTCGATGCCACGCTGGATCGTGTCGACGAGGCGCTGACGGCGTCCGGCGCTGTAGCTGTGGAGAAACTCCGCGACTTCGGGGTGGTGTGCGGCTGCTTCGATGAGAGCGGGCATACAGGCGGAGAACAATGAATCATCGAATACCCGGACCAGGTGTTGGATCAACTGCGCAATCTGTTCACGGATTGTGCCGCTGATCTCGGGATGAGGTTGCTGATTGAGGACTTCGAGGCTGTCCGAGATCAGCGATAGTTTGGTCGGCCAGTGGCGGTAGATGGTGCTCTTGGCCACTTTGGATTCACGAGCGACCCCTTCGACGGTGAAGGCGGCGTAGCCCACTTGTCCCAACAGGGACAGCGTGGCTTGCCGGACCGATGTCCGGGTCCTGCCTATTCGCGGGTCCATCCTTGACAGTCTATGAAACGCTCTCGTATCATAAAAGTTATGAAACGTTCGAGTCCGATTTCTGGTCCGGATGCAGTAGACACTCGGGGTTCGGCATGGCAGTGAGAGTTCGTTACATCGTCGAAGATGTCGATGCTGCGGTCGAGTTCTACCGCGATCGCCTCGGATTCGAGGTGGGCATGCGTCCGGCCCCCGGGTTCGCCCATCTGAGCCGCGGCGATTTGGTACTGCTCTTGAACGCTCCGGGAGCAGGAGGCGCCGGGCGCGCCGGCGGAGATCCCCAACCGGGCGGCTGGAACCGTTTCCAGATCGAGACTGAGGCCCTGGACACACTTGTGGCTGACCTCCAGGCTGCTGGGGTTTCATTCCGAGGCGAGCTGGTCCAAGGTCGAGGCGGTCGTCAGATCCTGGTAGACGACCCTTCAGGCAACCTCGTAGAGCTCTTCGAGCCCGCATCCAACTGATCCCCGGCGTATCGCTATCTGAGAACCGCCGAACGCAGCCGGGTTGGCGAGGTCATCGCAGAACCTGTCTCGCTTCGTCGAGGGATAGGTCCCTAGATCCCGAGTTGACGGGCGGCGAGGTCGCGCATGATCTCCTCGCTTCCGCCCCCGATGGCGTTGACCCGCACCTCGCGGTAAATCCGCTCCACCCGGTTGCCGCGGATGAACGACGCCCCGCCCAGGATCTGGGCCGCCTCCCGGGCGCAGAACTCCATGGTCAGGGAGGCGGTGACCTTGGCTTCGGCGAGTTCAGCCACGGGGGAGTCGCCCTGAGAGAGCCGCCAGGCCAGGACATCCTGGACGGCCTTGGCCGCGTTGATCTGGCGGTCCATCTCCACCAGCTTGTGGCGGATCACCTGTCGTGAGGAGAGGGGCCGTCCGAAGGTGTGGCGGCTGCAAGCCCAGTCCAGGGCGTCCTCGTAGAGAACCCGGGAGGCACCGTTCATCCCGGCGATCAGCATGAGCCGCTCGAAATTGAAGTTCGCCATCAGGATCAGGAAGCCCATGTTCTCGGCGCCGACCAGATAGTGGGCGGGGACCCGCACATCGGTGAACGAGATCGAGGCCGTGTCCGAAGCCCACCATCCCATCTTCTCCAGCGGAGTACGGGTGATGCCCGGCAAGTCGGCGGGGATGACCAGGACCGAGATGCCCGACGCGCCCTCGCCTCCGGTGCGAACGGCCGTGGTCAGGTAGTCGGCCCTGCTGCCGGAGGTGATATAGGTCTTCTCGCCGTTGACCACATAGGAGTCGCCGTCACGCATGGCCCCGGTGGTGATGGAAGCCACATCCGAACCGCCTCCGGGTTCGGTCACCGCCAAGGCCCCGATTGCCTCGCCCGAGACGAGCCGGGGGAGGAGCTCGGCCTTGAGTTCGTCCGAACCGGCGGCCGCGATGGGAGGCAAGGCGATGGCGTTGGAGCCGAGCCCGGCGGGAATGCCGCCCGCCCCGATCCGGGACATCTCCTCGGCCAGGATCGTGATCAGGAAGGGGTCGGTGTAGCCCAGGCCCCCGTACTCCTCGTCCACCCCGTTGGACCAGTAGCCGAGCTTGCCCGCCTTCAGGTACAGATCCCGGGGGAACGTGCCCGCTTCGTCCCATTCGGCGGCGTGGGGCAGGATCTCGTTCTCGACGAAATCGTGCACCGAACGGCGGAAGGCACGATGTTCGTCGGTGATGAAAGGCTCCATCCCGCCACTGTACGTCCCCGAACCGGAATCTCCCTTTCGAGAAATGGCCCCGCATCTGTCGGGTGGGGGTGTCAGACTTGAGCGCGACCCGGAGGAATCTTCTTGTCGTCTGTCGTCGTCGAGGATCTCAGCAAGACCTTCAAGGTGCCGGTGCGCCAGGAGGGCTTCCTGAACTCTGTGCGCTCCCTCTTCCATCGCGAGTACCGGATGGTGGAGGCGGTGCGTGAGGTGAGTTTCTCGCTCGAGGCAGGTGAGGTGGTGGGGTTCCTCGGCCCCAACGGTGCCGGCAAGACCACCACGCTGAAGATGCTGTCCGGGTTGCTCTACCCGACCGGTGGACGCGCGGAGGTGCTGGGATTCAATCCCTCCGACCGCGACCCCGAGTTCCTGTCGCAGGTGGCTCTGATCATGGGTAACCGCAACAGCCTCCAGTGGGACCTGCCGGTGGCCGACTCACTCGACGTCCGGCGGGCGATCTACAACATCCCCAAGCCCGACTACGTGCAGCGGCGGGAGCGGTTCACCGAACTACTCGACGTCGGTGACCTCCTCACCAAGCCGGTGCGCAACCTATCGCTGGGGGAGCGGATGAAGGTCGAGATCCTGGCCGCCCTCCTGCCTGCCCCGCCGGTGCTGTTCCTGGATGAGCCCACCCTGGGCCTCGACCTGGGCATGCAGAAGCGGATCCGGTCGTTCGTGGCGTCCTACGCAGCGGATGAGGGTGCGACGATCCTCCTCACCAGCCACTACATGGCCGACGTCACCGCCCTGTGCGAGCGGGTGATCGTCATCCACCACGGCGCCCTCCTCTTCGACGGTGACCTGGCGGATCTGAGCAAGCGGTTCGGTGCCGAGAAGACCATCACAGTCAGCGTCGGCGGCGAGCTACCCGACCTCGGCTCCTACGGGCACGTGGCCTCGTTGGAGGGAGGCAAGGCGATCCTGTCGGTAGCCCGAGGCCAGGTCGCCGCCACCGCCGCCCGCCTGCTGGCTGACTTCGACGTGCTCGACCTGAGCATCGAGGACCCGCCTATCGAGGATGTGATCGAGCGGACCTTCGCCTCCGGTGACGAGACGGCTGCGGAGGAAGAGGCTTCCACACTGCCATGAGGAACCTGCTGCCGGTGTACGCCATCGAGGCGCGCATGTCGATGCAACGCCAGGCGCAGTACCGGGGGGCAGCTTTCATCAGCATCCTCGGGTTTCTGATCGAACCGATCGTGTACCTGATCGTGTGGCGGACGGTGGCCGAGGCCTCCGGGCCGGTGGGAGGCTACGGGGTGGACGAGTTCACCTCCTATTACATCGTGTGGACGCTGGTGCGGGTGTTCAACCTCGCTCTCGCTCCCGGGGCATGGGACTGGTGGGTCCGATCCGGCCGCATCTCCAACGACCTGCTCCACCCGGTCACTCCCTATCACCGCCAACTGGCGGGTATGGCCGGGGCCAAGGTGGTGTGGATCATCGTCTGGATTCCGGTGGCGCTGTTCCTGGTGCTGCTGTTTCGTCCCGATCTGTCGCCCACCCCGCTGGAGATGGTGACCTTCTTCATTGCGGCCTGGGCCGGCTACGTCGTTCGTTTCAACGTGCTCTGGATCCTGGGGTTGGTCAGCTTCTGGACCACCCGCGCCCAGGCCCTGGTCGAGGTGGTGGTGGCGATGGAGTTGCTGCTGTCGGGACGCCTGGTGCCGATGGCGGTCATGCCCCAATGGGTCCAGACCGTCTCGGCCTGGTTGCCGTTTCAGTGGACGTTTCTGTTCCCGATCGAGATCCTGATCGGTCAGCGATCGGTCTCTGAGATCTGGTCGGGGCTCGGCATCCAGCTCTTGTGGGTCGGCATCACCGGAACCGGAATCGTGCTCGTCTGGCGGGCGGCGCTGCGCAAGTTCACGGCGGTGGGGACATGAGGCTTCTGATCCACTCCCTCGGGATCACTCTGGTCCACTGGCGCCTGGGCGCCCAGTACGAGATCCAGTACCGCCTCAACTTCGTGCTCCAACTGGTCGAGTCGGCGGTGCGATTGGTGACCGGACTGGTGGCAATCCAGCTCGTGTTCGGCTTCACCGACGACCTGCGGGGATGGAGCCAGCCCGAGCTCCTGGCCGTGCTGGGGGTTCACATCCTCTTGGGAGGGCTGCTGGCAACGTTCGTGCTGCCGAACATGTTCACGTTCATGTATGAGGTGCGGGAAGGTGAGCTCGATTTCGCTCTGGTCCGCCCGGTCGATTCCCAGCTCTTCATCTCGACCCGCCAACTCCGGTTCTGGAATGTGGTCGACGTCATCACCGGAATCCTGGTCCTGGGCTGGGCGGTGGGCGGCCTCTCCGAGACTCTGACTGCCCTCCAGGTCGGCGTGTTCGTGCTCACGATGATCTGCGGGGCGCTGATCCTCTACAGCGTGTGGATGGCCTTCACCACCACCGCCTTCTGGCTGATCGACGTCGACGACATGGCCCAGCTCATCACCGGCCTCTACGACGCCGGCCGCTGGCCGATCCGCGTTTATCCGCTGTGGCTGCAGGGGGCACTGACGGCGGTGGTCCCGCTGGGAGTGGCGATCACGGTCCCGGCCGAGGCCCTCACCGGCCGCCTCACCCTCGGGACCCTGGGCGTCCTGGTTCTCGTCACGGTGATCAGCGTCGTCGCCAGCCGGGCCTTCTGGCTGTACGGGGTGCGTAACTACTCCGGCGCCAGCGCCTGAGATCCGATTGCCTGCCGGGATCGGGGATCATGGGATCCAGCGACGAAGGGGAGTCATGCCGTCCATCGCCACCAACACCACGGTCGACCGCACCGGTCTGCAGGAGTTCGTACGTCCTCGACACCACGGGATCCTCCTGACTCGACGTCAGGACGGCTGGCCGCAGGCATCCCCTGTCACAATGGGCCTGGGCGACAACGGCGACATCCTCATCTCCACCTACCCCCAGCGCGCCAAGACCCGAAACCTGCGCCGAAATCCGGAGGCGTCGGTGGTCGTCCTGTCAGAGGATTTCGGAGGGTCCTGGGTCCAGGTCGATGGGACCGCCACGGTGGCCGACGTTCCCGAGGCGGTGGAGGGCCTGGTCGAGTACTTCCGCAACATCAGCGGTGAGCATCCCGACTGGGACGAATACCGGAAGGCGATGGTCAGGCAGGGCAAGTCGCTGATCCGTCTCGCTCCGGAACGCTGGGGTCCCGTCGCTACCGGCGGGTTCCCGGCACCGCTAGTCGAAGAAGGTGTCGTGTGAATCCTGACCGGCGTCCGCTCCGGACGTCGATCGACTTCGGTGACGTTACCGGTGCGCACTCCTCGAACGACGCCTAAGTTCGGGTGGCGGCGGAAGGAGTGACTGGTGACTGAAGTAGACGTAGGGGTCCTTGGCGTGGGTACAGGGGGCGAGGATCTGGCCCTCCAGCTGCTCGACTCTGGACTGGAGGTGGCCGGCATCGAACCCGGTCTGGTGGGCGGTGAATGCCCCTACTGGGCATGCATCCCCACCAAGATGGCGATCAGGGCGGCGAACCTGGTTGCCGAGGGTCGTCGCCTCGCCGGTGTGGCAGGGCGGGCGGAGGTGGTTCCTGACTGGTCGCAGGTCGCCCGGCGCATCCGCGAGGAGGCCACGGGGGGATGGGACGATGGGCCGGCGGCGGCCCGATTCGAGGAGAGAGGTGGCATTCTGCTTCGTGGCCGGGGGCGCCTCGTCGGTCCCCGACGGGTGGCGGTGGGGGACGAGACCGTTGTGGCACGGATCGGTGTCGTCGTTGCCACCGGATCCCGGCCGGCGATCCCCCCCATCCCCGGTCTGGATGGAGTCGACTTCTGGACGACCCGTGAAGCGGTGTCGGCCGAGGCACTTCCCGCCTCGCTCGCTGTGATCGGCGGGGGAGCGGTCGGATGCGAATTGGGGCAGGTCTTTGCCCGATTCGGCGTGGAAGTGTCTGTGGTGGAAGGCCGATCCCGCCTCCTTGGCAACGAGGAGCCGGAGGCATCGCATCTGGTGGCTACGGTGTTCGAGCGCGAAGGGATCCGGCTCCATCTCGGCGTGGCGGTAGACAGGGTCGAGCGAGTGGAGACGGGTACCCGACTGGTGCTCGGCGACGGATCCAACATCGAGGTCGAAAAGACTCTGGTTGCCACCGGCCGGTCCGTCTCTCTCGCGGATCTGGGGCTGGAGACGGTGGGGCTGGATCCCACCGCTCGCTACCTCGAGGTCGACGAAAGAATGCGGGCCGGCGAAGCGACGTGGGCGTTGGGAGACGTGACCGGCAAGGCGATGTTCACCCACATGGCGCTGCATCAGTCCGCAGTCATCGCTGCGGACATGACCGGCAGGGACCCGGATCCGATCGACTACGAGGCCATACCGCGGGTTACCTTCACCGACCCGGAGGTAGCTTCGGTCGGACTGACGGAGGCGCAGGCCAGAGAGCGGGGCCTGGCCGTGGCGGTGGCGAACAAGGACGTCCCTTCAACCTTCCGGGGTTGGCTGCACGACACCGACCAGCCAGGCCTGATCAAGCTCGTCATCGAGGAGAGCACGGGCACCTTGCTCGGAGCCACGGTCGCCGCGCCCCACGGAGGGGAAGTCCTCGGCTTGCTCACTCTGGCGGTCCAGGAACGCCACACGGTGTCGAGCCTTCGCCGGCTGACCTATGCCTTTCCCACCTTCCACGGGGGTGTGGGGGAGGCACTCGGTGCCTACGCCCGGGGAACCGGCACCGTCATCGATCCGGCCTACGCCTCGGCGGGTTATCTCGACTGAGAGGAGTCATCAGCGTTCTCAGGCGTGATGCCCATCTCCTCGAAGAGCCGGTGGGCTCGGCGCAGCGTTTCCTCACCGTCCTCGACCATGCCGGCCACTTCCAGGGCCGCCCCATAGTCCCTCAGCGCGGGGGCGAGGTGGGCCCGGGCGCCGGTCTTCTCGAAAATCCCGATGGCCGACTCGAAGTCGCTCAGGGCCGCCTCCCAATCGGGCTCTTGCACCAACAGACGTGCCGTGGCGCGATGGCGGAGAATCAGGCCCTCATTGAGAGGGTTGTGCACCTCTCGCGCCGCCTCCAGTGCCTCATCGAACTCGTCCATGCTGGGAGTGCCGAGGCGTGCCCTGGCATCGGCCAGCCACGCCCTCCCCAGAGCGAGGAGGTCGGTACCGACCTGGCAGTAGGTCGCCATCTCTCCCCCTCGCTCGAGATGGGTGACGGCCGACTCCGCCTCCCCCATCTGGAGTTGCTGCGATCCCGCCAGCAAGTTGGCGAGCAGTGAACAGGCCAGGTTGCCCAGTTCGTCGGCGGACTCCACGGCCTGGCGGGTGAATTCCTGGGCCTTGGCAAGATTGCCCCGATCGGCTTCCAGCCACCCCGCGAAGATCTGAGCGTCCAGGACGGCGTTGGGATCGCCACTCCTCTCGGCGAGGTCCGTAGTCCGTTCCAGCCATCGTTCTGCCTCCTGGAAGTAACCCATCGTCGAATAGGCCCGAGATGTCATGGCGGCATAGTTCGACGCCTGGGTGAGGTTTCCGGAGCGTTCGAGCTCGGGAACCGCCTCCAGCCAGAGGTCCACGGCGCCCTGGAAGTCGCCGTGGTAGAACCGCACGTCGCCCATGTGAGCCGCCGGACGCGCCCGCAACTCCGGGTCATCGAGACTCTCGGCCAGCTCGAAGGCCGCCTCGAGTGATGCTCGAAGCTCCGGACTCGTCTCGTAGCTCTCACCCGCCTCGAGGCGTGAACGGACCAGCCCTAGATGGAGCCGGGCCAGCAGGGCCTTGTCGCCGAGGGCCGCCCCCGATGGCAGCGCTTCCTCCAGAATCGAAATGTGACGGCGGTAAGGGACGAAGGTCAGACCGGCTCGATCCTGGCCCAGGGCAGCTTCGACCATGATCCTGAGAGAGCTCTGGTCGTCCGGATCGAGTCGGTTGATCGCTCTCTCGAAGTAGGAGAAGGCCTCGCGATTGGCGAACCGGGCAAGGGCTCGACGACCTGCCTCCATCAGGTATCCGATCGCCCTCGGATCCTCGGCCTCGTCGAAGTGGTGACCCAGCGTCTCGGCGATCTCCTCGGGACGGTCGGCATGCCTGCGCTCAAGAGCCTCACCTACCCGGGAGTGGAGCCGGCGCCGTTCGCTGCGGAGCAGCGACCCGTAGACGACCTCGTGAACGAGAGCATGACGGAAGCTGTACTCGAGGTGCGGCCGGGTGGCGCTCAACCGGATGAGACCGTGCGTCTCGAGTACACCCAGACGGCTATGGGTCTCGTGCTGAGAGTCTTCCGGTGCCTCGATCTCCTCGACCAGGGGAAGGGAAAATCGGCGTCCCACGACCGAGGCGACTCTGGCGGTTCGCCGGGCATCCTCGGGAAGCCGATCGACTCTCGAGGCGATGAGGGCCTCGACCGTGTTCGGGACTTCGATCGACGCCATTGCCTCCGTGGCGGTCCAGCGCTCCCCTCGCT
>DATHVR010000027.1:0-16700 GCA_035461175.1 Acidimicrobiia bacterium | reverse complement strand
GGCGGTGGTGCGGGGAACAAGGCGAGGCCCCGCCGGAGACACCGCCCTCACCTGGTATGTCCGCCAGGTCGAGGGAGAAGGACGCCCCGATCTCGTCTTCGAGTTCGGTCAGGCCGGGGACCTCCCGGTGGTCGGGGACTGGAACGGCGACGGCGTCGCCACGCCCGGCGTCGTGCGCGGCAACCGGTGGCTGCTGCGCAACTCCAACTCCACCGGTCCGGCCGACGTCGACTTCGAGTTCGGTCAACCCGGGGACACTCCGGTGGTGGGGCGCTGGACCGACGACGGACGCGCCCGACCCGGTGTGGTTCGAGGCACGACCTGGTTGCTGCGCACTACCGACGGCGGTGCCACCGCCTCCTTCGAGTTCGGCCCGGGCGGAGTGCCGGTCGTCGGCGACTGGGCCGGCACCGGGGTCGACCGGCCCGGGTGGTTCGCCGACGGCGGCACCTGGTACCTGCGCAACTCCCTGACCACGGGGGCTGCCGACGAGACGTTCCAGTACGGCGCCAGCGGAGATGTGCCCGTGGTCTGGGGGCGGATCTCGTGACCGCCCTGGTGATCATCGAAGGCGTGGTCATCGCCCTGCTCGTCGTGCTGGTGGCCGGGCTGCTCCGGTCTCATGCCGAGATCCTGCGCCGCCTGCACGCCCTCGACGGGGGCGAGGCCGAGGGTCGGGGTGGCCGTGCCGAGGGACTGGCCATCACCCGTCGGCCCGACGCGAGCCGGGCACCGGCCGGGGTCGGTGGGGTGACACCCTCCGGAACCTCGACCGGGGTGGCCCTCCGGGACACCCGCGGACTGGTGCTGCTGGCGTTCCTGTCCAGCGGCTGCTCGACCTGCCGCCCGTTCTGGGAGAGTTTCGCCGGCGGCGCCGAGATGCCCAGCCTCGAGGTGCGACCGGTCATCGTCACCAAAGGCCCCCAGGAGGAGAGCCCCGGACGGATCGGCGAACTCGCCCCCGATGGGGTGCTCACAGTGATGTCCTCCGAGGCGTGGGACGACTTCAAGATCCCGGTCTCCCCCTACTTCGTGCTGGTCGACGCCGCCTCGGGCACCGTGGTCGGAGAAGGGGCGGCCGGGTCGTGGAACCACGTCAAGGACCTGCTGTCGGCGGCGCTCGCCGACACCGGGCACGCCGCCACCACCGGCGATACCGCCGCCCGGTCCCGACGCACCGAGGAGAGCCTCAAGGCGGCCGGGATCCAGCCGGGCGATCCAAGCCTGTACCGGAATCCGCACGGAGACGGACCGTGACCGCCCTGGCCATGGTGGTGGCGGTGCTGGCCGCGCTGCGCTCGCACTGGTCGCCATGAGGAGAGTCGATGCTGACCAGCATCCACCCGCTCGGTGAGCGGGCACGACACAACCGATGGGCCCTGACGGTGGGGGCGTTCGTGACTGCCGCCGTGGGAACTGGCGCGCTCCTCGGGGTGATCCTGGGATGGATCGGACAGTTGATCCCCGGCGAAGCCTGGCGGTGGCCTTTCGCCGCCGGGGTGGTGGCCGCCGCCGGGGTCGCCGACCTGGTTCGCCTGCGTCCGCCCGGGCCGCGCCGCCAGGTGAACGAAGACTGGATCGGGACCTATCGGGGCTGGGTGTATGGAGGAGGGTTCGGAGCCCAACTCGGAGCCGGATTCGCCACTTACGTGGTGACGTGGGGCGTGTGGGCGATGCTAGCCCTGATGGTGGCGGTGGGCGATCCGCTCGGAGGCGCCCTGATCGGGGCCGCCTTCGGACTGGGGCGGTCGGTGTTCCCGCTGGCGGCGGGTCGGATCGATCGTCCCTCACGACTGACCGCCTTCAGCCGGACGATGGCGGGCCTGGCCGCCCCGGTGGCCCGGGTGACCGGAGTAGGACTGATCGTGCTGGCAGGCGCCTTCGCCGCCTCGGTGGTGCTGGCATGAGGCTTTCCGGCGCCGGCCTGACGGTGGAACTCCCCGCCGGATGGGAGGGCGAGATCGGCAACGGTGTCGCCCTCGGTGCGGCTCCCGAGGTGCGGCGGGCCACGGTCTCACACTTCGCAAACTTCCCGCTTCCGGCGGATCGAGCCGACTTCGGGGCGGGAGCGGTCGACGTCATGGGCCCCGGCGACGTCTTCGTCGCCCTGTTCGAATACGGTCCGGAATCGGCCGGAAAGGCGCTGTTCGCCGGCGAGGGCATGCCCCGAATCGCCCCCCGGGACTTCGACCGCAACGCCCTCCAGCACGGCCTCCCGGGACAGTCGGGCCTGCAGCGCTTCTTCACCCTGGCCGGCCGCCCCTTCTGTCTCTACGTAGTCGCCGGCAGCCACCTCGACCGGGCCGACGTCGTCCCCCCGGTCAACGCCCTCCTCGACTCACTCCAGGTCGCCTGACGATGACCCCCTCCCCCTGTTCGCGACCGAATGGCGCGCCATGGCGCGCTATTCGGTCGCGAAAAGCACTCGTGGTGCTGATCGCCGTCGCCGCCTTGTTGGGGACGGTGATGGCGGCCACGGCGGTCGGGTCGAGTACCGACGGGAGGGGTTCGTTCACGGACGACGACGGGTCGATCCACGAGTCGGACATCAACGGCCTGGCCGCCTCGGAGATCACGAAGGGCTGCAACCCGCCCGACAACACCAGGTTCTGTCCCCACAGCCCCGTCACCCGTGCCCAGATGGCCAGCTTCCTGGTCCGCGCCCTCGACCTCCCCGCAGCCGACCAGAACCCCTTCACCGACACCGCCGGATCCGTCCACCTAGACGACATCGACGCCCTCGCCCAGGCCGACATCACCAAAGGCTGCAACCCGCCCGACAACACCCGCTACTGCCCCAACGACCCTGTCACCCGCGCCCAGATGGCCAGCTTCCTGGTCCGCGCTCTCGACGGTGTCGACGCGATCCTCAACCGACTGTCCCTCCGTTCTGGCCTGTCCTGCAGCAAGGACGGGCTGTCGTGCTCGAAACGGGTTACTCTCGCGGCGGGAACCCGGCTAGAGGTCGAGGAGGGGTGGTACCAGGTGACCCCCTACCGCTCGGGAGAGGAGGCCGCTTTCAAGGACGGCGACACCCGGCTCAGCGTGACGTGGGACGGGGAACCTCTGGCAGGTGACTATCTGGGAGTCAACGAGTCCCGCTCCCCCGCCACCCGGATGTGGGAGTATCGCCCTCCGGCGTTGACACCTGGGACTCACACCTTGCGGATGGCCTGGCGCTGGCTTGGCAATTCCCACCAGACCGCCTCCATCACGATCACGGTTCCCTGATCAGTCGACGACGACCAGGTCGTGGTTGGCCCGGTTGAGTGGCTCCACCCCCGAGGATGTGACCACCACGATGTCTTCGATCCGCACGCCGAACCGGCCGGGGAGATAGATTCCGGGCTCGACCGAAAACGCCATGCCTTCCTCCAGCGGGAGCGAGTTGGTCTCGATGATGTAGGGGTGCTCGTGGCCCTCCAGGCCGATCCCGTGACCGGTGCGATGGATGAAATGTTCTCCGTACCCAGCCGCTTCGATGACGGATCGGGCGGCGGCGTCGACATGGGCGGCGGTCACCCCGGGCCGGACGGCGTCGACCGCGGCGCGCTGGGCCACCTGAACGAGGTCATGGACCTCTTCCTGTTCCGGGGTGGGATCGCCGACGACGAAGGTACGGGTCATGTCCGAGCAGTACCCGCCCAGACGGCCGCCGAAGTCGATCACGACCATGTCGCCTTCCTCGATCACGCGATCGGTGGGCTCGTGGTGGGGTGAGGCGCCGTTCGGGCCGGAAGCGACGATGCGGAAGGTGTCGAGGTCGTGGCCCTCCTCGACGGTCCAGCGGCCCACCTGCAGCGAAAGCTGGCGCTCGGTCATCCCCGACATCCGGGTCTCGGCCAGGCGCGCCGCCACCCGATCGGTGGCGTGGGCAGCAAGCCGCAGCAGGTCGATCTCACCCTCCTCCTTGCGCATACGCAGTTCGGCCATGAGCTCGCTGCACGCTTCGAAGGCCACGTCCGGGAGCCGGTCCTGAAGGCCGAGGAGAAACACGGCCCAGGTGTGGTCGCCCAGAGCGAGCCTCTCGGTGGCGGCCACCAGTTCGGCCACGATCGCCACGGGGTCCTCGGTCTCCGACCACGGCCGCACCTCGAAGGGGCCCGCGGCCACTCGGGGAGCTTCGAGCTCAGGGACGATCAGCACCGCCCGTGGACCGGTGAGGACGAACATGGTCAGGCGTTCCAGAGGCATTGCCTCGTAGCCGGTCAGGTAGGGGAGGTCGGGGCCGACGCTGAGTAGAAGCCCGTCGATACCACTTTGGGAAAGGGCCTGACGGGCGCGCTCGATCCGGGCCCCGTAATCGAACGATGTCATGCGGGCATCGTACCGTCGGTACCGTTACGCAGAATGTCCACCCGCTGGTTACTGATTCTCTCGGCCATCGCGGCCCTCGTCATCCTCGCCGCCGGCGGCATCTGGCTGGCGATGGCCGTGACCTGAGGCGCTAGCGGGCGCCGATGGTGACGGGGACGGGGCCGGAGGGACGTCCGGCGGCGTCGGTGGCGTCCTTGGCGTGATAGGAGGAGCGGACCAGGGGGCCTGATTCGACGTGGGGGATGCCGATGCCCTCGCCGAAAGCCTTGTATCGGCCGAACTCGTCGGGATGGACGTAGCGGTGGATGGGGCGGTGGCGGGCGGTGGGGCGCAGGTACTGGCCGATGGTGATGATTTCGACGCCGACCGCCCGCAGGTCGGCCAGCGCTCCCAGCACCTCATCTTCGGTCTCTCCCATTCCCACGATGAGTCCCGATTTGGTGAGTCCGTCGGGGTTGAGCTGCCGGGCCCGCCACAGCAGGGCCAGCGAACGGCCGTAGCTAGCCGAGGTGCGGATGTCGCGCTGGAGGCGGAGAACGGTCTCGGTGTTGTGGTTGAGGACCTCGGGTCGGGCTTCCATCAGTGTCGCCAGCGCTTCGGTGTCTCCCTTGAAATCGGGGATCAGCACCTCGATGTCGGTGCCGGGCGAAAGCCGCCGGGTCTCGGTGATGGTCTGGGCGAAGATGCCGGCGCCGCCATCGGCGAGGTCGTCGCGGTTGACGCTGGTGATCACGGCATGGGCCAGGCTCATCGTGGCCACCGCCTCGGCCGCCCGGAAGGGCTCGAGGACGTCGAACTCGGTGGGCTTCCCTGTCATTACGTTGCAGAACGAGCACGCCCGGGTGCAGGTGTCGCCCAGGATCATCAGCGTGGCGGTACCCATCCCCCAGCATTCGTAGATGTTGGGGCAGTTGGCCTCCTCGCACACCGTGTTCAGAGACAGGCCCCGCATCAGCTTCTTCAGATCGCGGTAGTCGGTGTCCATGTGTGCCCGCACCTTCATCCAGCCGGGGCGGGGCGGCTCGCCGGGCAGGCGCCCGTCGATCAGGACCGGCTCCGCCCGGCGGGTCTCGGGCGAGAACGTCCCGGCCTCGAGCAGGCGGTCTACCTCGTGATCGGGCGCCACCTTGGCCTGGCGACGGGTGAACGCTGCCAGCTGGGTCTCGGGCGTCGGGTAGCCGAACTCGGCGGCGAAAGCCGGGACCAGCGCTTCCACCGCCTCCTCCAGCGTGATGCGTTGGCCGACCAGTTCCGAAAGAGTGGTGACTGGACGGTCGGTGATCCCGCACGGGTTCATCATCCCGAAGAACCGCATGTCCGGGTCCAGGTTCAAGGCGAAGCCGTGCATCGTGACCTGACGGGAAACCCGCACCCCGATGGCGGCCACCTTGCCCTTTTCGGTCCACACCCCGGTCAGGCCCTGCTCGGTCCAGGCCTCGACCCCGAAGCCGGCGAGAGCGGAGATGAGGGCACGCTCGAGCGAGCGGACGTACGGAACGATTCGCTTGGGATCGTCCAGGCCGATGATCGGATAACCCACCAACTGGCCGGGACCGTGGAAGGTGATGTCGCCGCCACGGTCGACGTCATAGACCTCGGCCCCCGCCGCCGCCACTGCCTCCCGGTCGGCCAGCAGGTTCGACTGGTCGCCATTGCGCCCGATCGTGAACACCGGCGGATGCTCCACCAACAACAGATAGTCGTCTTCGGTCCGGCCCGTCACTTTCCCCTCGTGGAAGGCGCGCTGAAGATCCCACGCCTCCGCATACGGCAGGCGGCCCAACCAGCGGACTCGGAGAAGGGGTGCGGTTCGGGCGGAAGAGCTGTCCGTCACCTGATGGAACCTACCAGCAGAGCCGCCCTACTCCGAGCCGGGGTTATGTGGCCTCGAGTGGGTACGACGCCAGCGCCTGGTGTCCGTCTCGGCCCGGCGACGGCCCGATGTCGACCCCGCCGATCTCCACCCAGGCGTGGGCCTGGTAGGTGGCGGAGGTGTCCGGCAATCCCACCATGAGACGGGCATCGTGGGACTGCTCGACCACCAGCGAGTAGAGCACGAGGGCGCGGGGAAGGCAGCGAAGTGGCCTCCCCGGCAACAGCAGGAGTCGTTCGACCCCCCGTCCCAGCGTCCGCACCGGATACCGGCGCCTTCGTGGCGGCAACGCCGAGTAGCGCCCTACGAGTTCGGGAAGGGGATAACGCCGAAGGTCGAACCTGACCCGAACGTACCGGGCAAGGATGATCAAGGCCAGTCGTGCCTTGCCGATCATCGGACCAGTCCTTCTACTGCCTCGACCGACGGTTCCAGTTGATCCCATGCTTTGGGACGCTCGAGATCGAAGATCGGCACCGTGTCCGCCAGGTCGGCGATCGCCTGGAACGACCGGGAGCGATCCGCGAAGTTGGGCAGGTGGAAGCTGACCTGCCACAGGTCGGCCAGCCTCCCGGCATCGGATCTGGTGCTCACACGCAGTTCAGGACCCTCCTTGAGGAGAACCACCGCTCCGAGCGGCACCGACGAACTCGACTCCGATCCGGTTCGTATGAACAGGCGCTCGTCGGATTCTGCCACCACGGTCGCCCCCGGCCCCAGATCGACATGGCGTCGGGAAGGCCGCCGCAACCGCAGCAGGTCGGGACCGGCGCGGGCGATCGGCGGTGAGCCGTCGGCGATCGTGATGTCCTCGGCCATGAGCCGGTGACCTCGTGCCGCGAGTGCTGCCGCCAGAGTTGTCTTTCCCTGGCCACCTGGCCCACAGATCGCCACCGCCGTCCCGTTGACCTCCACGCAGGCGGCATGGAGCGGGGTGGCGCCGGCAATCGTCGCCAACAGCAACATCGGTGTCGTCCACAGGCGGACCTCTCTCGCCACCCGCTCCGCTCCGGCGTCGATCTCGACCACACCGCCTTGGGGGTCGATCCGGAACCACCCGGCGTCGCTGGTGTCTACCACCAGGCGACCGTCGGCGATTCGATAGACGGAGCCGTGGAAGGGGCGATCCGGTCGCGGCCTCCACCGCACCATCAGCTCGGCGTTGCAGGCCGGATCGTCGGGGGTCCATTCACGGACGGAGAGGGGCCGACTCCCGCGACCGGAGCGCAGAAAGGCGAAGTCGAGGTCGGACTCGATCCCATAGTCGAGACACACCCCCGACTCCGTCACGAGCAGACCTCCACGAAGGCATGGATGGAGGCCAGTGTCCGGACCATCGACATCTCCCACGTGCTCATCTCCCCATCCTGCAGTCGCTGGATCAACTCGGGATACCGCACGCCGGGGAGGTGAAACCCGTCCTGGATCCGGGCCAGGAGGGTGGCAGTCTCGGTGCGGACCCGAGCGTCCTCGTCGAATACGGTCTTGTCTCGGCGCCAGACGACCTCGTCCGGCGCCCGACCATCGAGTACGTGGCGCACGAGGGACTTGGTGATGAAATCCGGGAACTTGACCTCGGGCGGAAAGGTGAGAAACAGCTCCCACAACCTGCGATCCACCAGCGGGCGGCGGGTCCGAACACCGGCCGCGTCTCCCATGACGGTGGCTATCTCCAGGCCCGGATAGGAAGGCCCCGTCGCAAAGAAGAGCTGGATCTCCGGCCACCGCCGGCGGGCGGGACGCTCCAGGTCCCAGTGCCGCTCCATACCGGTCATATACGAACGGTCCAACCAGACGGCGGGGTCGGGCATGGGCCGAAAACGCCGCATGTAGGCGAGACCCAAGCGGGGGGGAGCCAGGCCCGACGCCAGGGATCGTCCCATCGATGGCCATCCGGCGCCCTTGGCGCGCCATGCCCGCAGCTGCCCGGCCAGCTCCCCGAACCGCCCACGCCACAGCATGCGGGAAAGTGAGTGCTCACGCAGGTCGTAGACCAGTTCGGCCATTTCGCCGCCGAGCAAGTTGTCGACGCCGGCTGCAGCGGCGACATCGTTCATCTCCGAGATCGCGCCCAACGAGAGACCATGATTCGGTCCGTCGACGATGTCGACCCATATCTCCAGATCCGCCAGCCGGGGGCGGGAAGGCTGGTAGGTGGTGGACTCCATCTGGAGAAGCTCGACGGTGGCGGCGATGTATTCGGACTCGTCGACCGAGGGCGCGTGGGGATACAGAGCCGACAGGGCGCGGACCCCGGGACCCTCGACCGCAGCCGCGGCCGTGGCGATGAGGGTGGAATCGATCCCGCCGGAGAGTCCCACCGCGCTGCGCTCGGTCAAGGTCGAGCCGACGACGACCTTGGTCAGTTCCCAGACCGCTTCCTTCGCCTCGGCCACGGTCAGATTGGAGCTCTCCACCAGGCGGGACGGATCCCAGACCCGGCCGCGTCGTTGCCAGCCCGCCGGTGTCACCTCGACGATGCCAGCCCGGGGCACCCGGGCTACGCCCCGGACCACCGAGGGGACGTCGTCAGCCGCTTCCCACTGCGAGAAGTAGACCGCCACCAGCCCCTCGATGTCCGGTCGACGGGAACGGCCCAGGGCGGCCGAAACCTGCTTGGGCTCGCTCGCCACCACCCCCACCGATCCTGAGGCGCCTGTGAAGAGTCCATCTGTTCCCAGGTGGTCGCGCGCCGCCAAAAGGCGCTGCCCGTCCGTGGCAACCACGACGAAGTCGCCCAGGACATCCGCCAGTCCCGAGATTCCGGCTCTGGCAAGATGAGACGCGATCGCGCCGGCCGGGGAGTCGGCCACATCGACTCCGGCGACGGAATCGACCACACCGCTCACCGCCACCGACCACGGATCACCCGCCCAGAGTTGAGCCTCCCCACGGTGGGCGGTGACGCCGAGATCCACCCGACCGACCCGCAGACGCTCGATTGTCGCACCCCGGTGGGGCGAGCGGGTCAGGGCCGCATCGAGCGCCTCCGTCGCCTCGCCTTGGTCTTTGGTGATCAGGCCGACAACTGAGCCCATCGTCCCACCTTCTTTTGCCTTGATTGATTCCAGGGTATGTATAAAGTGTTTGTAGTTGGGTCATCCAGACCCAGGGAGAAAGGGAGGTGCACTGCAGTGCCATATGAGAAGCCGGCGATCACCGATTTGGGCTCGATCGCCGATCACACGTTCACCAACACCGGACAGGTTCCGGGCGTTGGCCCCAAGGGAAAGAACCGCAACCATCCGGAGTATCAGGTCGACAAGTTCGACGAGCCGTCGCACTCCTGATCCCGTGGTGACCTCACCAGAGGTCGCAATATCAACCATGACCTCGACCCCTGTGGTCGAGGTCATGCGCGTGGACCGGAGTTTCGGGGACTTGACCGTCCTCACCGATGTCGACTTCTCCGTCGAGCCGGGGCACATCCACGGACTGATCGGGCCCAACGGTGTGGGCAAGACCACGTTGCTGCGAATCGTTGCCGGCCTGGTAGACCCCACCTCCGGCCAAATAAGGGTCCTCGGCGGTGAACCCTCGGCCGAGGCGGTGCGGACCCGAATCGGCTGGATTCCGGGCGGCGACCGGACCTTCTACCTGCGCCTCAGCGGCAAGGACAACCTGGTCTTTTTCGGACGTATGTATGGGCTGTCCAAACGGATCGCCACCGAGCGGGCGACCGACCTCATGAATACGGTGGGCCTGTCGGAAGCCGGCAGCCGTGCCACGGGTCTGTACTCGAAAGGAATGCTCAAGCGGCTGGCGGCGGCCCGGGCGCTGCTCCCCGACCCTGATCTCCTTCTGTGCGACGAGACCACTCACGATCTCGATCCCGACGGAGCCGTGGCTATTCGCCAGTTGATCAGCCGGCGAGCCGAGACGGGCACCGCCGTGCTCTGGGCCACGCAGAGACTGGACGAACTGAGCGGGTTTGCTCACTCCGTCACTGTCCTCTCCCGCCGTGGCGTCGTCTTCAGCGGGCCGATGGCCGATCTCCTGTCGCGGCTTCCCCGGCGCAGCTTTCGGGTGGGAATCGGAAATGAAGGCGGCACGGGCATGGAGATCCTGGACGAGATGGAGGGGCTGGAGTGGAAGCGGGACGAGAACGACCTGGTCGTCCATGTATCGGCCGCCACCACGATCGGTGAAGTTGTGTCTGCCCTTGCCGGTGCCGGTGTTTCGGTGGTCAGGGTCAACGAGGAGGGATCCGCGGTGGAGGCCGCCTACCGCCACGTGCTCGAAGGGGACTCGGCGTGACCGCCGTCATGGGCCGACTGTCGGCGTTCGCCCGCCGGGACCTGCTCACCGCCTGGAGCTACCGGGCAGCCTTCCTGTCCGACGCCTTCAACCTCGTCTTCCAGATCGCCATGTTCTACTTTCTGGGCAAGATGGTGGATCCTGCCACCCTCCCCCAGTACGGGAGCCGTCCCACCACCTACCTGGAGTTCGCATCGGTCGGCATCGTTCTCGGTGCCTTCATGGGTCTGGGCATGGGAAAGACCTCGACCGCCCTCCGGCAGGAGCAGCTGGCCGGGACTCTGGAGTCGCTGCTGATGACCCCGGTGCGGCCGTGGGTGATCCAGTTGGGACTGGCCAGCTACGACCTCATCTACGTCCCCCTTCGCACCGGGTTGTTCCTGGGAGCTCTCGCCCTGATCCTCGACGTCCGGTTCCTGTGGTCCGGAATCCCGGCCGCGCTGATGATCCTGCTCGCGTTCATACCCTTCGTGTGGGGACTGGGGATGATCGGGGCGGCAGCAATCCTCACCTTCAAGCGCGGCGGAGGGCTGGTCGGGATCGTGGCTGCCGCCATCAGCATCACCTCGGGGGCGTATTTCCCGCTCTCACTCTTCCCGGACTGGTTGCGGACGCTGGCCGAGTCCAATCCTGTGGGCCTCGCCTTCGAAGGCACTCGCCAGGCCCTGCTGGGAGGGGCCACCATTCCCGATGTGATCGGGCAAGTCGGAGTGATCCTGCTGTGGGCAGTGGGCAGCCTCGCTGTCGGCCAGCTGGCCGGCTCCATCGCCCTGGCGAGAGAACGACGACGCGGTACATTGATCACCTACTGATGCCAGAACCTACCAACTCCATCTCAGTCAGCCCCACGGCCGTGTTCCGACCCCTCGATGATGGCGGAGTGGTGCTCGACGCCGAGACTGGTGCCTATTTCGAGCTCAACTCCACCGGCTGCCAGCTCTGGGAACAGTTGGGGCAAGGCAATGATCTGGATCAGATCGCGGAGTGGATGGTCCGACAGTACGACATCGATCCCTCGATCGCCCGCTCCGACCTCGATGATTTCATCGGGGAGCTCCGGAAGCGCCACCTGATCCAGGACTGAGCGCCTGGCGTGGCGCGCCCCCATCCGCTCCTGGTAGATCTCGCGGCCGGGCGTCCCATCGACCCCGCCGGAATCGACGCCACCGTGGTGGAGTCGGCGGAGGACCACCGGATGACGGGTCTGCTCCTCGACGAGGTCCGGACCGCCGGCGTCGAAGTCGATCGGCAGGTTTGGGCCCGCCTGGAGGCGCTCGACCTCCAGGCTTCGGTCGGTCGCAACCGCCTGGTCGAGGCGGCCGCCTCGATACATGACCGGCTCGCTGCGGTCGGCATCGATCACCTCTTCTTCAAGGGGATAGTTGAGGCCTATCGCGTTTTCGAGGCTCCGGGTCATCGACCCTTCGCGGACATCGATGTATGTCTCGCGCCGGGGGAATCGCTGACGCGGGCGGTCCTCGCGCTGGAGCCGGACTTCCCCGACGCCGACGCGCTGGACGACCTGGTCGAGGGTGGATATACCTCGACTGTCGGCTTCTTCACGGCCGGCGTTCCGATCGATCTCCATATCGATGTCGTGCGAGTTGGACGCGGGGCCAGACATCCTGCTCAGTGGTGGGAGGCTACGACCGGGGTAGCTGTGCCCGGTGTGGGGGACCTGCGAGCACTCGACCGCGAGGCATCGTTCGCAGTCTTCGTTCTCCATCAGGCCCGGGACCGGTTCCGGTATCTGATCGGCTGCGCGGAGTTCGTCCGGCGACTCCGGGCCGGCGTCGACCTCGGACGCGTGAAAGCCCTGGTCGAGGCCGAAGGCCTGTGGGACCAATTGGCGGTGGCGATCGAGGTGCTCAGTAGCGAGGTCGGCATCGAGACGCCGGTTACAGCTCCTGCATCATGGCGAACCCGACTCTGGCGTCGACTCTGGAGCCCCGACATCCGCCTGCTCGGAACCGAGGGCAGGGTCCGCAACCCCAGGCTGGGAAGCTGGCTGATGCCGCTGACCGCCCGCGGCCGAGCCTGGGAGACGTTGCGCTGGATCGGACGCTCGGCCCTCCCCCCCGACGCCCGCCTGCGTCGCCTCCATCCCGAGGCGCGTGGTCCCTACCTGTGGCGGGTGGTAACCACCCGGATCACATCTCGCTGGAGACGCCTGGCGGCCCGGCGCCATCAGGCGTCCGGGCCTGATCGCCTCAGGTGAGTTCCTGCTCCCAGTCCCAGGTTTCGATGTTCTCCTTGATCTGACGCAGGAACAGGACCGCGGTCGAGCCGTCGAAGGCGCGATGGTCCCAGGTCAGACCGAGATAGCCGATGTGGCGGATGGCGATCATGTCCTCACCGTCGGGTCCCTGCACCACCGCCGGCCGCTTGGTGATCGTGTCCGTCGACAGGATGGCGACGTTGGGCACGTTGATCACCGGCGCCGACATGAACGAACCGAATGGTCCGGGGTTGGTGATGGTGAAGGTGGCGCCGGTCACGTCGTTCGGCTCCAGCTTCCCCGCCCTGGCCTTGTTGGCCAGCTCGGAGATGCGCCGGGCCAGACCGACCAGACGCAGACCGTCGGCATCGCGCACGCCGGCCACGATCAGACCCTGCTGATCGAGGTCGATGGCGATCCCGAGATTGACGTTGCGATGGAATACCGCCTTGCGTTCCTCCAGGAAAAAGGAGGAGTTCACCACCGGATAGGCCTTGAGGGCGTCGATGGTGGCCCGGGAGATGAAGGGGAGATAGGTGAGCGAGAAGCCCTCCTCGGCCTTGAAAGCCTCCTTGTGGGCCTGGCGCACCCGTTCGACCCGCTCGAAGTCCACCTCGACCGACGTCCAGACATGGGCGGCAGAATCCTTGGAGCGCCGCATGTTCTCGGCGATCCGGACCCGCAGACGACCGAGTTCCACTTCTTCGTCGCCGTCGGCGGTGGCGGGGGCGGCGGCGGCCGCCGGCTTGGCTGCCTCTTCCTCCTTGGCCGGCTTCTCTTCCGGTGCCGGCGCAGGGGCGGGTTCCGGCTCCGCGGCGGGCTCGGCGGTGGGTTTGGCTTCCTCCGCCGGTGGCTTCTCCTCGGCGGCCGGAGCTTCCTCAGCGGGCGCCTCGGCCGGGCCCTCATCCAGATAGGCTTCGACATCGCGGCGGGTGATCCGGCCTCCCTGGCCGGTCCCCTCCACCTTGGCGAGATCTATGTCGTGCTCGCGGGCCAGCTTTCTGACCACCGGCGAGAGCAGGCGCGGCTCGGCTTCCTCACCGGCCTCGGTCGCAGTCGCCTCTTCAGCGGCAGGGGCTCGGGTCTCAGGCTCCGAAGCGGGCTCGGTGGCGGCGGCAGAAGTCTCGGCTTGGGGGGCTGCCTCCGGCTCCTCCCCGGACGGTTGGGTCTCGGACGGCTCCTCGGGCTCCGGGGCGAGGGGCTCCTCTGCTGGCTCCTCTGCCGCCTCCTCGGCCTCAGGCTCCTCGGCCGGAGCCTCCTCAGCCGGAGCCTCCTCAGCCGGGGCCTCCTCAGCCGGGGCCTCATCGCCGGCGGCTTCGCCTTCCTCGCCGATCACGACCAACTCGGCGCCGACCTCGACGGTCTCGCCCTCTTCCACCAGGATCTCGAGGATCACGCCGGCGGCCGGAGATGGCACCTCGGTGTCCACCTTGTCGGTGGATATCTCGACCAGGACCTCGTCCTCGGCGATGGTGTCGCCCACGGCCTTGGCCCACCGCAGGATGGTGCCCTCGGTCACCGTCTCCCCGAGTTGGGGCATCGTTACTCTCGTAGCCATCTCTCTGGATCCCTCTTTCAGTGGAGGCTGCGGCCGGTGGCCGTCAGCAGCGTCTCGCCTACAGCTTCGGACAGTGTCGGATGGGCATGGATGAAGGCGGCCGCCTCGGCGGGCAGAGCTTCCCATCCCACTGCGTACATGAGTTCATGGATGAGTTCGCCGGCATGGGGACCGACCACCGAAGCCCCCACGATCGGGCCGTCCTTTTCGACCACGAGCTTCACCGTGCCCTGGTTCTGCCCGATGATGGTGGCCCTCGAAACCCCGCCGAAGCCATGGCTGTGGGTCTCGACGTCGAGCCCGGCCTCGGCCGCCTGGGCTTCGTTGAAGCCGACCTCGGCGACCTCGGGATGGGTGTAGGTCACGCGCGGTATCGCCCGGTAATCGACCGGGGCCGGCTTGCCGGTGGCGATGTGGGTGACGGCGGCGATCCCCTCGGCGAACCCGACATGAGCGAGTTGGGGCGTACCGGCCACGATGTCGCCGACCGCGTAAAGGGTCGGGTCGGCGGTCTGCATCGTGAGGCGGTCGACGACCACGAATCCCCGGTCCAATTCGGCCTTGGTCGACTCGACCCCGACCCCTTCGGTGTTGGGACCCCGTCCCACCGCCACCAGAACCACGTCGACCTCGACCGATTCCTCCCCGAAGGGGACCACGACCGAGGAAGCCCCGATCTTGGCGGGGTCGACCCCCACCCCGGTGTGAAAACGGACCCCGCGCCGGGTGAGCAGACGCTCGAGTTGTTGGGCGATCTTGCGATCGGTCCCGGGAAGTATCTGGTCCATCACTTCAAAGACATGCACCTCGGAACCGAAGTCGGCCAGCAGCGAGGCGAACTCGCATCCGATCACTCCCGCCCCGATGATCGCCACCCTCCGTGGTTGCCGGGGCCAATCCAGAGCGTGATCGGAGGTGATGATCCGCTCGCCGTCGATCTCATAGCCGGGAATCGTGCGCGAATGGGAGCCGGTGGCCAGGATCACATGGCGACCCTCCACCCGCTTCTCGCCCTCTTCGCCCTCGACGACGACGGCGTTGGGACCGTCGAGCCGGCCATAGCCGGAGATCGTCGCCACGTTGCGCTTCTTGAGCAGACCCTCCAGGCCGCGGACGTGGCCGTCGACCGTCTTCTGTTTGCGGGCCAGGGCGCCTTCCCAGTCCATCTCGGGCTCGCCCACGACAACCCCGAAATCGGAGGCGTGGCGGACGGTTGAGTAGACCTCGGCGATATGAAGCCACTGCTTGGCGGGCACGCATCCACGCAATAGACATGTCCCTCCCGGCCGCTCGTCGACGACCAGGGCGACGTCGAGCCCGAAGTTGTGGGCGTACAGGGCGGACGCGTAGCCGCCCGGACCACCGCCCACTACAACGATATCGTGCACGCTTGAAGCCTTTCTTTACGCTTTCGCCGAGCCTAGTGCCGTCGCAGTGGCTGGGAGTCTGGCCCGGTCCGTAGGTCAATCGACCCATTCATGTTTTACCGCCATATACAGCGGGTAGACCACTGCTACTCTCCGTGGTGGAAGGGATTTTGGGAGGCATCTTCTTCGTCGTCTCCCACGAGCCATGGGCAAGCAACGGGCAATTGGGAGGCGGGAGTGACCGATTTCAGAGCCAGGATCCATCATGATCCCGGCGTCGAGGACCAGACACTGGTCGACATATCGACCGATGCGGTGGCGATCACCCCCCTGCGGGACGCCGCCGAGATCTTCGATCGTGAGATCACCGCCTACGAGCGCTACGCCAAGCCGGCGCTGGACATTATCGGGGGGGCGATTCTCGCGGTGCTCACGGCGCCACTCTTCCTCGTGGCGGCCGCGGCCATCTATCTCACCATGGGCGGGCCGGTGCTGTTGCGCCAGCAGCGCATCGGTAGGTTCGGGAAGACCTTCACCATCTACAAGTTCCGCACGATGGAACCGGACCGCCGCAACCAGCAGGTAGCTTATATCGGCGAGGACCGGCGCAAGACTCACAAGCATCCCCAGGATCCGCGCATCACCCCGGTCGGCCAATTCCTGCGCACGTGGAGCCTGGACGAGATCCCCCAGTTCATCAACGTCATCAAGGGCGACATGAGCCTGGTGGGGCCTCGCCCCGAGATGGTCGACATCGTCGCCCAGTATGAGCCGTGGCAGCATCGCCGGCATGCCGTCAAGCCGGGTATCACCGGCCCGTGGCAGATCTCCGAAAGAGGCGACAAGCCGCTCCACGAGTGCACCCAGAGCGACCTCACCTACATCGACTCGCTCTCCTTCTTCCACGACCTGAAGATCCTGGCTCTCACACCGCTCGCCGCCCTCGGGATCCGCCGCGGGATATGAGGCGAATGTCTCAGTCCGGCGGACCGAAGCAAGGGCCGCCGGAGCAACCTTCAATTCCAGGGAGATTGGAATGAACCAGACCGCCGATCGTCGATCACGCCTTTCCCGCCTCGCTGCTTCGTTCGTGGCGTTGGCGTTGTTGGT
>DATHVR010000026.1:0-4608 GCA_035461175.1 Acidimicrobiia bacterium | reverse complement strand
ACCACCGTCGCCGAGGAGGATGCTCAGCCGACCGCCCGGATGGCGTCGCGCAGGTAGCGCGCCAGGCCCGGTTCCACGCTGTCGTAGGTCTCCTGAAACCGGGGATCGTCGACATACATCTCTCCCAGACCGCGATGCATTTCCGCGCTGACCGGATAGAACCGCGAGAGGTGATTGCGGTGTGCCTCCACCAGGCGGGCGGCCCGCTCCGAATCAACCGGGACCCCGTCGCGGATTAGACGGGCAAAGCCTTGGGTGATCTCGTCCCCTTCCCGCTTGATCCGCCGCCACTCGTCGGCGTCCAGTTCCTCTGCCCGCCGCCGGGACAGCTCATATGCCTCGGTGCCTCCCCACCGCCGCTGTGCCTCGTCGCGGTGGACGGTGGGATCGAACCCTTCGAACAACTCGGTCAGGAAATCGTCTTCCATCGTCATTCCTCCATCGGCCTTCTCTATCAGGCGATCGATGCGCTCGATGCGCCGTTCGATCTGTGTCACCCGGACCGCCAGCTGTTCCCGATGCCGGTGCAGGCTGGCCGTCATGTCGTACCCGGGATCGTCGAGGAGGCGGGCGATCTCTTCCAACGGGATTCCCATCTCCCGCCAGACCAGGATGTCGTGGAGGCGGATCAGCTCCGCCTCCCCGTACATCCGGTAACCGGCCTCGGTTCGGCCGGCCGGGACCAGCAGGCCGATCTCGTCGTAGTGGTGGAGGGTTCGCACCGTGAGACCGGTCAGCCGGGCCACCTCGCCGACGGTGCGCGCCACGGCTCAGACCTCCCCGCCGCTCAAGCGTCCGATCGCCACATCGAACTCCTCCGTGGGCTGGATGCCCCGGCCGGTGAAGGTGAACCTGTTGCCATCGGGGTCGGTGACGGCGAAGTCGCGGGTGTTCCACGGGGTGTCGTGGGGTCCGTCGAATTTGCTGGCGGCGGCGGCGGCCACCCGGGCCGCGAGGGCGTCGACGTCGGCGGCCTCACCCACCTGAAAGGTGACGGTGTGGCTCGAGTCGGGTGCGGGGTGGCCGCCGCCGGGGACGATCATGACGTCCTGGTACTTGGCGCGACGCAGGTGCACCATCGACGGGCTGTCACCTCCGAGCGCCACGAACATGACGCCGAAGCCGAGCACGTCGCGGAACCACTGGCTGGTCCGGTTGACATCGGCGGCAGCCACGGTCACGAACGCCGGCATCGGGTACACCGGATAGCCGCCGTGGTCGGCCAGGTGGGGCGGGTCGGTCTGGGGTTGGGTGGGTGGGGTCATGTCGATCATGGGCAACAACCTACGGCCTCACGTTACGTGAGGGTCAAGTGATTTTCTGTCCGCGTCCCCTCGGTCCTCCTAGGGGTCGGGTGACGCCAACCCGGGAGGCTCGTTGTCGTTGAGCGAACCCGAGATTGCATACCTCCACAGCCAACCGCTGGCCCGGCTCTCGACCCTCGGGGCCGGAGACCAGCCCGATGTGGTTCCCGTCGCCTTCGAGTTCGACGGCACCTCGTTCTGGATCGGCGGCTCCGGGACCACGGTCCTCGGCACCCCCAAGATGCGCAACATTCTCTCGGGCCGCGACCGGGTGGCCCTCGTGATCGACGACCTGGTCTCTTTCGACCCGTTCATCGCCCGCGGCATCCGCGTCTACGGGCAGGCCGCCGAGCCGGTAGAGAGGGTGGCCTGGTCGGCCCCGGCATCTACTCGCGCATCGTGCCCACGGTGTCGTGGAGTTGGAACATGGAGGGAGAACCGGTCGGCGACACATGAGACGAGGTGCGCCGCGCCCACCATTCCCCGACCGGCAGGTGTCAGACTCCCGTTGAAGTCGCCCCTCAGTCGAAGATGTCCTCGAGGGCGTCGGCCACCTCTTCGACCAGCCGCTGGAAGCCGCTGCGGCGGCGCTGGTCGCCCCGACCGCGGCGGCGAGAGGAGCGGCGGTGGAGTTCGGGATGGGCGATGCCGTAGAGGGCGCGTGAGATACCCCGGCGGATGGAACCCGCCCAGGCCCGGGCCGTCACCACCGCCGTCCCCCCGGCCACCGCCAGCATCGGTACGGCTACCGAGGCGAACTGGGCCAGGTCGTTTCCGCCCGCCACACCGAAAGCGGTGGCGACTCCGGCACCCATGCCCGCCACACCGAGGCCCGCCCCGAGTCCGAAAGCGGTGGCCCGTACCCGGCCGGTCTCCACCTCGATCTCGACCACCTGCTCCTCACCCGCCAGTGGGGTCCGACGGTGGACAACCTCGGGCATCCCCCGCAGAGCCTTGGTCGACTGGGAGCCGAAAGCGAGACGGGTCGACGTGGTCCAGTGCCGGTCCGGCTCCCAGCGGATCCCGCCCTCGACCCGGGCCACGGGCCGCAGCCCCTCCTCCCGCTCCAGCCACTGCATGATCGAGTCGTCGACTTCCTCGGCGGAACCCCGCACGGTGACCCGGTCCACCAATCGTTCCGGCCCCAGGAACCCGACTCGAGCCGGAGGCGCCTGGGTGATCTGTTCCCGCATGGCCCGGTCCACCAGCTTCCCGTCCACCCCCAGTTCCGCCGCGATCCGTTTGATCTGATCCGGCGTGAAGGCGTCGCCCTGATGTCGCTGGGACTGGAGACGGATCGCCCGCTCCAGAACCCGCTCGGCGTCGACCCGGCTCAGCCGGTCGAGCCGGGTTGCCAGGTCCTCGCCCCCGGATGGGGCCGGTCGCCGGGGCCGCTCCTGCTCCTGCATGCCCCCAGTATGCCTTCCCGGTCGGCGCCTCCGTCCGGCGCAGCCGAAATCACTCGACCTCGCCGGGGGGTCAGCCGGTAACTTTGCCGGATGGAACATGAGCTGGTCCCTTTGGGACTCGACGACGTCGACGCCATCGCCGCCCTCCACTCGCGCTGGGAGGAGCACTGGCAGGTCCCCTTCCGGAGCACGGTCGACGAGGCCCGCGCGGACTTCGAGCATCCGCAGTTCAACCCTGATCTCGATGCCCGGGGCGTGTGGCACGAGGGTCGGCTGGTGGCCTGCGGGACGGTGCATCACACCACCAGCGGCAGCCGTCTCGAGCGGGCAATAGTCGGCGGGCAGGTCGATCCGACCATGTGCGGTCTGGGCATCGGCCGCCGCCTGCTCGCCTGGCAGGTGGAACGAGCGGTGGAGCGCCTGCGTGAATGCGATCCGTCGCTTTCCTGGTACGTGCGCGCCTACGAATGGGAATGGATCGAGCCGGCTCACCGCCTGTATGACCGGCTGGGTCTGGGGCCGGTGCGATGGTTCGAGGACATGTTGCGCGACCTGGACACCCCGCTGGAAGTAGCGGTCCCCGAGGACATCGAGATCGTGGAATGGGCTTCGATCGACGACGAGGCGGGCCGACGCGTCACCAACGAATCCTTCGCCGACCACTGGGGCTCGACACCCCGGGATCCCGAGGCGTGGCGTCATCTCCTCTCGACCTCGGACATGCGCCTCGACCTCTCCTTCGCCGCGGTGGCCGACGGCGAGGTGGTGGGCGTCTGCATCAATGGCCACTTCCCTCAGGACATCGACAGCACCGGGCGGATCGATGGTTGGATCGAGATCCTGGGCGTGACCCGGCCCTACCGTCGGCGGGGAGTGGCCGCCACCCTGATCGCCCGCTCCCTGGAAGCGTTCCGGTCGGCCGGTTTCACCCATGCCATGATCGGCGTCGACGCCGACAGTCCCACCGGGGCATCGGGTCTGTACCGGAAGCTGGGCTTCGAGCCCCTGCTGCGTTCGGTCGCCCACGAACTCGAGGTGCCGCGTGGAGGCCTTCGACCCTGACGACTGCGCGGCCGGGGTCTTAGGCTGGATCCATGAACAAGGTCGTCCGACTCGAGCTTCAGCGGGCCGTGGAGGCGCTGTCCGATGTCGAACGCATCCTCGTCTTCACCGGAGCCGGCATCTCCACCGAGTCGGGCATCCCCGACTTCCGTGGACCGGAAGGACTGTGGACCAAAGTCGACCCCGACGACTTCACGATCACCCGCTACCTCCGTCGCCCGGACGTGCGGATCCGCAGCTGGCGGATGCACTCCAGGGGCGAGTTGTGGGGGGCGCGTTCCCGGGTCCGGCCCAACCGGGCTCACGACGCCATCGTCCGCCTCGACCTGGCCGAACGCCTGGCCGGGGTGGTGACCCAAAACGTCGACGGCCTCCATCTCGCTTCCGGTCTCCCCGAGTCGCGGGTCGCCGAGGTCCACGGCAACGTGCGCAAGGTGCATTGCGTCGGCTGTGGTGCGGAATGGCCGATCGGCCCCGTCCTCGCCCGCGTCGATGCCGGCGACGAGGACCCCCGGTGCCCCAACTGCGGCGGCATCCTCAAGACCTCCACCGTGATGTTCGGCGAGACGCTCCCCGACATCGAGATACGCAAGGCGTGGGCGTTCGCCGGGCTGGCCGGAGCCGTGGTGGTGGTGGGATCCACCGTGGGAGTTTGGCCGGTGGCCGAGATCCCGATGAGCATGGCCCGAGAAGGCAAGCCCCTGGTCATCATCAACCAGGGCGAGACGGAGGCCGACCACCTGGCCCGGGTCCGGATCGAGGCTGCGGCCGGAGACGTCCTCCCACCCCTCGTCGACCACCTAATCCAGACCTAACCCCCCGACCGTTTTCGC
>DATHVR010000025.1:0-7389 GCA_035461175.1 Acidimicrobiia bacterium | reverse complement strand
TGCCGGGCGGGGAAGGGAAGCTGTCGAACATATGTTCGAGCATGCCCCCAACCTACAAGACACCACCGACAAAAATCACAGGGTCCTACGCGTCCAACCGGCGGCGCGCCATCGACCGCGCCCCGAAAGCAAAAATCATGTTGAAGGCGGCATGAACACCGACCGACGCCCAGATCCCGCCCGTGAGCAGGCGGAGGCCACCGAGGAGGAGGCCGGCGATGCCGGTGGAGGCCAGGGTGGAGGCAACCCAGCGTGAGAGGGGGTAACCCTCCCGGCGTGCCTGCTGGAAGGCAACCACCACATGGGCGAGGGCGAATGCGATCGAGCTTCCGATCCAGGCAGTGGTGGTGCCACCGAGACGTTCGAAGAGAAACCACACGATCCCCCGGAACAGCACCTCTTCGGTGACAGCGGTCAGAAGTGGAATTCGCAGCAATGTGTAAGTGAAGAATCCCGCGGTCGACATCTCGCAGATCCGTCGGTCACACAGCATTCGACCGACGGGCGGGGAGAAGTGGCCGATCCCGACGACGGCGGTGGCTATGGCCACGGCCAGGAGAGTCCAAACCCAGGCCATGCTGAATCCGAGGGCGAGGTCGAAACGGGTGAAGAGCCAGATCGCTCCGGCGACTCCGGCCCCCGCCACCCCGGTGTGGACAAACCGATCCCTCCAGCGGGCCGGGAACAGGTGAAGGAGGTTGTTCCAGGCTGAAACGGAGACGATAACGATGCCGGCGGACAGAACTTCCATGTACTAGGGGCTCCCCCACGGTGGGGCGACGTCCGTCGCGCTCGACCACCGCAGGAACTCAACGATATTCGCATCATCGGCCTATGCGGGCGTGTCGGACCCGTCGCCGGCTCGCCGCAGCATCACACCCGGCGCGGGTTGGTCGATGAAGCCCTCGGAGACGTAGAGGTGGCGGGCCGGATTTCCCTCTTCCACCGACAGGCTGATGGCGGCGATGCCCCGGTGGCGCGCCTCGGAGGAGATACACCGGAGCAGTCGGCGACCGATCCCCCGGTTCCGGTGGTCGGGCCGAACCCAGATGCTCAACTCGGGCGTTTTCGCGTCCACGAAGCCGAACCCGGGATCGTGGGCGAGAAGATACATCGCCCAGACGACACCGACCACTTCGCTCTCCACCACGGCGACCAGGCCGAAGTCGCCTCGATCCGGTTGCAGCCGTGTGTAGTGAGCGAAATCGGGTCGGATACGAACGTCGTCGAGTGTGTAACGAGGCGCGTTCCAGTTCAGGTTCTCGAGAGTGGCCCGCTCCAGCAGCGAACGCTCGGAGGCGTCGAGAGGGCGCACCGTGACGGCCATGCCGCCGAGAATAGGAGGGGGCCTCAGCCGGATCCGGCCGGTTTCACTCCGGTCAGGTCCTCCACCCGCCGCAGATAGGCGGCCATGTCCTTCTTCCTCTCCAGACCTCCGGCGGTCATGGTCCGGACCTTGCCGATAACCTCCCGCTCGGGCCAGGCCCGGTCGTGGAGGCCGAAGCACCAGCCCACGCCCGCATAGGAGTTGGGATCGCGGCCGTCGAGAAAGTAGCGGTTGTTGAGATAGAGGGCGGTCTCGAAAGCCGCCTCGGGCGCCTCGGTCCAGAAGATGATCTGCTTGCCCCAGTACATGCGCATGTAGTTGTGCATGTAGCCCGTCTCCCGCATCTCGGTCATGGCGGCGTTCCAGTAGGGATCGTGGGTCTCGGCCGCCTCCAGCTGGTCGGTCGAGTAGATGTGGCGGCGCGGGTCGTGGCGGTGGTCGTCCAGCGTCTGTCGGGCCCATCCCGGGAGCGAGGCGTAGGAGTCGTAGGCGGGCTGGAACCAGGTGTAGTTGTGAGAGAGTTCCCGTCGCACCACCAGTTCCTCCACCAGGGTCTCGTAACCGTCACCCGATCCTCCCGTGGCCTGACGGGCTGCCGCCACCACGGTGATGGGGGAAAGGTGGCCGAAGTGCAGGTAGGGCGACAACTCCGAGGTCCCGGCGACGCCGGGCTCCCCCCGGGCCTCGTCGTAACCATCCACGAGATCCTCCAGGAACCGGTCCAGATTCTCGAGGGCTGCCTCCTCCCCACCACGGAAACGGGCGGAAGGTGGAACGGCGGGATCGACATCGATCTGCTCCACTATCCGATCGTGGCCGCCCGGGTCGACGCCGCCGCTCAGAGCGCGCCCGTCGTGGGCGGACTCGATCTCGTGCGGCTCGAGGAGGTAATCCTCGAGCCGGCGGTGGACCCGGGGCCGGATGGTCCGGGCGGCATACTCCTGCTTGTTCGAGGTCACCTCGACCGGCACGACCAAATTGGTTTCCACTTCGTAGGTCGGGATGACGACCGAATCGGCCACCTCCTGGCGCCACTCCCTGTGCAGGCGGAGGTAGCCGCGGTCGGTGACCAGCTCGGTAGCTCGTCCGGCCAGCCGGGAGATCACCTGCGGCGGGCTTCCGATCTCGACGCGCAGGCCTGCCCGGCGCCTCTCCAGACGGGGAGCAACGGAGGAGAGCCCCTCGACGAGGAAGCGATGATGACGGAGCGAGGACTCGGGATAGTCCGGGTCGATTACGAAGGCGACCAGGAGAGGGACCCCGGCCTGGTTGGCCCGTTCGGAGGCGAACTCGAGCGCGTGGTTGGCCGTGGTGCGTACCGCCGCCTGCATCCAGTAGAGGACGAAGTCGCCGCCGGCGGGATCACCGTCCGGACCGAGACGACGCACCCGCTGAGGTTGGATCGAGGTCACTTACCGAGGTTACGAAACCAGTGCTCCTATCCGGCCGCCATACTGGCCGGGTGAACGGAAGAACCATCCGGGTGCTCGACCTCGTCGGCGATGCGCTCGAACGGGGCCGGCATCATGGCAGAGCCTTCGCCGACGAGATCCGGGAATACGCTGCCGATCGGGTTCGTCTGTCCGGGATTGGGACCGACCTGAGCCGATCCGAACTCCTCGCCCTGGCGGAGGAATGCCTCCCCGCCCATGCCGACTATGCCCCCGACCTCTACGAAGAGATGCTGGCGATGGCTGCCGCCGCTGGGCTCACGCCGGCGGAAGCCCTGATCGTGGGGGGATACACGGACTTCATCGACACCGTCCGGGCCTATGCCGGGTCGGGACCGGTGGAAGACAACTGCACGGCGGTGATCGTGCCCGACGTCGTTGCCGTCCCCGGGGGCGGGTTCCTGGCCCAGACCTGGGACATGCATGCTTCCGCCACCCCACATGTGGTGATGCTCCGAGTCAGGCCCGAGCATGGTCCCGCCGGCCTCATCTTCTCCACCGTCGGATGCCTGGGCCAGATCGGAATGAACGAGGCGGGCATCGCGGTGGGGATCAACAACCTCTCGGCTGCCGACGGCCGGGTCGGTGTCACCTGGCCATTCGTGGTGCGCCGGGTTCTACAACAGACCGACCTCGTGGCGGCGGTGAAGGCGATCACCGAAGCGGACCTGGCCGGAGCCCACAACTTCCTGGTCCTGGACGCCGCCGGCCGCGGGGTGAACATAGAGGCCATGCCCTCGACCAGTGAGGTGATCGAGGTCGACACAGAGCCCTACTTCCACACCAACCACTGCCTGACGTTGGGCGCGGCGAGTTATGAGGCCGCACGACCGCCTGAGTTGATCGAGTCCTCGCAACGGCGACTGACCGATGCCGCCTCGCTCCTGTCGGGAAGGCCTGTTTCCGAGCAGGACTTGATGGCGATGACACGCGACGAAGATTGGATCTGCCGTCATCCCCAACCTCCGTTCGACTACGAGACCTGCGGGGCGGCGATCATGCGCCCGGCCACCTCCGAGTTCTGGGCCTGCTGGGGTGTTCCCTCCGAGAACGAGTACGAGCGGTTCGTGGTGGGATGAGCGAATTCACCATTCAGAACCTGACGACGGAACTGGCCGAACAGTGCGCCGACCTGGAGCGGATGGCCTTCCCACTGGCCGATCCCTCCGAGCTCTTGTCGGCCGACGATATCCGGGCCTATGCCGAGACCTTCCCCGAGGGCTTCTTCGTGGTTCGGGATGGCGACCGGGTGGTGGGACAGGGAGCGGGAATCTTCCTGGACTTCGACTTCCACCATCCCCAGCACACCATCGCCGGGATCACCGGCGAGCACCAGTGCGGGAACCACGATCCCGACGGCGACTGGTACTACGGGACCGACATCGTTGTCCATCCCGACTACCGGCGACGCGGGGTCGGCCGGCGGCTCTACGAGCTGCGCAAGGCGGTCGTCCGCCGCTACAACAAGCGGGGGATCATTGCCGGGGGGCATCTCGACAACTACCTCGCCTACCGAGAGAAGATGACCGCTCCCGAGTACATCGAGCGGGTGGGTCGGGGCGAGATCTACGATGCCACCCTCACGTTCCAGATGGAGAACGGGTTCCGGATCCAGGGTGCCTTGCGAGACTATCTTCCGGACGAGGCCACCGACGGCTGGGCTGCCCTCATCGTCTGGGACAACCCGGACCACCGGCCCGGCTGATCCTACTATCGGCCCATGCCCTCGACACGAAGCCTGCTGGCGGAACTGGCACGTCTCACCCGCCCCGACCGCGCCGCCGCCTGGGACCCGGTCGGCCTCCAGTTCGGTGACCCGGACCGGGAGGTGGAACGGATTGCGGTCTGTCACGAGGTGAGCGGAGCGACCACCAGGTCGATCATCGACGCTGCTCCCGACCTGGTGGTGGCCTATCACCCGCTCCTGTTTCGCCCGACGACCCGGCTGGTGGCGGGGCCGGGACCGGGCGGGCGGGCATTCAGTCTGATCTCGGCCGGGATCGGCCTCGCCGTCACCCATACCGACTTCGACGGCGCTCCGGGCGGCACCGCCGACTCGCTCGCCTCCGCCCTGGGCCTGGGATCGGTGGAGGCGTTCGGTCCGGTGGCAGGTCGGGACCAGGTGAAACTGGTCACCTTCGTCCCCGATGATGCGGTAGAGGCGGTGGTCGAGGCGATGGCGGCAGCCGGCGCGGGCCGGATCGGCAACTACGACACCTGCAGCTTCCGCACCGCCGGGGAGGGGACCTTCCGGGCGGGCGAGGGAGCACACCCGGTCACGGGCAGGGCCGGCGATTTCAACGTCGAGCCCGAGGTCAGGGTGGAGATGCTGGCGCCGAAGTCCCGCCAGGACCTCGTGATCGCAGCCCTGGTCGGAGCCCATCCGTATGAGGAGCCAGCCTTCGACGTCTATGAGGTGCATTCCAACCACGGCTTCATCGGCCGGGTAGGCGAGCGAGGCGGGACTCTGAGCGGGTTGGTAGCCGACGTTCGTGAGAATCTGGGCGACTTCGGGCTGAGGGTGGCGGGAGACCCCGGTCGGCCGCTCGGTCGGGTGGCGGTGGTGCCCGGCTCGGGGTCGTCCTTCATCGATCAGGCTCCCTCGGTAGGGGCGGAGGTGATCGTGACCGGGGACGTCGACCATCACCGGGCGGTGGCGGCCCTGGAGGCGGGGATCGCCGTCGTCGACCCCGGACACGCCGCCACCGAGCGGCCCGGAATGCGGGCCCTGGTGGAGTTGGTGGGCGGACTCGGGGTGGAGATCATCGACCTCACGGTCGAGGGTGGGGGCCCCTGGACCCGACGCCTCCCCGAGTAACTACCCTGGCGGTCGCATGGAGATTCCCGCGCTCGCCGACCTGCTCGATGTCCAGGAACTCGATCTCGAGATCGATCGCCTGCTCCATCGACGGTCCACCCTTCCTGAACTCGAGCGATACCGGGCCACCCAGGAGCAGCTGAATGCCCTAGACGAGCAGATCGAGGCCGCCCAGGCGGAGCTGCGTCAGATCGAACTCGACACCGACAAGGCGGAGGGCGAGCTCGAGATGCTGGAGGAGAAACTCCAGCAGCATGAGACCCGGTTGTTCGCCGGCGGGATGTCGGGGCGAGAGACCGAGCACATGCGTCTTGAGGTCCAGGGCCTCCGGGGTCAGAAGGGGGCTTCGGAGGAGCGAGTGCTGGGTCTGCTCGAAAAACTCGACCCGGCCCGCGAGGACCTCTCCAACCTGGAGGCGCAACGCCAGATGCTGGCCGGCGAGAAAGCCGAACTCGAGGGCTTCATCACCGAAGAATGGCGCAAGATCGACTCCGAGCTCGCCCGCAAGGAAGAGCGAAAGCGAGAGGCGGTCGCTCCGGTTCCCGAGGATCTGGTCGAGCTCTACGAGAAGCTGCGCTCCACCAAGGAAGGGGTCGGGGTGGGGCGCCTCGACAACGACACGTGTGGAGGCTGTCACATGCGTCTGTCGCCGGCCGAGGTCGCCGAGGTGAAGAAGGCCGACCCTCCCCGCTGTGTCCACTGCCGCCGGATCCTCGTGATCTAGAGTGCTCGCCTGGCATCTGGGCGCCGTCACTTTTCTCTTCCGCTGGATCTTCCGGGACCCGAAGGTGGATATGCGCTTCCTCTTCGCCGGCGTGGTGCTGCCCGACCTGATCGACCTGACCGCGGTCACGTTCGCGGGCGGCCCGTCCGGCCATCTCTGGGCCCACTCGCTGCTGGCGCCGACCGTGATCGCCATCGTGGTGATGGCGGCCACCCGGCGCGGGCGGCGCCGCCGGGCATGGATGGCCCTGGTGGTGGCATGGCTCTTCCACCTGCTTATCGACCAGATGTGGCTCGATGCCGGCGCCTTCTTCTGGCCGCTGTTCGGTGTGGAACTCGACCTGGGAGGGGCGGCCTTCTGGCCGGCGGCGTGGGAGCGGGCCTGGTCGGATCCGTGGCGCTGGGTGCTGGAGGCCGTCGGGCTCATCTACCTGATCTGGCTCGCGATCGGGTACGAGCTGGGCGACGCCGGCAATCGCCGCTACCTCCTGACGACGGGGCGCCTCGGGAACCGCCCGGCGCAGGGCTAGCGTTTCCGTCTCAATGTCCCTGCGCCCCTGGCTTATTCTCATGCTGCTCGTAGTCGCGGCAGCGTGCTCCCCGGATTCGACCCCCGACAGCACCACCGCGCCCGCCGGCGAGCTGGATCCCGAGGGCGTCGTCCGGACTCTGCTCGCCGATGTCCAGGCCGGCCGGTTCGATCACGCCGCATCCCTGACCGACGGCGGCCAGGCGGTTCTGCTGACCCTGGCAGAAGGAGCCGACGCCACCGACGTGACCGAATCGCTGGCCGATGGAGGCTCGGCGGTGGCTGCCAACTTCTGGTCAGGATTCGCCCAGACCCTCGACCCGACCGACGATCCGGCCGAATGGACGGTGGAGGTGGGGGAGGAGATCACCGAGAACGGCCACACCTTCGTCGCGGTCCGGGTGGTCCCCGGTGAGGAGGAGGGCCGCATCTTCTTCCTGCGACAGGACGGCACCTGGCAGGTGGACATGATGGCCACTTTCGGGCCGATCCTGGCCGAGCGTCTCACCCCACCGGTGGAGTCGCTTCTTTCTTAGGCCAA
>DATHVR010000024.1:0-35976 GCA_035461175.1 Acidimicrobiia bacterium | reverse complement strand
CGCGCAATTCTGTCGCGAAAAAGGCTGTGGGAGTGTCAGAGGTCGGCGACCAGGTCCCGGAGCGCTCCGAAGAGGAGGCTGGCCTCGAGTTCGTCCAGGGGTTGCTCAGGATCGACCAGCGAGCCGGCGATCACGAACTGGCGCCCATCGGTCCGTTCCACCAGCCAGTTCATCGACACCACTCCCGGTTCGGAGCCGCCTTTGAAGGCGATGGACTCGAAGGCGGCGGCCTCGTCGGGGAGGCCCGGGTTGATGGTGAGGATCTGGGTGACCGGCTCGCCCATCTCCCACAGGTCGACCAGTACCCGGCACATGTCGGCGGGGGTGGCGAACCACTCGATGGAGTCGGGATGCTTGGGTTCGCCGAACTCGGCGAGGGGAATGTCGGCCGGCGTGATGTCGGAGATCTGCTCGAGAATCGAGCGCCGGCCGGCCTCGTCGGCGTCGATCCACTGAGTGGCGAGGCCGGAGGCGGGACCGAGCTTGAGAGCGGTCAACTCCATTGTGTTCATGAAGGGGATGTTGCGGCCGGGGTCTTCCATGCCGTGATCGATCAAAGCCTGCTCGACCGCCTCCCGACCCACCAGGTCGATGAGGTGGTCGGTGCCGGTGTTGTCGGAGAAGGCGATCATCGTCTCGGCCACCTCCCGCACGGAAAAGGTCACACCTTCCTCCTCCTTCTGGAGGACCCCGGTGGGGACCGACTTGAGATCCTCCTGAATGGTGATGTCGGTGTCCCAGTCGAACTCGCCCGCTTCCACGGCATCGGCCACGGCGGCGAGGACGAACAGCTTGATGGCGGAGGCGACCGGGGCGGGCTCACCGCTGCCGGCGGTCGTAATCGGCTCACACTGGCCGCCCTCGACTTCCATCACCGTCAGTTCCAGCGCGCCCATGCCGTCCAGGCGGGTGACGGCCGATTCCAGATCCTTGGGAGGATCTTCCAGAGTCGGGGGCTCCCCCGGCTGGAGGAGGAGGCCGGAGATACGATGCGGCACGTCCCCTTCGATCGAGATGAGGGCACGGACCGACTGGCCGTCGGCGGACTCGAGCAGGACCGTGGCCTCGTTGCCTTCGCGAGATTCGAACTCGCCCACGCTCCAGCCCTGCCCGACCGCCGAGATCTGCTGGACGATGGGAAGGAAGTCCGGGTAGGGAACGGCGTCGATGAACTCCTGGGTGAAGGTTGCCTGGTAGTCGGACTCTTCCAGCGCTCCCAGGTTGAACAGTTCCGCCAGCCATGCCACACGGGTGTCGAGGGGTGCCTCTTCGCCCGAAGTCGTGCCGGGAGCTGCCGAGGTGGGGGGCGCCCCGGTGGTGTCGGGAGCGCTCGTTCCTGGAGTAACGGTGGTCGAGGTGGTGGTGTCGGCACCGTTGTCGGCGCACCCGGCCACCAGCACCAGGGTCAGCAAGATCGTCAGCAGCCGTCTCATCGGTCACCCCCAGGTCGGATCAGACCTGCCTCGTAGGCGAAAACCACCGCCTGAACCCTATCCCTGAGCCCGAGTTTGGCGAGAATCGCCGACACATGGCTCTTGACCGTTGCCTCTCCCACGAACAGCGCTTCGGCGATCTCCCGGTTGGACAGGCCCCGGCCTACCTGCACCAGCACCTGACGCTCCCTGTCGGTGAGTGAATCGAGTTCCGGAGAAGGGACCGGCGTCCCTCCGTTGCGCACGAACTCTTCGATGATGCGCCGGGTGACCGATGGAGCCAGCAGCGAATCGCCCCCGGCGACGGTGCGGACCGCATCGATCACGTCCTCGGGCGGGGAGTTCTTGAGCAGGAAGCCGGCCGCTCCGTTGCGCAGGGCGCCGAACACGTAATCGTCTCGCTCGAAAGTGGTGAGGATGAGGACCCGCACATCCGGCGCCTTCTCAGCGATGAGCCGGGTGGCCTCGAGTCCGTTGGTTCCCGGCATCTGCACGTCCATCAGGAACACGTCCGGCCTCTCCAGCGCCGCCAGCCTCACCGCTTCCCGACCCTCGGACGCCTCCCCCACCACCTCGATGTCGGGTTCGGTCTCGAGGATGAGCCTGAACCCCGCCCTCACGATGGCGTGGTCGTCGGAGAGAGCTACCCGGATCACGGCGACCTCCGGTAGGGGATGTTGGCCCTCACCTCGAACCAGCCATCGTGCTTCTGTCCCACCTCGAGGGATCCCCCGGCGAAGGCGGCCCGCTCCCGCATCCCCACCAGGCCCCGGCCCGAGTCCGGTTCTCCGCCATCGATGGCCGGGTTCCGTATCCGCAGCTCGAGATTCTCGGCCAGGTAGCCGACCACGACCTCGGCCTGGGGGGCACTGGCGTGCTTGAGGGCGTTGGTGAGCGCCTCCTGCACGATCCGGTAGGCCGACAGATCTGCGGTCTCGTCCAGCGGCCGGACTGCACCGAGTCGATGCAGCCGGATTTCCAGGCCGGCCGAGCGCATCTGTTCGACCAGCTCGTCGAGACCGTCGAGGCGGGGCTGGGGCTCCAGGTCCTGGTCACCCGGCTGGCGGAGCAGACCGACGAGACGGCCCATCTCCGCCACCGTCTGGCGACCGGAGTCCTCGATCCCGGCCAGCAGGCCGGCAACCTTCTCGCGGTCGGAACCGAGGGTGCGACGGGCCGCTCCCGCCTGAACGCCCATCACGCTCACGTGGTGGCCGACGACGTCGTGGAGCTCCTGGGCGATGCGCAACCGTTCGTTGGCGACGGCCTGCTCGGCCAGCTGGTGCCGCTGCGCCTCGAGTTCGTCCGCCCGACGCCGGAGCTCGACCTGATCCTCCCCCCGTCGCCGCCACAGATCTCCCATCACCCACCCGGCGCCGAAGAAGACAACATTGATGAGGAGCGAGAACACCTGGTAGGCGACGACGCTGCCCGGAAGACCCTCGGCGTTGGCGTAGAGGGACCACACCAGCACTCCCATCGAAACGGCGATCGCCGCCCCCCGGATCAGGTCCCGGCGGGGGTGTTGGCTGTAGGCGCCGGCCGAGAAGAGGGCGAGGAAGAGGATGATGGCGGTGAGGCTCCCCTCCGGCACGCCCTGGATCCGCACGGCCAGAAAGAGGGCGGTGGTGCCGGTGAGAACGGAGAGGGGGTAGCGGCGCCGGAAGGTCACACCGAAGGCGAGCAGGGCGAGCAGGACCACATCCTCGACTGGGACCGGCGTCCCCAGCTCCGGCAGGGCCGAGCGGTTGACGAAGTCGCCCAGCCAGGCGAGCACGAACAAGAGCCCGGAGGCGATCCAGTCCCAGATGCGGAGGCGGGGCGGAGCGGATTCCACACCGGCAGGCTAAGCCACACCCGCCCAGGTTGCTTCCCCCGGCAGGCGGATAGGCGGATCCCCCCGGCGGCGGAGGACATGGCCCGAAGCAAGCCGTACCGTGGAGGACATGCTCGAGATCGACGACCTGTACAAGCGATACGAGGATGTGATCGCCCTGGACGGGGCCAGCTTCGAGGTCCATCCCGGCAAGATGCTGGGGTTCCTGGGACCGAACGGTGCCGGCAAGACCACCACGATGCGATCCATCTTCGGACTCGTGACCCCCGACCACGGCGAGGTGCGATGGCAAGGTTCCGCCATCACGCCCGGGGTGAGAATGCGATTCGGCTACATGCCCGAGCAGCGGGGGTTGTATCCGAAGATGAAGGCCCATGACCAGCTCAAATACATGGGCCGGATCCACGGCCTGAACGCGGCCGAGGCCGGCGCCGCCGCCGACCGCTGGCTAGACACGCTCGGTCTCGGCGACCGGCGCGACTCTCCCACCGAGGACCTATCCCACGGCAACCAGCAGCGGGTCCAACTGGCGGCGGCCCTGGTCCACGACCCGGATCTGATGGTGCTCGACGAGCCCTTCTCGGGGCTCGACCCGCTGGGAGTGGACACGATGGCCGACGTACTCCGCAACCAGACTTCCCAGGGTCGTTCGGTCGTGTTCTCGTCGCATCAACTGGACCTGGTCGAGGACATCTGCGACGAGGTAGCCGTGATCAGCCAGGGCCGGATCGTGATGGCGGGAGACGTCCGCCGGCTCAAGGACGCTTCCCCCATCCGCCGGCTGGAGGTGGAGATGGAAGGCCCCATCGAAACCGTCCTCTCCACCCTGGAGGGCATCCATTCGGCCGAGGTGGCGGATGGACGCCACATCCTGATGGTCGATGCCGCCACCGACGTCCGCCGGGTTCTCGCCGAGGCCGAGCGGACCGGAGCGGTTCGCCACTTCGTCTACACCACCCCGACCCTTACCGATCTGTTCCGGGAGGCCGTGCGATGAACTCGTTCGAAGCGATTCGACTGGTGGCGTGGCGTGAACTCCGCGAGCGGGGCCGTTCCAAGGCCTACATCGTCTCCACCATCTTCACCCTCATCCTCCTGGGCGGAGCCATCGCCCTGCCCGCCCTCTTCGGGGGGGATCCCACCACCTACCAGGTGGGGATCGTGGGCGAGGGTGGAGAACCGATCGTCTCCACCGCCTCCGCCCTGGCGGGGGAGCGGGCGGGCGAGGAAGAGCCCGACGATTTTGAGACTACCGTATTCGAAGACCTCACTGCGGCCGAGACTGCCCTGGATGAGGGCGAGATCGAGGCGATTCTGGTCGACGGGCAGGAGCTCGTGGTTCCCGGGACCGGCAACGCCTTTGGCGGCCCGGGTGGCTCCATGACCGGGCTACTCCAGGAAGCGGCCGGGACCCGCCGGGTTCAGGACCTGGTTGCTTCCAACGAGGAGGCGGCCGAGGTGCTCGAGCTGCTGGCCTCCGAGCCGCTCGAAGTCCGGAATCTCAACGGTGCCGAGGACAACGAAGCGGAACTGCGGGGGCTGATCGCCTTCGTCGGCCTCATCCTGATGTACATCGCGGTGCTCACGTACGGCAGCTGGATGTTGTCGGGCGTCACCGAGGAGAAGACCAACCGCGTGGTGGAGGTTCTGCTGTCGACCCTGCGCCCCTGGCAGATCTTCGCCGGCAAGCTGGTCGGCATCGGCCTGCTCGGACTGGGCCAATTGGTGATCCTGCTGACGGTGGCCATGATCGGCTTGCGAATCACCAACGCCTTCGATGTGCCTTCGCTCCCGCTCGACTCGGTGGTGGCGCTGGTGGGGTGGTTCATCCTCGGCTTCGTGCTCTACGCCACCCTGTTCGGGGCGGCGGGGGCGCTGGTATCACGAATGGAGGACGCCCAGAGTGCGGCGGCCCCGCTCTCGATACTGGCGGTGGTGGGCTACTTCCTCAGCTTCCAGGCTCTCAATGAGCCCGATGGGGTGGTGGCGGTGGTGGGGACGTTCATCCCCTTCACTGCTCCCTATGTCGCTCCCATCCGTCTCGCCCTGCGCACCATCGAACCGTGGGAGATGATCTTGGCGGTCCTGATCACCGTGGGCTCCATCGTGGTGATGGTCCGCCTGGCGGGGCGGGTCTACGCCGGCGGCCTGCTCCGCTTCGGGGGCAGGATGAAGTGGCGGGAGGCTTTCCGCTCCGCCGAGTAAGGGTGATGCCGCTGGGCTTTAGGCTCTGCGGATGGCATACGAGCATCTGACGCTGGAGCGGAACGGGCCGGTCGGCTGGCTGTGGCTGGACCGGCCCGACAAGCGCAACGCCCTCTCGGCCGACATGTGGGCCGACATCCCCCCGGCCGTGGCCGAACTCGACGCGGACGAGTCGGTGCGGGCAGTGGTGGTGGCGGGACGAGGACCAGCCTTCACCGTCGGGATCGACCTGCAAATGCTGATGTCGCTCCAGCCCGAGGGCCGCTCCCTGGCCGAGACCAAGTCGCACCTCTATCGGGAGATCAAGCGTCTTCAGGCCACCATGTCCGCCTTCGAGGAATGTTCGAAACCGGTCATCGCCGCCGTGCACGGGTACTGCCTGGGGGCGGGCATCGACCTGATCACTGCCTGCGACATCCGCCTCGCCGCCGCCGACGCCGTCTTCTCGGTCCGGGAGACGCGGCTGGCGCTGGTGGCGGACGTGGGAACTCTCCAGCGGCTGCCCAGGGTGATCGCCCCGGGCCGCGCCGCCGAACTGGCCTACACCGGCGCCGACATCGACGCGCTCGAGGCCGAGCGAATCGGACTGGTCAACCGGGTCCATCCCGGCGCGGAAGAACTCCACTCGGCCGCCCAGACCATGGGCGAGACGATCGCCGCCAACTCGCCCCTGGCGGTGCAGGGTTCGAAAGCGGTGATGGCGGCCGGGGCGGAGATGTCCACCGAGCAGGCCCTCGACTACGTCGCCCTGTGGAACTCGGCTTTCCTCCACTCCAACGACCTGGCCGAAGCGATGGCCGCCTTCGCCGAGAAACGCCCGCCCGAGTTCACCGGGACGTGACCAGCTTCACGGCCGGGGGGCGCGGTGGTAGTGACCCACCGCCCCGGAGGCCTGGAGCTCCTTCACGTAGGTCGGCCGGAGCTCGACCGGGTCGGCGCTGACTTTCTTGCTCCGCACCCGCAGGTTGAGGGCCTCGACCAGGATCGAAAAGCCCATGGCGAAGTAGATGTAGCCCTTGGGGATGTGCAGTTCCCACCCCTCGGCGATCAGCGAGAAGCCGATCAGGATGAGGAAGCTGAGCGCCAGCATCTTGACCGTGGGATGACGGTTGACGAAGTCGCTGATCGCCCCCGCCGAGAGCAGCATCACCCCGATCGAGATGACGACGGCCGTGATCATCACCCAGATCTCGTCGGCCATTCCCACCGCCGTGATCACCGAGTCGAGGCTGAAGACCAAGTCGAGAAGGAGGATCTGGACGATCACGGAACGGAAGGTGGCCACGGCCGTGACCTCCTGGGCGTGGGGATCCTCACCTTCCAGCTTCTCGTGGATCTCGAAGGTGGCCTTGCCGAGCAGGAAGAGACCCCCGACGATCAGGATTAGGTCACGCCCCGAGAGCTCGTTGCCGAAGATGGCGAACCAGGGATCGGTGAGTCCGATGATCCACGAGATCGCCAGCAGCATCAGGATCCGCATCCCCATGGCCAACATGAGCCCCGTGTTGCGAGCCTTGTCCTGCTGTTCCTCGGGGAGTTTCCCAGCCAGGATCGAGATGAAGACGATGTTGTCGATCCCGAGCACGATCTCGAGGGCGGTCAGAGTGACGAGTGCCAGCCAGATGTCGGGGTTAGAGATCCATTCCATGACGGATCAGGCTACCCAGCCCATTCCCTCCCCACACGGCAGCAGAACGCGAACCTCAGGTTCGGCTGTACCAGGGCGGTACAGAACTCTCTCGAGTTGGAGAGGGCGCCTCCACCCTGCTTCGTTCTGGAGAGAGTTTTGTACCCTGGCGGTACACAGGAACCTCAGGTTCGCGGTATGAGCCTCCGACGCCGAAGGGCCGCCCCCGGAGGCGCGGCCCTGGATTCGGCGGAGGAGGTCTGGGTCAGCTCTTGACGGCGGCGATCTCGAACTCGATGGTCACCTTTTCGGAGACCAGGACCCCGCCGGCCTCGAGGGCGGCGTTCCAGTTGACGCCCCAGTCCTTGCGGTTGACCTTGGTGGAGCCTTCCATCCCGATGCGGGTATTGCCCCAGGGGTCGATGGCGGCACCGGTGAACTCGACGTCGAAGGTGACCGACCTGGTCTCGCCCCGGATGGTGAGGTCACCGGTCACCTGGTAGGTGTCGTCGCCCTTGTCCTCGATCCCGGTCGACTCGAAGCGGATCTCGGGGTACCCGTCCATGGCGAAGAAGTCGTTGCTGCGGAGGTGGGCGTCCCGGTCCTCGCTGCGGGTGTCGATCGACTTGGCCTGGATCGTGATCTGACCGCTGGAGCGGGTGGGCTCCTCACCGTCGAGCTCGAGCGAGCCCTCGAACTCGTTGAAGTTGCCACGGACCTTGGTGACCATGGCATGGCGGGCGACGAAGCCGAAGCGGCTGTGGGCGGGATCGATCGTGTAGGTACCGGTAAGCTCGGAGCGCTCGATGGCGGTAAGTGTGGTGGTGGTTTCGGTGGTCATGGTGCTTCTCCTCGGAAGTCGCTTCCGTCTTTGGTTGACGTGTCAACTCATCATAGGATGACGTCAGATGACATGTCAACTACTTTCTCCCTACACTGTGGATATGCCCGAAACACCCTGGTTGAACAGATCCGAGAATCGCGCTTGGCGCGGCTACCAGCAGATGAGCGTCCAGCTCGAGGCGCTCCTCCACCGCACCCTGGTACGTGAGACGGGCCTTTCCCTCTCCGACTACGAGGTGCTGGTGCATCTGTCCGAATCGCCCGAGGGGATGCTGCGCGCCTTCGAGCTGGGCTCTGCCCTCCAGTGGGAGAAGAGCCGTCTCTCCCATCACCTGCGCCGGATGGAGAAGCGAGGACTGATCGAGCGCCAGACCTGCGACAGCGACGGGCGGGGCTTGTTCGTCGTGCTCACCGGCCCGGGGCGGGAGGCGATCGAGGCGGCCGCACCCTCCCACGTCGCCGACGTTCGCCGCTACCTGATCGACATCCTCACTCCCCAGCAACTCGAGACCCTGACCGAGATCTCCGAGAAGGTCCTCGCCGGCTTTCCCTCCGACCACGACGTCTGCGACGACTGACGGGATCACGCTTCTGTGGGTCGGAAGTGACGCCGCAGGTGCCACTTTCAGCCCACAGAACGGTCGCGGAGGACGGATCCCGGGGGCGCTTGACACAGGGCGTCGATACCCTTCACTGACATGAGCTCCCTCGAGCTGTTCGCCCCTGCCACCCGCGCCTGGTTCGAGGCGAGCTTTCCCGCGCCAACCCCGGCCCAGGTACAGGGCTGGAAGGCGATCGGATCGGGTGCCCACACCCTGATCCACGCTCCCACCGGGTCGGGAAAGACCCTGGCCGCCTTTCTGTGGACGATCGACCAGCTGGCCCACGAACCCATCCCGGATCGGGAGGAGCGCTGCCGGGTCCTCTACGTTTCGCCGCTCAAGGCGCTGGCCTACGACATCGAGCGCAACCTGCGCGCCCCGCTGGTGGGGATTCGCCAGGCAGCCGAGCGTCTCGACCTCGAGCCTCTCCCCGAGCTGGCCACCTTCCTGCGCACCGGCGATACCCCCGCCGACGAGCGGCGGCGGATGCAGCGCCATCCGCCCGACATCCTCATCACCACCCCCGAGTCGCTGTATCTCCTCCTCACCTCGCAGGCCCGTCAGGCGCTGTCGACCGTCCGCTGGGTCATCGTCGACGAGGTCCATGCCGTGGCCGGCACCAAGCGCGGCGCCCACCTCGTCCTGTCCCTGGAGCGGCTGGAGGAAATCGCCCCGGGGGCGCAACGCATCGGCCTCTCCGCCACCCAGCGTCCGCTCGAAACCATCGCCTCCTTCCTGGGGGGCGGCAAGCACGTAGATGGAGAACGGGTCGACCGCCCGGTGACGATCGTGGACGTGGAGGAGGAACGTTCCCTCGACCTCGAACTGATCGTCCCGGTGGCGGACATGGCCGCCCCCGCCCCGCCCGATCCGCTCGAGCCCGAGCTGGTGCGCCAGCAGTCGATCTGGCCGGCGGTCCATCCCCGCATCCTGCAGCTGGTGGAAGAACACACTTCGACGATCGTCTTCGCCAACTCCCGGCGCCTGGCCGAGCGCATTTGTTCCGAACTGAACGAGCTGGCCGGCAAGGAGATCGCCCGCTCCCATCACGGCTCGGTGTCACGAGAACAGCGGGTGATGATCGAGGAGGCACTCAAGCGGGGCGAGTTGAAGGCGGTGGTGGCCACCTCTTCGCTGGAGCTGGGGATCGACATGGGAGCGGTCGACCTGGTCATCCAGGTGGAGTCGCCGATCTCGGTCGCATCCGGCCTGCAGCGGGTGGGTCGGGCCGGCCACCAGGTGGGCGAGACCAGCCGGGCCAAGCTGTTCCCCAAGTACCGGGGCGACCTGCTGGTGGCGACCGTCGTCTCCGAGGAGATGCGACAGGGCCGGGTCGAGCCCACCGACATCCCCCGCAACGCCCTCGACGTTCTCGCCCAGCAACTGGTCGCCACCGTCGTGATGGACGACCTTCACGCCGACGACCTCTACGCCATGGTCACCCGGGCGGCACCCTATGCCGGTCTGGCCCGCTCGGTCTTCGACGCCACCCTCGACATGCTGGCGGGGCGGTACCCCTCCGACGTCTTCGCCGAACTCCGGCCCCGACTCGTCTGGGACCGGGTAGAGGGGACGGTGACCGCTCGCCCCGGAGCCAGACAGCTGGCGGTCACCAACGCCGGTACCATCCCCGACCGGGGGCTGTATCGGGTGGTTCTCCCCGACGGGTCCCGGGTGGGAGAACTCGACGAGGAGATGGTCTACGAGTCGCGTCAGGGCGACGTCTTCGTGCTCGGCGCCTCCACCTGGAGGATCGCCGACATCGGCGTGGACCGCGTCGAGGTCGTTCCCGCCCCCGGCGAACCGGCCGCCAAGGTCCCGTTCTGGCACGGGGACATGGCGGGACGACCGCTCGAGGCCGGCCGGGCCATCGGCCGCTTCGTGCGCGAGATCTCGTCCCTCGAGCCCGAGGTCGCCCGGCAGCGCCTGCGCGACGAGTACGACCTCGACGAGTGGGCGGCGGGCAACCTGGTGGCCTACCTGGAAGAAGAGAAGGAGGCCACCGGAGCGCTTCCCGACGACCAGACCCTCGTGGTGGAACGCTTCCGCGACGAGATCGGCGACTGGCGGGTCGTCATCCTGTCCCAGCTCGGGGCCCGGGTCCACGCCCCGTGGGCGATGGCCCTCACCCAGCAGTTGCGCGGTCGCTACGGAGCCGACGTCGACGTCATCTGGTCCGACGACGGCATCGCCCTGCGTTTTCCCGACAGCGAGGAGGTGCCGGGAGCGGCCGAACTGCTTCTCGACCCGGAGGAGGTCGAGTCGCTCCTCATGGACCACCTCGCCGATACCGCCCTCTTCGCGGCCCGCTTCCGGGAGGCGGCGGGCCGGTCCCTGCTCCTCCCTCGCCGACGCCCCGGCTCACGCACCCCGCTGTGGCTGCAGCGTCGCAAGGCGGCCGGCCTCCTCTCGGTGGCCAAGCAGTTCGGGTCCTTCCCGATCGTGCTCGAGACATACCGTGAGATCCTCCAGGACGACTTCGACCTCCCGGCGCTGACCGAGGTGCTGGCCGACATCCGTTCCCGCCGCATCCGTATCGTCGAGGTGGAGGTCCCCTCCGCCTCCCCCTTCGCCTCCTCGCTTCTCTTTGCCTTCATCGCCGCCTACATGTACGAGGCCGACACCCCGCTGGCCGAGCGCCGGGCGGCCGCCCTCACCCTCGACCGCGACCTGCTGGCCGAGTTGCTGGGCGAGGGGGAGTTGCGGGAACTGCTCTCCGCCGACGTGATCGCCACCATCGAGCTCGAGTTGCAGCGCCTCATTCCCGAACGGGCCGCCCGCTCCAAAGACGCCGTCGCCGACCTGCTCCGCGAACTGGGGCCGCTCAGCGCGGCGAAGGTGGCCGACCGCTCGACCGAGATCAACGCCGAGGCCGCGCTGGACGAGCTGGCGGTGGAACGCCGGGTGATCCCGGTCCATCTGGGTGGCGAGTCTCGCTGGGCCGTGGTCGAGGACGCCGCCCGCCTGCGCGACGGCCTCGGGGTCCAACCCCCGCCCGGCGTCCCCCAGACCCTGCTGGAGCCGGTGCCCGACCCCCTGGGAGACGTGGTCGGACGATTCGCCCGCACCCACGCCCCCTTCCGGCTCGAAGACGCCGCCCGGGACCTGCACCTGGCGGCGTCGGTGGTCGAGTCCACCCTCCACCGCCTGGAACAGGAAGGACGGGTGGTGCGGGGCTCTTTCACCCCGGGCCATGCCGGGTCCGAATGGGTCGATACCGAGGTGCTGCGCCGGATCAAACGCCGCTCACTGGCCCAACTTCGGGGGGAGATCGAGCCGGCGGAACCGGCGGCCGTGGGCCGCTTCCTGCCTTCCTGGCACGGGGTGGGGCGTCGGGTACGGGGCCGGCCCGCACTTCTCGAGGTCGTCTCCCGTCTCCAGGGAGCCGAGATCCCGGCCTCGGTGCTCGAGCGCGACATGCTCGCCACCCGCCTCGAAGACGCCGGCTCCGGGCTCGACCAGCTGATGTTGGAAGGCGAGGTGGTGTGGACCGGCCGCGCCTCGCTCGGGCCGCGGGACGGACGGGTCGCGCTGTATCTCCGCAGCCAGCTCCCGCTCCTCCACCTTCGCCCTTCCGGGGACCCGCCCGACGCGGAACTCCACGCCGCCATTCGCCGCCACCTGTCCGAACGGGGAGCTTCCTTCTTCGCCGAGATCTACACCTCGGCCGGAGGAGGCGACCTCGACGCCGTCCTGGAGGCGCTGTGGGACCTGGTGTGGTCGGGAGAGGTCACCAACGACACCCTCGCTCCGCTGCGGGCGTTTCTCTCCCGCCGCGGCCGCGGCGGGAGGCCCCGCCACCTCCCTTCCAGCTACCCGCCCCACGCCGCCGGACGCTGGTCCCTCGTCGACCAGTTGGTAACGCCTCCTGCCTCCGACACGGCCCGTGCCGCCGCCTGGGCCACCCAGTTGCTCGACCGCCACGGCGTCGTGACGCGGGCGGCGGTGGGAGCCGAGGGGATCCCGGGAGGCTTCAGCGGCCTGTATCCGGTCTTCTCCCAGATGGAGGAGTCGGGTCGGGTGCGGCGGGGATACTTCATCGAAGGACAGGGCGGGGCCCAGTTCGCCACCCCGGGAGCCGTGGACCGGGTCAGGTCCACGCCCGAGCCCGGCCTGGTCGCCCTTGCCTCCACCGACCCCGCCAACCCCTACGGTGCCTCGCTCCCCTGGCCGGATGCCCCGGTACGCCTCGCCCGTACCGCCGGCACCTACGTCATCCTCGTCGACGGAAAACTGGCCGGATACGTCGAGCGGGGAGGGTCGACGGTCTCCCTGTGGGGTGCGGGCGTCGATCTGGGAGAGGAAGTGGTGCCAGCTCTGGCCGACCTGGCTAGCCGGCACAACCGGTTCACGATTGAGAGCGTCAACGACGTCTCGGCCGCCTCCAGCCATCTGGCTGAGAGACTGATCGAGGCGGGGTTCGCCCCCGCCGTCAAGGGCCTCCGCTGGCGAGGGCCACGTGCCCGAGGGTGACTCATACACCCGGGCGGCGGCCCGCGCCCGCCCGGTGCTGATGGGGAGGGAGGTGACCGGGGTTGACGGATCTGCGCCGGCCGTGCGTCGCCACTCGCGGTCGATTCTCGGTCGACGGGTGGAGGAGGTGCGCACCCGGGGCAAGCACCTCATGTTCGATCTCGATTCGGGACTGACGATCCACGTCCATCTCGGCATGCCCGGGCGGGTGCGGGCCGGAAGCGGTCGACTGACCGCCCGCGACCGGGGCCCGCTCCGACTCGGACTCACCACCGAGGCCGGGTCGGTATGGGTGCTGGCGGCTCCCACCGTCGAAGTCGCCCGGCGCGACGAGATCGAGCTACGACTGGAGCGCCTGGGGCCCGACCTTCTCGCCGACGAGTTCGACTGGGAGGAGTTTCGGCGCCGGGGCGACCGCTACCCGGGCGAGCGCACCGTCAGCGACTTCCTACTCGACCAGCGGGTGATGGCGGGAGTCGGCAACGAGTACAAGTGTGAGGTCCTGTTCCTCGAGAAGTTGCTGCCCCAGCGCACCATGGACGGCATCGACGGGACGAAGCGAGAGGCGTTGGCGACCCGGGCCCGGCGCCTGCTCCTTCCCAACGCTCGCCGGGCGGTGCGTTCCACCACCGGCCGCCCCGACGAGGGCACCTGGGTGTACGGACGCAAAGGACTGCCCTGCCGCCGGTGTCGCACCGCCATCGAGGAAGAATGGGTCGGCGACCCCGCCCGGATCACGTACTGGTGCCCCACCTGCCAGGGCTGACACAGAACCGTTTTGTGGGGCGGAAATGACGCTGGAAGCGTCATTTCCGACCCACAGAATGCATCAGGTCTCGACCGCCGCCACCACGTCGCCGGCGCTGGAGACCACCCCTCCCGCCACCTCCCGGGTGAGGGCAAAGCCCGCCACCTCGCCGCTCCAGGTGAAGCGGGCCGGGGCGGGGTCGGCGCCCAGGACGCCGGCCGAGATGACCAGGTCGTCGGCCGTGATCACCCAAAGTTGATAGGTACGGTCGGGACCGAGTGGGTCGAGACCGGCGGGCAGCACGAAGCCCTCTCCCTCGGCAGTGAGCACCACCCGGGCCACCGTTCCGGCGTCGCCGACCAGCTCCGCCACAACCGCTCCCTCCCCGGTGGCGGCGACCCCGGCCGCCGCCAGCACCGCCTGGGAGCCGGACAGCGGCTGGTCGGCCAGCCGCTGAGCAACCACGCCCGTGGCGAGGACCAGGGCGGCGCCGGCCGCCACGGTCGCCAGCCATTTCAACCCCCGGCTCCGGCGAGGACCTCTGTCGATGGAGACCGGCCCGTCGGCCTCGAGGAGGTCGATCTGATCCACGATCCGCTGCCAGACGCCGGTGGCGGGTCCCTCCTCGGGAATGAGCTCGGCCACCGTCGCCTCCTGACGGGCGAGGTCAGTGCGACACTCCCCACATCCGGGGAGGTGCGACTGCACTGCGATCTGTTCATCTCCCTCGAGCGCGTCGAGGGCGTAGAGGGGAATCAGGTCCCGCACCTCGTCCACCGACATCACGCCACACTCTCCAGGCTGGCGGCGAGCTTCTTCATCCCGCTGCGGATCCGGCTCTTGACGGTCCCCTCCGGAGCACCGAGGCGCTCGGCCACCTCGACGTAGCTGAGGCCCCCGTAATAGGCGAGAGAGATCGCCTGTCGCTCTCCCTCGGACAGTTCTTCGAGGGCGGCACGGACGTGCTCGGAAAGGCGGCGCGTCCATACCTCGTCCTCGAGGTCGAAGTGCTCGGGATCGGGAGGTCGGGACTCCCGTCGCGCCCGCGCCTCCTCGGAGCGGACCACATCGACGGCACGGCGATGGGCGATCGTCAGCAGGAAGGTGCGAAGAGTCCCCCGGGCGGGGTCGTAGCGATCGGGACGCTTCCAGAAGGTAACGAAGGTGTCCTGGACCACGTCCTCGGCCAACGACTGATCCCGCAGGACCCGCACCGCCACCGACTTCACCGGCCCGCTGTAGGCCTGAAAGGCGTCCTCGAGGGCGCCACGATCGCCCGCCGCCACACGCTCGGCGAGCCCGGCATCTTCTCGGTTGGGTTCCTCCACACGCCCTCTCAGCCACGGGACGACACAGGGGATGATAGGAGAGGGAGGGGGCGGGGATTCGTAGACGTCGAGCATCTGACACTCAGTGTTCGTCGCCCATGTCCCGGGCGGATGAGCCACGGTCGGTCCCTAGCCTAGGCAACTCGATCGAAAGGATCCCGATGACGACCTCGATCTCCGACCTCATCGCCGAGGTCGATATCCCCCGGGAGGGAACACTCAGTCGGGTGGTGCACAAGGACGACCGGGTCCGGCTGGTGGTCTTCGCCTTCGACACGGATCAGGAGCTGACCGAGCACCGGTCGGCCTCGGCCGCCATCGTCCAGGTTCCCCAGGGCCGCATCGACTTCACCGTCGCCGGCGAGACCCACGAGCTGACCCCCTCGTCGTGGATGTTCATGGACCCGGATGAGTCGCACTCTTTGATCGCCCGCGAACCGAGCATCCTTCTGCTGACCCTGCTCAAGAACTGAGCGGACGAGAACGCTTTTGTGGGTCGGAAGTGACCCTCGGGGCGTCACCTCCGACCCACAGAACGAGAAAGGGGACCTACCGGAGCGGGTCCCCTTCTCGGTCTCTCCGGAGACGATCCGATCAGGGAAGCAGGACGCCGGTGGAGAGGACGTGGACGACCCCGTTGCGGGCTGAAATGTCGGCAGGGATGACGCCTGCATCGACCAGCTCATCCTTGGTCAGGTAGTCGCCCGACAGGGTCCGGTATCCGGGGGCGCCCAGCACGGAGGTGCTGACGCGACGGCCGGGAATTACGTGGTAGAGCAGGATGTCGACCAGGGCACCGTCACCGAAGGCAGCATCAACCTGACCGGCCTCGATGAAGTCGATCACCGCACCCTCGTTGAGATCGGTCTGGAGCAGACCTTCGAAGGTGGCGATGAAGGCGGTATCGGAGGGAGCGAACACCGTCAGCTGACGGCGGCCGTCGAGGGCACCTACGAGGCCGGCTTCGATCACGGCCGCCTGCAGGATGTCGAACTCGCCGTCGTCGGCGAGGACGATGTCGACGATGCTCTGCGAGGTCGGCTTGGCCGCCTCGGACTGGGACGGACGGGCCGCCGCCGGAGCGGCCAGCGCCGCGATCAGTGCTCCTGCCAGAGCGAAGATGGTCAGTTTCCTCATTTGAGTCCTCCTGTTGGCTCGATTACGTCGACTGTTCGGAGCCGGAGGAGAGACTGGATGAATGTTGTGTGGGTCGGAAGTGACGCCTGCAGCGTCGATTCCGACCCACAGAATGGGTTACCTCAGGCCGAGGTGAGCTCCTCCAGCCGGTTCCAGAGGGCGTCCCGTTCCTGGGGCGTTTCCCGGGTGCGCTCCAGCAGGTGGGTGGGGACTCGGCGCCGGTCGAACCAAAATTCTCCGCTGGAGCCGCCCGGCTCGTCGGCGGCGGCCAGCCACACAATCGTGTCCGCTCCCTGATCGACGGAGCGGAGGAACGGCTTCATCACCAGGTTGAAGGTGGGCAGCGACTCCGCCACCCCGGCGGTCTTCACCCAGCCGGGATGCATGACGTGGACTACGACTCCTGATCCGGCCAGCTGCTCGGCCCACATCTCGGTAAGGATCACCTGTCCCCGCTTGGTGCGGGCATAGGCGACCGAACCGCGATAGGAGCCGCGCTCGTACTGGAGGTCGTCGGGCCGAATCCGCTCCGCGTACATGCCTCCCGAGGTGACGTTGATGATTCGGCCCGTCCCTTGCTCCTCGAGCTTGGGAACAAGCCGGTTGGTGAGCAGGAAGTGGCCGGCCAGGTTTACCGCCAGCGTCCGCTCTAGCCCTTCCGACGTCATTCGCCGCTCAGGGAAGAGCACCCCGACGTTGTTGACCATTATGTCGATCCGCTCCTCGTCCTGCAGACGACCGGCGAGGCGACGAATCTCTGACATCAAGCTCAGGTCGGCCCGGAGCGACACGGCCCGGGGACCGATCTCGGCCACCGTCTCGTCCAATTTGTCCTGGTCGCGCGCCACCACGATCACCCGGGCCCCCATCTCCCCGAGGGTGATGGCGGTGCTTCGGCCCAGGCCACCGGTCGCACCCGTAATCACGACCGTCTTGCCGGTCAGGTCGGCTTCAATGGGATCGAACCCGAGTGAGTGGGCCAGGTAGCCGAGGTTGGTGAAGGTGGCGATCGAGAGTTTGTCGATCACTGCAGGGTCGCGACCAGTCCGTCCAGCGCCTTCGCCCCGACGTTCTTCTTCAGGTACGGCGTCAGGAGCGGAGCGACGAGGCCCAGCAGGCCCTTGAACTCGAGGTCGGCGGTGTAGTCGACGACGGTGACTCCGTTCTCAGTGCGGAAGCGGATGTCGTCGAGGGCCGTCACCCGCTCGCCTTTGCCTTCCAGCACCACCCGTTGGTCGGGTTCGTAGGTGAGGATCTCGTAGGTCATGGGCGAGGTGGTACCGCCGAACTTCACCTCCACGTGGAAGCGTGATCCCACCCCGAGCGGACCGTCGTCGAGACGGCGTGCCGAGTCCACGCCCGGGTCCCATTCGGCGCTGTTGGAGAATTCGGCCACGTAGGCGAACACCTCATCTTGCGGTCGGTCGATGCGTCGCTGTTCTTCGAGTTTCATATCGTCTGCTGTTCGGAGCCGGGGCGGAAGACGGACGTGTGGCGGCAGCCAAAGTGCAGATACCTCTCGCCACGAAGCCTATCTGGACGCCGGTTTCTACCTCCTTGTCCCGGGTAGGCTCCGGAACAGGAGGGAAAGGAGATTCGATGCGAATTGCCCTGCTCGTCGCCGACCTGTTCGAGGACGTGGAACTGTGGTATCCGTTCTATCGCCTGCTGGAGGCCGGCCACTCCGTTGACCTGGTGGGTTGCGAGGCGGACACCACCCACACCGGCAAGCAAGGAACCAACGCCACCACCACGGCTGCTGCCTCTTCGGCCGATCCGGCCGACTACGACGCGGTGGTGGTGCCGGGAGGCTTCTCTCCCGACTACATGCGGCGCTGCCAACCGATGGTCGACCTCGTCCGGGAGGTTGGTGAGGCCGGCAAGCCGGTGGCAGCCATCTGCCACGGACCCTGGATGCTGGTGTCCGCCGGGTTGACCCAGGGGAGGAAGGTCACCTCGTATCCGTCGATCCGGACCGATCTGGCCAACGCCGGCGGTGAGTGGGTCGACGAAGAGGTGGTCCACGATGGCAACCTCATCACCTCACGCCGACCCGACGACCTGCCCGCCTTCATGCGGGAAGTGGTGTCGACGCTGGGCGGCTGAGCCCTTCAGCTCACCGCTTCCGCCAGCACCCGCCGCGTCTCTTCGTAGCGCAGCTCTGCCTCCTCGGGCGAATCCGCCACACACGTAACGCCCACCTGTCCGGTGGTGGGAACGGCGCTGAGCATGTGAAACACCGTCCCCACCTGTCGGCCCTGATCGAAATGGAGCCCCCGCAACAAGGCGATGTCGAGGACATCGGAAGGAAGCAGCTTCTCGAGCCCGGGAACCTCGAGGTGGTCGGAGGCGAGGTAGTACTTGTTCCTGCCCTCGGGGGTGACGAAGAGGCCCGAGCCGGCGTCGTAGGCGCCATCGGTGAGAAACTGGAGTGTGAGGAAGGGGTGGGTGGTGCCGCCCTTGCGAAGGTTGATCTCGATGGCGTAGCAGTGCCAGTCCTTACCCTTCCGGGCAACCACGAAGTCGACCGCGAACCGTCCGATCACACCGTGTTCCGCCAGCCGAGCGCCGACCCTCAGCGCCTCGGCTCCGATCCGGGAGGCGTAGGCGGGGTCGGCCGGGAAGCGAGAACCGATGAACACCTGGCCAGTGGCTCCGCCCAGGATCTGGTCGTGGGTGGAGAGCAACTCCACGCCACCCAGGGGAGTCACCCGCATCTGGGCGCTGGGACTACGGATCTCGTCGCCGGTGACCATCTCTTCAACGATGCCTCCGGTCCTTCCGAACGCGATCCAGTAGTCGGCGGCTGTCATCCCGGGCGCCTCCAGAGTCAGATCGTGGAGGCGACGGCCGATCTCCTCGAGCTCACTGGAGGACCCGGGGGCGGAGAGCCCCTCCAGCCGGACGATCGTGTTGCCGAACCCGGCCACGCTGGCGTCGGTCTTGATGACAACCGCCTCCAACCCGGGGCTGGCGCAGCGGAGCGCACCAATGGCATCGACCACCTCGTCCACCTTCCGCAGGTCGGACGACCCGTGCGGTCGGTCGACTCCCACCTCTTCGAACAGGCGTCGGCTGGCGCTCTTCGTCCCCAGGCCGGCCAGGTCCGGATCGGTCCCGTACATGGGGATCCCGAGCTGTAGTGCCAGTTCCCGATCCTCCCGGGTGGCCATGAATGGCACCAGGTGGGCCCGGTCCGGGTCGAGGATGAGGCCCCGGATGCGCTCCATGAGACGGGGCCGCTCCAGCAGCTTGCGGGTCAGAGGACGGGCGGTAGCCTCCATCGGGCTCAGCAGATGGAGGCGGCGCCGGGCGTGGCTGGAGATGACCCCGGGCATAAGGTCGAGGTAGTAGTCGATGATCTCCGAGGGGATGGACTGGCCGGTGACGTACACCATTTCGGCTCGGGGCTGGCGAAGGAGGAGCAGCAGGAAGAGGTATCGCTCCTCGTAGGCCTGCATCTGGCTCGGGGTCAGCTCGACCTCGACATCGATCGAGGGCACCACGACGACGGTCTGAGAGTCGTGGTTCATGCGCTCGATCGACCGCCATAGCGCCACCAGCTTGGATTGAAGCGTATCGAAGGCAGCTTGATCGCCAGATTCGAGGTGCGTTGGAGAGGGCATCACCGCAACATACCGAGCGGAGATTCCCGGTGTTGCTCTTCGGCGAGCCCAACCGCCGGCCAAAAGTGCGCGCTAATCCGTTCCGAGCCTACGTGAGCCCAACGCCACGCGCCGGTCGCCGATCGGCTTGCGCGCTGAACTCCCCGACGACGAGGCTTAAGCCTGCCCGGAGCGATCGGCGCCCCGCCTGGAGCCGTGGACTCAGATCGGCGCTCTTTGCTTGCGATAGGAGTTCTTCCGGACGATCTTCCCGTCGCGCACGGTCAGGAAGTCACAGCCGTTGACCTCGAGACGTCGCCCATCGCGGAGGGTGCCGGTGAGTGTCCACTCGGACACTCCGTAGTCGGGGGCCAAGCTGTAGTGTCGTCCCTCGCCCCACCGAGCGTCGGGTATCGATTCAAAAACGGAGGCAAACGCCTCCCTGACCTCCAGGTAGCCCGCGAAACGGGTTCCGCACACCTCCTCGCCCCCCGACGCCTCGAACACGCAGTCCTCGGCAAACAAGCTCATGAGAGACTCGAGGTCGTGGCGATTCCACGCCTCGTTGTGGTCGACAAGAATCCCCAGCAAGTCGTGATCGGGCAACGTCACTTCGTCTCCTCGTATGATCGTTCCGATCATTGCAGACTGATGCGCGACAGGTTGATCTCCGATTCGGCAGGTCCAACTTTGAACCGTCAGCTATAGACGGCAGACCGGAGACTCGACCAGCGGCTGAGGCTGACCAGCACGCCCGGAGGGACTCGAACCCCCAACCTCCTGATCCGTAGTCAGACGCTCTATCCAATTGAGCTACGGGCGCAAGTTGTGTTGTGAAGTCTGCCCCCGATAGTCAGCCGCTCACTGAGCCGACAGAGCTACGGGCGCAAGGAAACACGGCGACAATCGCCGAGCGCTCATGGTAGCACAGCCGGATTCAGCCCCTCAGAGGCGTCTCCAACCCCTCTCGAAACCGGGTACGTTTCCCTCTTCCGAATTTGGTGGGAACTTCTATCCTGTGGACGAGGCGAAAGCGAGGAAGTGGTGTCAGCCTACGAAGGCCTGCTGAGGGTTGAAGGAGAGGACGAGCCCCCGATCGGCGTGGTGGTCGATCTGACTGACGGTCGGATGCGGGTATCCGCCGGCGATATCGAGGTGGCCGACTGGTCTCTCGATGAAGTCCGCGTTGCTGCGCTCATGGATGGTTTCCACGTGCGCGCCGAGGGGGACGAGGTCGTGCTCGTAATCGAGGACGAGGGACATTTCGCGCTCGACCTGGGACTCAAGAGCGGCCATCCCGCCCTCCGTCGCAAGATGGCAGCCCTCCTCCGCGACGACTGATCACCACTCGGCGCAGTTCCATAGACCGGGGGATAGCGACGTGACTTCGATCGACGGCCTGGCTGCTGAGTATTGGGACCTGTACCTGGCAGTCAAGCCCACCTATGCCAGCCTGCTCGGCCAGCACCAATATGACGCCGAGATCGAGGATCTATCAGATCCGGCCCGCCGCGACTACGCCTCTCGGCTGCGAGAGCTGCAGAATCGGGTCGAGGAAGCCCCCGCAGCAGAGGACCCGATCACCCACGCCTTGTTGCTGTCGGCAATCGAGGCCGACCTGACCGAAGAGGAGACCGAGATCCTGGTCGGCCCCGCCGACCCGTACCTGGGTCCGCACAGCGAACAGCTTCGTTGGGCGGCCCAAACCCGGGCTCTCGAGCCGGCCCATGCCGAAGCGCTGGCCCAGCGCTACCGGCAGATCCCCAGTCTGCTGGACCAGGCCTTGGCCCGCCACCTGCGGCTGGCCTCAGACGGGCGGCCCCCGGCCGCCGCCGCCGTCCGCCGTGTCATCGACCAGATCGACGCCTATCTCACCGGCCCCCTGACCGAGGATGTGTTCGTGCGCCTTCAGCTTCCCGAGGGGTGGGAAGGGGCCGACTCCTGGCGGTCGAACATGGCGGAGACGGTGGAGCAGACGGTCCGCCCCGCCTACGCCTCCTACCGGGGGGCGCTGGAAGAGAGACTCCTGCCGCTGGCTCGACCGGACGACCGGCCCGGCATCTGCCATATCGAGGACGGCGCCGATATCTACCACCGCCTTGTGGAGCGTTTCGTGACAATTCCATACGATCCGGCCGACATCCACCGGATCGGGACCGAGCACGCCACCGAGTCTCTGGTGTCCGAGTACGCCGACATCGGCCAGACCGCCTTCGGGATCGCCGACCCGGCCGCCATCTTCGAGCGCCTCCGGACCGACCCCGCCCTCCGTTACTCGAACGAGGAGGAGATGCTCGCGCACGCCGAAGAGGTGGTGGCCCGGGCCTGGGCGGCCATCGACGGCTGGCTCGGAGCTCGCCCCGACGGCCCCTGCCGGGTGCTGCCGGTGCCGGCCAGTCTCGCCAAGGACTCCCCACCCGCCTACTACATGCAGCCGTCGCCGGACGGCGCCCGCCCCGGGACCTACTTCCTCAACACCTACCAACCCACCACCCGGGACCGCTTCTCGGCCGAGGACACCGCCTTCCACGAGGCCATCCCCGGCCACCACTTCGACCGGGCGCTGGCGTCCGCCCTCACCGATCTTCCCGACTTCCGGCGCTTCCGGTCCCAGAACGTCCACGCCGAGGGTTGGGGCCTGTACGCGGAACGCCTGGCCGACGAAATGCGTCTTTATTCGGGACCGGTCGACCGATTGGGGATGCTGGCGGCGGACTCATGGCGAGCGGGAAGGCTGGTGGTCGACACCGGGATGCACCATCACGGCTGGACTCGGGATCAGGCGGTGCAATTCCTGGTGGACTGGACCCCCATCAACCTTCCCACCATCGAACAGGAAATCGACCGTTACATCGGCTGGCCGGGGCAGGCCCTCTCCTACAAGATGGGACAGATCGAGATCCTGCGTCTGCGCACGGTGGCGGAGCGGACCCTGGGTGACAATTTCGACCTGGTCGGCTTCCACGACACTCTGCTCACGTCGGGGTCGGTGACGATCCCCGTCCTCGAGCATCTCGTCACCACGTGGATGGCGCGTGTCCAGCGCCAATCCGGCTGAAATGGAGCGGAGAGGGAGGGATTTGAACCCTCGAGGAGGCTAAAAACCCCCTACTCGCTTAGCAGGCGAGCGCCTTCGACCACTCGGCCACCTCTCCAATTCGAAGAGGCGCTAGAGCGCCCCTCCAGAACACATCAGGGTAGTCGCCCACCCTTTTCGCGCATGAATTGCGCGCCATGGTGCGCAATCCTGTCGCGAAAAGGTTCATCCGGGTGGACCGACTGCTCCGTATGCTCTGCATATGGACACCGCACGGATCGAGGGCATTCTCAACGAGGCTCGGAACGCCGTCGACGCCGGTCAGGGGCTGGGCGGGACGGGCTTCTGGAAGGCTGTCGGCGAGGTGAAGGGGCATCCGGAGTTGGCCGAGGCCTTTGCCGACCGAATGGCGGACATCGATCGCACCGCCTTCGAGGACTGGGCGCTGGCCACCGTGCCGATCGGCACCGGTACCGCCCTGGCCGGCCTGATCGCCGCCCTCGGCCTGGGAGCGGTGGCCGGCTCCTACTACCTGGATCAGCCCTGGAACTGGCTCCTGTTCGGGACCGGAACCGCCATCCTCCTGGTCCCCACCCATAGCCTGGGCCACCTCATGGTCGGCCGTGCCCTGGGTATGAGGTTCACCCACTGGTTCGTGGGCAGCGCCAATCAACCCCAGCCCGGGGTCAAGGTGGACTACTCAACCTACCTGCGCGCCCCGGCTCGACAGCGGGCCTGGATGCACGCCGCCGGGGCTCTCACCACCAAGACCATTCCCTTCCTGCTAGTTCCGGCGGCCCGGGCGGCCGACCTGCCCGACTGGGTCACCTGGCTGCTGCTGGCAGCCGGTGGCGTAATGATCGCCACCGACATCGCCTGGTCGACCAAGGCGTCAGACTGGAAGAAATTCCGCCGCGAGATGAAGTACGCCCGCTGATCTAGCGTTGGCCGTCCGAAGCATCACTATCGGCCGAGGTCCCCTCCTCGGGAGCACCCCGGCCGCGCGCCTCACTCGGGGCCGAAAGATCGGGAGGAGTCTCGATCTGGGTCTTCTCCGACTCGGACCGTAACCACACCGTGCGTTGTGGAAAGGGGATCTCGATCGAGGCCTCATCCAGGGCGATTTTGATCCTGCGCCGCAGCTCCCTTGCGATCGGCCACTGCTCGCCCGGCTTGGTCTTGATGACGAGGCGGATCACCACCGCGTCCGCCGAGAGCGACTCCACCCCCCAGATCTGCGGCTCATCCAGGAACAGGGTCCGGTAGGCCTCCTCCGCCGCCATCTCATCGGCGACTCCCTTGATCACCGCCGCCGCCTCGTCGACGTTGGCGCTATAGCCCACACCGATATCGAGCAGCGCCCGGGACCACTGCTGGCTCATGTTGCCGACTCGATTGATCTCGCCGTTGGGTACGTGCCACAGGGTCCCCGTCACATCCCGGATCCGGGTGGTGCGCAGCCCCAAGCCCTCGACGATTCCCGTCGCTTCGCCGACGTCGATCACGTCGCCGACCCCGTACTGGTCCTCGACCAGCATGAACATCCCCGACAGGACGTCCTTGACCAGATCCTGGGCGCCGAAACCCAGCGCCACTCCCAGGATCCCCGCCCCGGCGATCAGAGGGCCGACGTTGACGCCGAAGGTGGACCCCAGGATCGTGACGATCGCGATCGTCCACACCACGAAGCCGACGACGGATGAGAACACCGTTCCCAGGGCGTCGAGACGCTGGACCCGGCGGGTGGACGGCATCAGCTGGCTGTCGGCGAAGCTGCGGCTCAGGGCTCCCGGCGGCCGCCCCTTCATCCGTCTCACCACCCGCCGCACCAGACGACGCAGCAGCCGGCTCGCGATCCATGCCACCGCCACGACCGTGACCACCTGCAGGACCGGCTCGATGATCCATCCCAGCACGCCGGCGGTGAGGCTCTGCCGCTCGAGGTCGAGCAGGTCCACCAGGAAGTCGGTGAGCGGCCTCTCTCCCTCCTCCAGGGGCGGCAAGGTCACCGGTGGGGTTTCGGTCTGGGCCAAGAGCATGAGCAGGGAAAGCGTAGCCAGGGGAGGGGCGATGGAGGATGTCCAGTATTGTGGACACTATTCCATCATGCTGGATGACCCGGTATACTCGTTGGCGTGACTACCGAGTCCCAACACGTCCCCGCCGCCACCCGTACGGTGCGCCTGCTCGAGGCCCTGGCCGCAGCCCCGGCCGGGCTGACCAGCGGGGAATTGCTCGACGAAGTGAGCGGGTCGCGCAGCGGCCTCTACGCCTTGATCAACACCCTGCGCTCCGTCGGTTATGTCGTCTCCGAAGACGGGCGGCACCGCTTGGGGCCTGCCGTCTGGGACCTGGTCCCCGATCGTCCCGGCGACCTGGAGACCCTGCTCGCCGCCTTCGTCGAGGAGACCCGCAGCCGCGCCGCAGTGGAAACGGTGGCCCTCACCTGGCCCGAGGGCGGGCGGTTGACTGTGGCCGACGAAGCCGCCCCCGACCGCCCGGTCCGTGTCGTCTACGGGACCGGCAGCTCCCGGCCCGAGACCGGGGCGGATGTGCTGGTGATGGCAGCAGGCGACATGGGCGACGACCCCTCCCTCACCCGGGTCCGCCGCGACGGGATAGCGGTCGTAGCGGACGAGGAGATGACCGAGGTGGCGGTCCCGGTCTGCGCCGACGGGATCCGGCCCACGGCCGCCCTGGTCGGCGGGATACCTCACCACCGCGCCTCACCGGAAGCCCTGGACGACCTGGGACGCCGCCTCCGCCAACTGGCGGCCCGTCTGTCCCACCGGCTCGGCGCCGCCGTCTACCAGCCGTACGGATGGTCGGGTACCGAGCAGGTAGGCCCCACTCAGGACCTCGACGAGGGGCAACTCGACGAATTCCTGCGCGGCCTCTGGGGTGCCCAGCTCGCCTGCGTCCGCGCCGACGGGACCCCGCACGTGATCCCGCTCTGGTACGAGTGGGACGGCGAGGTCATGTGGCTGGCCGCTTCGCCGGGCGCCTCCTGGAGGAGCTACATCGCCGACAACCCGCGGGTATCGGTCACCCTGGACGAGCCATGGCCGCCGTTGCGTCGAGTCTTCCTGGCCGGCGAGGCGACCGAGGTCGACGAGACGGAGGTGCCGGGCGGGCTGAGTGGCCTGCGCCGGCGTCTGGCGGTTCGCTATCTGGGAAGGGGGGCAGACCGCAGCGCCGAGCTGCAGGAGACCGAGGGATGGGCGGCCGTACGCATCGTTCCCGACCGGATCCACGGACGCCAGGGCCTGGGGGCGGTGGCGGTATGAGCGGCATGCCCATCGAGGCGAGCGGGTTGACCAAGGCGTTCGGCGACCCCCCCGCTCCCGCCCTCGTCGACGTCGACCTCACCGCCCCGTCGGCCTCGTTCACCTCGGTGGTGGGTGCGTCCGGCTCGGGCAAGTCGACCCTGCTGCGCATCATCGGCGGGCTGACCGGGCCCACCGCCGGCTCGATCAGGATCGGCGGCCTCACTCCGGATGAGTTGCGACGCCGCAAGGCAGTGGGGTGGATGGCACAACGCACGGCTCTATTGCCCTGGCGCAGCGTGCTCGACAACATCTCCCTGGCCCAGAGCATCAATCCGCAACGGGACCGGCAAGTCCCGTTGCCTACGGACCTGCTGGCAACCGTGGGCCTCACCGACGTGGCCGGAGCCTATCCCGGTGAGTTGTCCGGGGGTATGCAGCAGCGGGTGGCACTGGCCCGCACCCTCGCCATCGGTGCGCCGGTGTGGCTGATGGATGAGCCGTTTTCCTCTCTCGACGAACTGACCCGCGAAGCCCTGGCCGCCGACCTGCTCGAGATCTGGGCCGCCGTGCAGCCGACAGTCGTATGGGTCACCCACCACATCCCCGAGGCGGTGGCGATGTCGGACCGGATCGTGCTCCTCACCCCCCGACCCGGCCGGGTGGCCGGTGTTCTCGAGGTCGACCTTTCCCGACCCCGCGACCCCACCTCGGCTCCGTTCCAGGAGTTGGTCCGGGAGGCCAGGTCGATCCTGGCATTGGCTCACCGGGCGGAGGCAGTGGCATGAGGCGGAGCTGGGTGACCGGGTCCCTGATCGTGGCGACCGTAATTCTCCTGTGGGAGGTGGGGGTACGGGTGGCCGGCACCCCGGTCTACCTGCTCCCCGCCCCCAGCGATGTCGCCCGCCAGCTCGCCGACGACCTGGGTGGGCTGTTGCCCGCCGCCGGGGTGACGCTGGGAGAGGCGCTGGGCGGCCTGCTGTTGGGGGGCGGGATCGGCCTCATGCTGGCAGTAGTCATCACCCTGTGGGGCCATCTCGAGCAGGGGGTGATGTCGCTGGCGCTGCTGATCAAGTCCACCCCGATCATCGCCGTGATCCCCATCCTCACCATCTGGATGGGGTTCGGAGCCGGGCCCAAGGTGGTGGTCACCGCCCTCCTCACCTTCTTTCCGGTACTGATCAACGCCCTGGAAGGCTTCCGCTCGGTCGACCCCGCCATCGCCGACTGGTTCCGCTCGATCGACGCCCCGCCCCGCCAGTACTTCGCCCAGGCCCGGTGGCCATCGGCCCGCCCCTATCTGTTCGCCGCCCTCAAGGTGGTGGCGCCGCTGGCCCTGATCGGGGCGGTGGTCGCCGAGTGGATGGGAGCCTCATCGGGCTTGGGCCGCAAGATGTGGCTCGCCTACACCAACCTCGACATGCCCTCGCTGTTCGCGGCGGTGATCGTGCTCACCCTGCTCAGTGCCGGCCTCTACCGGCTGGTGGTGGCGGCGGAGCGGCGGAGCTTGCACTGGGCAACTTCGTGAGGCGTACGGCTGCGATCGCCATCGCCGCCCTGGTCCTGGGTGGGTGCGGGGCGGCCGCCGAACCGGTGGACGACCTGCAGCCCGTCACCTTCATGGCCGGCTTCGCCCCCCAGGCCAACCTCCCCTTCGTCGGCGCCTACGTGGCCGCCGACCAGGGCTTCTTCGAGGAGGCAGGACTCGACGTGACCATCGAGCACTCGGCCGGAGGCGGCGAGCACCTGCAATTGCTGGCCGCCGGGGAAGTGGACATCACCACCCAGGACGCCGGCGTCCTCCTCCAGCGCCGGGCAGATCCAGGCCTCCCGCTGGTGTCGGTCGGCTTGATCGGCCAGCGAGGCCAGCAGGCGTTCGTGGCCCTGGCCGACAGCGGGATCGAATCCCCCACCGACTGGCCCGGTCACCTCATCGGCTACAAGGGGACCCCTCCCCCCGACCTGTTCGCCATCATGGACGCGGTGGGGGTGGATCCCGACACCGTGGACCTCGTCAACGTCGGCTTCGATCCCCGAGTCCTCACCGAGGGCCAGGTCGACATCTACCCCGTCTTCAAGTCCAACGAGCCCGACACCCTGGAGGGGTGGGGCTTCGAGCTGAACCTGTGGGACGCGGCCGACTTCGGAGTTCCCACGTTGGGACTGGCCTATGTCGCCACCGAGGACAAGGTGGCCTCCGACCCGGTGATGCTGGAGGGATTCATGGCGGCGGTGATCCGCGGGATCGAGTTCGCCGAGGCGAACCCCGAGGCCGCCGTCGACAGCGTGATGGGACACGTGGGCGAGGACGGCGACCGCGACCACCAGCGCTTCATCCTCGAAACCGAACTCGTCGACGCCCACAGCGAAGTCACCGACGCGCACGGGCTGGGCTGGCAGACCGTCGAGCAGTGGCAGGCGCTGCACGACCTGCTCTTGGAGTACGAGTCGCTGGCGGGACCGATCGAGATCGAAGACACCTTCACGACCGACTTCTTGCCCGAAGACTGATCTTTTGTTTCGGACGTTTCGTTTCGGTCACTCCGGGTAGTGAAGCGCGCCGAGGGTGGAGGAGAACCACCCGAACACGACCGAAAGGAGAAGATCATGCGTTCTTCACGCAGGATCGGGGTCATCGGTGCTGTTCTGGCAGTCGCCATGGTCCCCGCACTGGCCTTCGCCTCGCATCCCGACGGGTTCGAGGACGTACCCGACTCGAACGTCTTTCACGACGACATCGAGTGGATGGCAGAGACCGGTGTGACAAAGGGGTGTAACCCGCCCGAGAACACCGAGTACTGCCCCGACCGGGAACTGATCCGGGGCGAGGAAGCGGCGTTCTTCCATCGCTATGACGGATATCTGCGGGGGACGCTCGAGCCGCGCTTGCTGCCCGAGAACTGTGAGGAAGGCCAGATTGCCGCCTTCGACGGCACGGCGTGGGCCTGTGCCGACTCGACCGGAGGCGACCCCGTCGTCCCCGGCCTCACCGCCGCAGTCGGAGAACCGGTGACCGTCGAACCCGGCGCCACGGGCGATGCAGTCGCCACATGTGCCGAGGGCGAACTGGCGATAGCGGGGAGCGTGAATCCCTTGAACGACACGTTCACCGTCACCACCTCGCTCGACGGGGCCACGGCCACCATGACTATCGACAACTCCACAGGTACCGAGGCAGTGGTGGCGACCCCATATGCCGTCTGTGCCGGCGTCTAACCAGCATCGACACAGCGAAGGAAGAAGGTGACCCCCGGCGGTGCCGGGGGTCACCTCGCGTGGCGGAGGGGGCGGGATTCGAACCCGCGAGACCCCGCAAGGGGCCTAACGGTTTTCAAGACCGTCGCCTTCGACCGCTCGGCCACCCCTCCGGATACCGCGGACCCTCGGGGCAGAGTACTCCGCCAGGCGCTGGGGTCTTCGACGGCCCGACGTCGGTTCGAGCCCCCGCTCCAGACCTCCTAACGGAGTGTGGTGTCCTGCCCGCCGGCGAGCCTGTCCCTCCCTGGCGCGCGCGGTCCGCGAACGGAAGGGTCCGTCCCCCCGCCCTGGGGAATCGACCATCTGTACTGTCAACCAGACAGGAGGCACAGTTTGACCGATACGGACTTGCCGGCCGAGGTGAAGCGTGGGTGGGTCAAACTCGCCGTAGGAACCGCCTCGACGTGGAGGACCAGGAGGTGGCTGCTGTGGGTCTGGTTGGCCCCGGTCGTCGCTGCCTGTGGGTCAGGTGGCACCGGTGCACCCGGCGACTCCCTCTTCGAACACGACGGAGGCGCCTCACTGGACGTTGCAGAGGGTGTGGCCGTTTCCGCAGGTCCGTTTCAGGACACCGACCTGCGCTCGATCATCTACATGAACCCCGAGGGGGAAGAGGTGACCGGGATCATCGCCTATCCGCCGGAAGGCCCCACCGAGGTCGGAGTACTCGTCATACCAGGACTACCGGAATCCGCCGCGCAGAATCTCGAGCCGCTAGCCCTGCTTGCCTGCGCCGGCGCCACCGGCCTGGCGATCGATCCACCTTATGTGAGAGAGGGCCGCATGGCCGACCCTCTGACGTTCGACCTGACGGACCGGGACGAGCACATTCAGTTTGTCGTGGAAGCGAGGCGCGCCATCGACGTCCTCGAGGAGGCGAGCGCAACCCGGTTCGGGGTGACGGCTGTCAGCTGGGGGGTGTCGATCGGTGCCACGCTGTCGGGGCTGGAAGACCGGATCGACGCTGCTGCTCTGATGATCGGCCACGGTGGCCTCGTCGAACGCTTCTTGCCCGAGGGCGAGGCCGTTGGACCATTCGCCAATGTGCCCGAGGAGCAGCGGGAGATATGGGTCGAAGCGATGGAGCCGCTCGATGCGGCGCGGTACGTAGGGAAATCCAGTGCGAACATCCTGTTCCAGAACGGGCGTACCGATCCATTCGTCTCGCCGGAATCCGCCGAGAGACTCCACGCGGCTGCCCCATCGACGACTGACGTCATCTGGTACGACGTCGGCCACGATGTCACTCCCGAGATGATTGCCGACCACTTCAACTGGTTGGGCGACCAACTCGGTCTCGATCAGAGCCGGGTCGGGGGCTGCGTCACCCAAATGCCGAGTTCTTAGTCCACCGGCGCGTCGCACCGCGACGGCCTCTGCATGTCGGATCGACGGATGTTCGCTACCGCAGTGTCCGATCGCCTGCCGTACCTGACGGCCGGATGGCCGTCCTACTCGGGATCGGTCACGTCGGCCACAGTGGCTCCGGTCGCTTCGATAAGGGCGTCGCCGTCGAGAAGGACCCCCACTCCGTGGGCGCCGCCACCGATCGACACCTCGACCCCGGCGAGCCGTTCGTCGGCGATAACCGGGAGTTCACGTGTCGTCCCGAACGGCGTGATCGTGCCGCGTTCGTAGCCCGTCACCTCCAGCGCCTCGGCGGCGTCGGGCATCGAGATCCGGTTCACGCCCAACAGAGTGCGGAGCTTCGGCCACGAGATGACCCTCTTGCCCGGCACCAGGACGAGCAGGTAGTCTTCCTCGGCCCGCCGCACCACCAGCGTCTTGATCAGGCGCTCCGGCTCCACTCCGCGGGCGGCAGCCGCCTCTTCGAGCGACGAGACCCGGCCGTGGGTCCGGACCGCGTGGGCGATACCGAGTTCGGTCAGGACGCGCAGGGCAGGGGGGTCGGGCTGAGTCACGTGGTGACTTTGCCCCCTACCTCCCGCCTCCGCAAGCTCCGGCGGCAGGGACCTTCCCCCAACTGCGTTGGGGGACAAAGCGAAACGCCCCATCGCTGATGGGCGATCTCGAGCGGAGGGGGAGGGATTCGAACCCTCGAAGAGACTCACGTCCCTTACGGCATTTCGAGTGCCGCGCACTAGACCGGACTATGCGACCCCTCCAGAGAGGTCCTGGGTTCTGAGTTCTGGGTAACTCGCCCCAGGTGTATTCGGTTGTTCAGCGGAGGGAGAGGGATTTGAACCCTCGAGGGGGCGATAACCCCCAACGGCATTTCCAGTGCCGCGCACTAGACCAGACTATGCGATCCCTCCAAGAGGAGTATTCAGTTGTCATGGAGGGAACCGCCAGCACAACCCCCAACGGCAGCTGTGCCACGAGCCGCACACCTACGACCAGACTATGCGATCCCTCCAAAGGAGCCCTGGATGGTGGTAGGTGGTGGGTACCTTTCACAGCCCAGGGGAAATTCACTTGTAGAAAACGGGGCCACCCGGGGAACCCGGGAGAGCAGAATCGTAGCCGAGCAGGAGCCCCAGACCGAATGGATCACACCGCCCACATGCAGATCGCCCTCGACGAGGCTCGGGCCGCGCTTGGCCACGATGACATCCCGGTGGGGGCGGTGATCGTTGGCTCCGAGGGAGAGGTAGTCGCCCGCGATCACAACCGCCGGGAGGAGCTGGGCGACCCCACCGCCCATGCCGAACTGCTGGTCCTGCGGACCGCCGCCGAGGCAGCCGGGACCTGGCGGCTGGACGGTCACACACTGGTGGTGACGCTGGAACCGTGCGTGATGTGTGCGGGAGCGGCGGTCAACGCCCGGCTGGACCGCATCGTGTACGGCGCCTCTGATCTCAAGGGAGGAGGTTGCTGGAGTCTGTACAACATCCCCCAGGACCGGCGGCTCAACCACAACCTGGAAATGGAGGCGGGCGTGATGGCCGAGGAGTGCGCGACCCTGCTCGGCGGGTTCTTTGCGGACCGCCGCTGACCATTGTGGGTCCCCGCTTCGGCCGGGTACGATTACGGGCGATCGTGCTAGGCGGGGCGTTAGGGGTGCCCTCTTCCCGAAATCCTCTCCATGCGGGGCCGAATTCCCCACCTGAGGATCATTCCCTCCGGGTTAAACGGTCGGCGGACACGTGGTGTCGAAGGTTGGGTCCTGCGCGGCGGGATGCCGTGAACCGGGTCAGGTCCGGAAGGAAGCAGCCCTAAGCGGACCATCCCGGGTGCCGTAGGAGCGCCTGACTGGAGCCGGCGGCCGCCGCCACCGGGGCGGAATCATCCGACGGTGGGGTGCACGATCTTCGATCCAGGCGTACTCAGTCCTTGGCGAGCACGGCGGCGTAGACGAAGCCGTTGATCCCCATCCGCCATACTTGCTCCAGGCGCAGGGGTCCGTCGGCGAACATCCTCTCCGGCGGGGGCAGCGAATCCATCGACTGGTGCAGGTAGCGATACTCGCCGGGAGCACCGGCGAAGACCGTGCCCACCGCCGGCAGCAGCACCGCCGTCCCTGCCCGATGAACCGTGCGGATCAGCGGATTCCTGGGGCGGGCCAGGTCCAGAACCACTGCCCGTCCCCCGGGACGGAGAACGCGGTGTATCTCGTCGAGCGTGACCGGGACCGACGTCAGATTCCGGAACACGTAGGCCGAAAACACGCCCTCGAAGCTGGCGTCCGGAAAGGGAAGCGCCTCTCCCACGGCCGCCACCCGCATCTGCATCGGGCTCAGCTTGAGCATCTCGACCACGGGGTCGAGTCCCACGGTGGGGCGGTCGCCGAAGACCTCGACGGCGGCTCCCGTGCCGCTGCCGAGGTCGAGCACCCGGCCCTTGGGGAGGTGGGCGGCCGCTCGCTTGCGCCAGGCTCCCTCCCGCCCCCAGGACAGGACCTGGTTGATGCGGTCGTAGCGGCGGGCGATCTTGGCGAAGATCTGGTCGGACGCCTCGCTCACCGTTGAGTCCCCGTTTCGATCACGCCGGTGAGATGCGATCGAAGCCGGTGTAGGGACGGAGGGCTTCGGGAATCGTCACCGACCCGTCGGCCTGCTGGTGGTTCTCGAGCAGGGTGAGGATGGTGCGACCGATGGCACAGGCGGTTCCGTTGAGGGTGTGGGCCACCTCGTTGGTGCCCTCGGCGCGATAGCGGACCTTGAGCCGGCGGGCCTGGTAGTCGGTGGTGTTGGAGCACGAGGTGATCTCGCGATAGCGCTGCTGGGAGGGGAACCAGGCCTCGATGTCATACTTCTTGGCGGCCGCGGCCCCCAGGTCGCCGGCGGCGATGTTGACCACCCGGTACGGCACCTCGAGTTCGCGCACCAATGACTCCTCGATGGCGAGCAATCGCCCGTGCTCCTCGGCGGAATCCTCCGGACGGCAGAAGACGAACATCTCCACCTTGTCGAACTGGTGGACCCGGAAGATCCCGGTGGTGTCCTTGCCGTAGGTCCCGGCCTCACGCCGGAAGCAGGTGGAGAAGCCGGCATATCGGGCGGGGAGGGCGTCGGCCTCGAATATCTCGTCGGCGTGATACGCCGCCAGGGGAACCTCCGAGGTGCCGACCAGGAAGAGATCATCTTCGGGAACGGCGTATACCTGGTCGCGGTCGGCGGGGAAGAACCCGGTGCCCACCAATGCCTCCTCACGTACCAGGACCGGGGGGACCATCGGGGTGTGACCGGCCGCCACCAGCTTGTCGAAAGCCCAGCGCACGAGGGCGAACTCCAGGAGCACGGCCTGGTTCTTCAGGTAGCCGAATCGGCTCCCCGACACCTTGGAGGCACGGTCGGTATCGACCAGGTCGAGCGACTCGCCCAGGGCGGCGTAATCGGCCGCCTCGAAGTCGAACTCGGGTCGGTCGCCGACCTCGCGCATCACCTCGGCTTCCTCTTCGCTCACTCCCTCGGCGGCGGTGGGGTCGACCAGGTTGGGGACCGTCAGCCAGCGCTGCTCGAACTCCTCATAGAGGGTGTCGGCCTCGCTGGTGAGGCTCTTCACCTGGTCGGCGAGGCCCGCCGCCTCGGTGATGGCCTTCTCCTTCTCGGCGCCGCTGAGGCCGGCGATGCGCTTGCCGGCCTCCTTCTGTTCGGCGCGGGCCTGTTCGGCCTGGGCCTGGGTGGCGCGGGCCTTCTCTTCCAGGGCGATGATGGCGTCGAGGTCGATGTCGGAGCCGCGTCGCCGGAGCGAGTTGCGAACCGCCTCGGGGTCTTCACGGAGTATGCGGGGATCGATCACGGGACTGCCATGGTACCGAGCACAGCTCAGCCCCCGTCGGTGGTGGAGCTCGTGTCGGTGGTGTCGGTGGTGTCCGGGGTAGCTTCGTTGACGGTGAACCCGGTCGAGTAGGTGTTGTCCTCGAGGAAGGTGTCATCGCCTCCCGGGTCCAGCTCCAGCTCCAGCTGGTAGAACGAGCCGGGAATCACATCCAGGTCACGGAACACGATCGAGGTGCGGGCTCCGGGTTCGATGATCGGAACCGGCTCGGTCTCCTCCACCGGCTCCTCTCCCGGTCCGGCGAAACGCATCGAGAGGCTCCCCGGGGAGGTGGCAGTGTTCCCGCTGTTCCCCACCACCACCATCACCGAAATGGTGTCGGAGACGGCCGGCACCACGATCGAGCTGTTGGCGCTGGTGACCCATTCTGGATCGGTACTCACCTGCTCGATCCGCACCGAGGGTCGAATCGGCAGTTCACTTCCATCCGAGCGGGCGGCCGAAACCCAGGCTGGGGCCAGGACCGTGATCGGCGTGTCGACGGGAAGCAGACGAATCTCGGGCATGGCCGCCACCGGAGCGGGCACGTCCTCCCGATCGAACTCGGCGATGAGAGCGCCGTAGATCTGGTCCCCGGCCCGGACCGCCACCACCGCCGAAGCGAGATCGTCGATGACGGTCTCGTCGAGGGAGTCATCGGCCGCCCGCAGGATCGTTTCCTCGAAGCCGTCGATTCCTTCGCTCCACGACTCGAGCGCCAGCCGATACAGCGTCATCGCCCCCACGATCTCGGAGCTGGGCACTTCGCCCCGAACGATCGCCTCGGCCGAATCGAGCGAGGTCTTGACGCCGCCCACCACCGACTGGAACTCGGCCCGATCCACCCGGGACAGGTCCCCGACAAGGGTGCGCAGCGTCGAACCCGCTCGGGAGATCTCGGTTGCCGAGGTCTGGACGTCCTCCAGGTAGGTGATGGTGGACCTGGTGTCGTCACCGGCCGTGGCCACCACCAGAGCCACCACCACCACGATGGTGATGACCAGTGGCCAGATCAGCCTGCGGCGCCGGCGGCGACGGGGAGCGTCGAACATGGTGTTGGTGAACAGGATGGTCCTTGGGGGCCTTCGAAAGACGGCTGACGGTCGATGGTGGGTCGCCTCAGACTAAGTCAGCCGGCCGATAGTCGGAGGTCGCTTCGCACCATGGTTGTGGTGAGATAGGGAGCGGGAAGGCAGAACTCAACGTTTTCGCGACAGAATTGCGCGCCAGGGCGCGCTTGGGTTCAGTTGGTGAGCGCGACGTTTCGACCCTGAAGGAGGGTTTATGGGACGTCCGAGGACATCTGATTGGAAGGCTCGTGTGGCGCTTGGGGCGTATGCGGGTGGAGCGAACGAGG
>DATHVR010000023.1:0-8848 GCA_035461175.1 Acidimicrobiia bacterium | reverse complement strand
CGACCAGAGCTTTTCGCGACAGGATTGCGTGCCATGGCACGCAATCCTGTCGCGAAAAGCTCTGGTCGGGGACGCTCCGCACGTGAGTCAGGACGCCGTGGGGAAGAAGACGCAGTCACGCCGGACGGCATGACGCACCACCTACCACTCACCACCTACCACGGGCGGCGACGCTAGGAGCCGTGCCTAGGAGCCTTCGCCCTCAGTGGTGGCGGTCGGCTCTGTGGTATCCGTTGTATCCGTGGTGTCGGGGCCCGTCGTGGCGGTTGTGGCAGCCGGGCGGCCGATCACCTGGATCTCGTCGATGGCCAGTTCGCTGAAGACGTTGCCGTCGATCAACTGGGCCGGCCATGCGCTGTTGACCGCAATCGTCACCTGGTTGGTGTTGACCGAGGAGAAGTCGATCGACTGGGTCCCGGGGATGTTCTGGAGGTCGGTCTGGACGTCGACAAGGCTGTCGTCGGACGTGATCGCCAGTGCCCGGGCGCGGTAGTTGCGCTGGAATCGGGTGTCGTCGTTGCTGATGTTGCGCCAGTCGATACGGTTGATCGCTACTGCGGTCCGGAACCGGATGGTGATGGTGAGCGTGTCACCGGAGGCCTCCAGCTCCTCCCAGTCGACTTGATAGAGAGCATCGCTGTCGGAGATCAGGTTGCTGCATACGAACGACCCCAGGCCCTCGATCGAGCACTGGACGTCGAGCGGGTCGAGCACGCCCACCTCCTGGATGGTGACGGTGGTGCTGGAGCTGTCACTGGGAGCCGCAGTGGTGCCGGTCGGGTCGTCGTCGCCGCTGAACAGCTGGAAAAGGAGAGCGATCAGGATGATCCCCAAGAGGAGACCGCCGATGGCGATGACGGCGCGCACGCCGGCGGTGGCCTGGACGGCGGGTCGGGGAGCGGCCGGGAGCGGACCCTGGGAGATGCGGGCGCCGCATTCTTCGCAGTGGCGGTTGCCGGGTGCGTTCTCGGCCCCACAGGAAGGGCAGACAGGTGCCGAGCGGCGGCCGCCCGGCGGCGGCGGGGGCGGCTCCGAGCCGAGCTCGAACTGTTCGTATTCGTCATGGCCTGCGGTTTCCTCGTCGTATCCGAGAAAGACTCCGCAGGTCGGGCAGAACTGTTCCTCCCCGGTTACGGTGGCACCGCATTCCGGGCAAACATGTCTTGCCACTTCGCTCCTTCCACTAGCGCAGAGCGCGACGGAATCTCCGACCGCCGCTCCGTCCGGTATTGTGCCACGTCGTGCTTCTTTCGCAGGTCATCACCGCCGAACCGTGGACATTCGGATCGATCGCCATGGCGATCCTCCTTCTGGGGGCCCTGGTCGCCCTGGCGGTGTGGCTGGTGATCAGGAGCGGTCGCTGACCTGGAACTCCTTCGGCTCGTATGCGCCGGCCGCACTGTGGACGTGAGGTAGCGGGGACCCGTGGCATGGAGCAGAGGGAGGGGCCGGCAGATTGTGTCTGGGGCAGCCGATAGTATCCCGGGCGATGGCCTTTCGATGCGAAACATGCGGCAGCACCTCGGCCAAGTGGATGGGATTCTGCCCCCAGTGCCTGGTCCCGGAGCCCCTCGTCGAGGAGGCCCCCACGCCGGCCTCCTCCCGTCGTCGGGTCCAGGCATCGCCCGCCATCCGGCTGGGCGAGGTACGAGCCGAAGAGGCCGCCCACGTCCCGATCGGGATCGGTGAACTCGACCGGGTCCTCGGAGGTGGCCTGGTGGGCGGGTCGGTCTCACTGCTGGGTGGCGAGCCCGGGGTGGGCAAATCGACTCTGCTGCTCCAGGCCGCCGGCGCCCTCGCCCACGGCGGACGCCGGGTCCTGATGGTCTCGGCCGAGGAATCGGCCCAGCAGGTGGCGATGCGGGCCGATCGGCTCGGAGTCGACGTTCCCGGCATCGTGCTGGTGGCCGACGACGACGTCGACCGTGTCCTGGCCGCCGCCGAGGCCGAGCCTCCCGACCTCATGGTCATCGACTCCATCCAGACGGTCGGCTCCAGCGACGTGTCGGGCACGCCCGGTGGCATCGCCCAGATCCGCGAGTCGGCCGCCCGTCTCATCCGGTTTGCCAAGAGCCAGGGAGTGGCCACGGTGCTGATCGGCCATGTCACCAAGGAGGGCGGCATCGCCGGCCCCAAGCTCCTCGAGCACATGGTCGACGTGGTGCTCTACCTCGAGGGCGATCCCGATCGGGGGCTGCGAGCCCTGCGCTGTCTCAAGAATCGCTTCGGTGCCACCCATGTCGTGGGCGTCTTCGAGATGACTGCCGACGGGCTCTCGGAGGTGGCCGACCCCTCCAAGGCCTTCCTGGCCGACTGGGAGTCGACCGTTCCCGGCACCATCGCCTTCCCGGCGGTGGAGGGGAGGCGCTCGGTGCTGGTCGAGATCCAGGCCCTCACCAACGACACCGACTATCCCCAGCCCCGGAGGTCGGTGCGGGGCGTCGAGGTCTCCCGGGTTCACCAGATCCTGGCGGTTCTCGCCCGTCACGCCGGGATCGCTGCCTTCAAGCACGACGTCTACGTCAATGTCGCCGGGGGATGGAAGGTGACCGAGCCGGGGTGCGACCTCCCCATCGCCCTTGCCCTCGCCTCGTCCATCCTCGACGTTCCGCTCGGGCCCGTGGCCGCCTGGGGTGAGATCGGGCTGGCGGGGGAGGTGCGCAAGGTCCCCTTCGAGAGCCGACGCCGCCAGGAGGCCGAGCGGGTGGGTCTGGAACGTGTCATCGCCCCGGCCAACGGGTCCAGCCTCCGCCTGGACGAGGCGCTCGCTCGGGCCGGCCTGGTGGGCGACCCCTCCGTCGGTCGGACCTGATAGCCTGCCGGGGTGGGCGAAATCCCTTCCATATACGAGATTCTCGAGCGGCTCGCCCCTGGAACTCCGATGCGACAGGCACTCGAGCGCATCATCCAGGGAGGCAAAGGCGCCCTGGTCGTGATGGGGTCCGGCCCCGATGTGGACGAGGCCAGCTCGGGAGGTTTTTCCCTCAACGGGGCTCTCTTCACCCCCGCCCGCCTGGCCGAACTGGCCAAGATGGACGGCGGGATCGTCCTCGACGATGAGCTCGATCGGATCATCGCCGCCAATGTCCATTTCGTGCCCGACGGCACCATCCCCACCGACGAGACCGGCGCTCGCCACCGCACCGCCGAGCGAATGGCGATCCAGACCAAGCGCCCGGTGGTGGCCGTCAGCGAGGGACGCAAGGTGGCCACCCTCTACTTCGACGCCCAGAAGGTCCAGCTCGATCGCCCTACCGAGGTGGCGGCCCGCGTCAACCAGGACCTGCAGACCCTCGACCGCCTCCGCCGCCGTCTCGACGACGCCGAGAACCGCCTCACCATGCTCGAGGTGACCGGACTTGCCACCTATCGTCCGGTGGTGACCTTGCTCCAGCGCACCGAGCTGGTGCGCCGGGTAGGCGTCGCAATCGAACAGGAGGCCATCACCCTCGGCGACGAGGGCGGCCTGATGTGGGTGCAGCTGGCCGACATGGTCCGGGGGGTGGAGCACATTCGCGAGGTGACGCTGCTGGACTACATCAAGCCGCGCCGCGACTCGGTCATTGCCAAGGCCGCGGCCGCCCTGACCGAGCTGACCGGGGGCGACCTCGAGGATCCCTCCAAAGTAGGCAAGGCCGTGGGCCTGCCCGACCTGGACGACACCGCCGTTCCGCGTGGATTCCGTCTCCTGGCCAAGGTCGGGCGTCTCCCCGACCACGTCCGCGAGGAGCTCGTCTCCCACTTCCGTGGCTTCGAGCGGCTCCTCAATGCCAGCCTCGGCGATCTGGAGGAAGTGGAGGGGATCGGGGCCGCCCGAGCCGCCCAGCTCCGCACCTTCTTCGACCGTCTCCAGCTGGCGGCCGAGTCGTGGGACCCCGATCTGGACTGAGTTCGATCTGGATTGAGTCGGCGTGGCGGGTAGACTCCGGCCGTCTTCCCAGCTATCCACCACCCAGGACACATGGCAAAGAAATCGAAGTTCGCAGTCGGTGACAAGGTCGTGCACCCCCAGCATGGGGCGGCCACCATCGCCAAGAAGGTCAAGCAAGAGTTCAACGGCGAGAAGCTCGACTACTACGTCCTCGATATCGCCACCGAGCAACTGACCGTGATGGTTCCGATCGATGGGATGGAGGACCTGATCCGGCCCGTCATCACCAAGACGGCCGCCCGCAACGTCCTCAAGTCGCTCAAGGACGAGCCCGAGGAGGCAGGTTCCAACTGGAGCCGCTGGTACAAGGTGCTCAACGAGAAGATGACCTCGGGCGACATCTTCCAGGTGGCCGAGGTGGTTCGTGACCTCACCTACGCCCAGCAGACCAAGGGCATCAGCCCGGCCCTCAAGCGGATGCTCTCCAAGGCCCGGCTCACCCTCACCTCCGAGCTGGCTTTTTCGCTGCAGATCGACGACGAGGAGGCGACCAAGCGTCTCGACCGAGCCCTGCCGGTGATCGAGCCGGCCGAGGACTGAGACCGGCTGGATGTACCTCGGCACCGACGTCCGGGTCGGCTGGGGCTACGACGTTCACCGTTTCGACGATTCGCCGCCCCTGATCCTGGGCGGGGTCGTGGTCGACGACCAGCGGGGCATGGCGGCCACCTCCGACGGCGATCTGGTAGCCCATGCGGTGATCGACGCCATTCTCGGAGCTGCCGGACTCGGCGACATCGGCGAGCACTTTCCCTCCGATGATCCCCAATCCCGGGACGCCGACTCGATGGAGATGCTTGCGCGAGCGGCGATGCTCGCCTATGAGGCGGGCTGGTACGTGGCCGGCTGCGACGTCACCGTGGTGGCCGAGACGGTGCGGATCGCGCCCCATCGGGAAGCGATCCGTGTCAATCTGGCCGATCGTCTCGGCGTGATGGAGCCGGAATCGGTCTCGGTCAAGGCCACCACCACCGACGGGCTCGGCTTCACTGGCCGCGACGAAGGCCTGTCGGTAACGGCAGTAGCCGTCCTCCGCTCCCTCGATTAGGGCGGGCTTGTCGCCCGCCGGAATGGGTGGTGGGTAGTGGGTCCTGAGTTCTGGGTAGGGAGGCTTTGTCCCCCGAAGCTTTGTCCCCCGGAGCGAAGCGAGGGGGGAAGGGACCCGCCGTCCGGCGGATAGGGGGCGGCCGGAGGGTCGGGCAAACCCGTCTCCTACCTTGCCCGCGATCTTCCGCCCGCCGTCAGGGAGCTAAGACATCACCCACCACTCATCACCCACGACTCGATACCGCTCGCCCGCGTTCCGGTCGACTCAGCCCGACACCGTAAACTGCACCCATGCTTCGGCTCTACAGCACGCTTGACCGCGCCCTGCTGCCTCTTGAGACCCGCGACGAGGGCAAGGTGGGCTTCTACGTGTGCGGGCCCACCGTTCAGAGCGCCCCCCACGTCGGTCACGGGCGGTCGGCGGTCGCCTTCGACGTGATCCGGCGGTATCTGGAGTGGAAGGGCTACGACGTCACTTTCGTCCGCAACGTCACCGACATCGAGGACAAGATCATCGAAAAGGCGGCCGAGGCCGGCGAGGACGTCGCCTCCTACGCCGCCAAGATGGAGAAGCGGTTCAGCGAGTGCTACCGACGCCTGGGAGCTTCCGATCCCGACATCGAGCCGCGGGCCACCGAGAACATCAGCGGGATGCAGGATCTGATCCAGGTCCTCATTGATAAGGGGATGGCCTATCAGGCCGGCGACGACGTCTACTTCGCCGTCCGCACCGACGAGGACTACGGCAGGCTGTCGGGCCGTGACCCCGACGAGATGCGCAGCGGCACCCGGATCGAGCCCAACGAGGCCAAGCGCGACCCGCTCGACTTCGCCCTGTGGAAGGGCGCCAAGCCAGGCGAACCCCATTGGGACTCGCCCTGGGGCTCGGGTCGGCCCGGTTGGCACATCGAGTGCTCGGCCATGGCGCGCCGCTTCCTGGGCGACGACTTCGACCTCCACGCCGGCGGAACCGACCTCATCTTCCCCCACCACGAGAACGAGATCGCCCAGTCCGAGTCCGCCACCGGTGCCCGTTTCGCCCGCTACTGGCTCCACAACGGGATGGTGAACCTCAACGGGGCGAAGATGGCCAAGTCGACCGGGAATGTGGTGGGGCTCGAAGAAGCGCTGGACGCCTACGGAGGAATGCCGTTGCGGCTGCTGTTCCTCCGCGCCCACTACCGGGCACCGATCGAGTTCTCGCCGGATCTGGTCGAAGAGGCGGCCGAGGCCTACCGGCGCATCGAGCGGTTGCTGGAGCGGATATCCGACATCGACGCGGAACCGGCCCAATGGGTCCTAGCGCGATTCGAGGAGGCCATGGACGACGACTTCGGGACCCCCGAAGCGGTGGCGGTCCTCTTCGACGCCGTCCGCGACGCCAATCGGCTCCTCGACGAGGGCAAGGACACTGCTCCGCTGGTGGCGGCGGTCCGCGAGGTGGTGTCGGTGTTGGGCCTCGATGGCGACGATCGGGGAGGATCCGGTGACGTCGACGAGAGCGCGGTGCGCGAGCTGGCCGCCCGGGTCGGGGTCGACGACCAGGGTCCGATCGACGAATTGCTGGACCGGTTGCTCGCCGCCCGAGCCCGAGCCCGGAAGGAACGCGACTTCGCCACTGCCGACGCCGTCCGCGACGAACTGGCCGCAGCCGGCGTTGTGGTGGAGGACACGCCCGATGGGGCGCGCTGGCTACGGGGATAGGGTCGAGGGGATCCACGCCGTCAGCGCCGCCGTCGAGGCGGAGCGGGTGCGGGTGCTCCATATCGAGACCGGGCGGGCAGATCGCCCCGAACTGGCTGAATTGATCCAGCGGGTGCAGGCGTCAGGGGGAGAGGTGCGCCGGGTGGATGATGTACGCAGGCTGGCGGACACCACCGCACCCCAGGGAGTGGTAGCCGAATGCCGGCCGATTCCCGCCGCCACCCTCGAGGACGTGGTCGCCACCTCGGAGCCGGCGGCGGTCATGGTGCTCGATCGGATCGTCGACCCCCACAATCTCGGTGCTGTCGTCCGCTCGTCCGTGGCTGCCGGCATCACCGGGCTCATCCTGTCTGATCGTCGAGCCGCGCCCCTGGGCGGGGCCGCTTTCAAGGCGGCGGCCGGGAGTCTCGAACACGCCCGGGTGGCGATAGTCGGCTCCATCGCCGAGGGCGTCGCCCGGCTCGCCCGGATGGGTCTGTGGACGGTGGGCCTCGACGCCGACGGCGACCGGTCACTGTTCGGTCTCGACCTCCTCACCGAGCCGGTGGCGGTGGTGGTTGGCGCCGAAGGAGGGGGCCTCAGCCACCTGGTGGCCGACCGCCTCGATGTGCGCGCCTTCATCCCCATGGCCGGCCCCACCGAATCGCTCAACGCCTCGGTGGCCGCCGCCCTGGCCGCCTTCGAGATCTCCCGGCAGCGAACCGCGCAATAGCTTCTCGCGCGAGATGGGGATTGGACTACCTTTTTGCGGGTACGCCGGGTTAGCTCAGTGGTAGAGCAACCGCCTTGTAAGCGGTAGGTCGTCGGTTCAATCCCGACACCCGGCTCCATTCGGTGGTGCGAGCGTCAAAGGCGCGAAAAGGAGGGGAGGGGCCTATACCCTTACGCGCTCATGTTGACGTGGGCAGACAGGGAGATACTGGATCTGGAGCGCACCTGGTGGCAGGGGCCCGGTCCCAAGGAATGGCTGATCCTGGACCGGCTGGGTATGGACGCGTCTTCTTACTACCGGCGGCTGAGTGTGCTGCTGTGGGAGCCGGCTGCAGTGGCCTATGACCCCCTCACCGTGCGTCGTCTCCGCCGGATGCTCCCCCCCGGCAGACCGGTGGCGGGAACCTCGTGAGTGACCGGGGGCGGCACGTCCGCCGCTCCGGGCTCGGTTTCTACCGGGACGTGGCCTCTCTCGTCGCCGGCATCGTTCTGGTGGGTGCCCTCGTGTTCGGGGGATTGTCCTGGTGGGCGGGCCGCGACGGCGATAGCACCACGACCACAGCCGGCGGCTCCACCCTGACGACTACCACCTCGACCACCGTCTTGACTACGGCCGTCCCCACCACCCCACCCACCACCCCACCCACCATCGCCACGTCGACATCGCCGTCGACGACCGACGCTCCCGCCACGACCTCGGCCCCACCCACCACCCTGCGCACCGCCCGTCAGCCGTCGGAGGTGCGGGTGATCGTCCTCAACTCCATCGGCGTCACCGGCCTGGCCGGTGAGCTCAGCGACCAGCTGGGCGGTATGGGCTATCAGATGATCGAGGCCGCCAACTACACCCCCGAGCTGTCCGACACGATGATCTTCCACGCCGACGGCTACTCGCTCGAGGCTCTCGACCTGAGTGAAGCCGTGCCCGACGGCACGGTGGCTCCCGACCAGGAGCTGGCCGAGGAGTGGGACGTCGACATCGTGGTCGTGATCGGCCGTTCATATCAGGAATGACCTCCCCGCGGGGCGGCCACCCCTTCGCAGTGGCCGTCTGGATCCTGTGCGGAGCGGTAGTGGTGGCCTCTGTGGCCGGGGTCCTCGGCGACATCCTCTCTCGCTCCTATGTGGTCGACATGGCCGCCATGTGGCCGCTGATCGCGGGGGCATTGGTGTTGGGTCTCCTGGCCCGCTGGCTCGGACGGCGTTCCCCCCGCAGCCGGGCGCTGCTGCCGCTGGCGCTGTTCACGGCCCTGGTGCTGGGGGCAGGGCTGCATCTCAGCGGCTGGGAACAACTGCCCTCGGCCTCGGCCCGGCTCACCGGCCCCGACGTGGCGGCGCTGAGTGATCCGACCGAACTCGTTGCTCAGGTGGTGGGCGAACTGGAGATCGCCGCCTCGAGCGACGACGTCGCCTATTCGGTGGTACCGATCCAGCGCGGCGGGATGGTGGGAGTGC
>DATHVR010000022.1:0-10871 GCA_035461175.1 Acidimicrobiia bacterium | reverse complement strand
CGGCCATGTCGGCGGCAACAATGCTGCCGTCCTTGAGGCCTTCCTCGACCGCGCTGACGGCGTCTGCCAGAGACTGGTCGACGCTGTCGGCGATCTGGCCGAGCCCCACGCCATTCTCGGCGATGGTGAAGACCCGGGTGCCGCCTTCGAAGTTGCCTTCGGCGACGTCCTGGATCACGGACGACACAGCCACGTCGAGGCCCTTGAGCACGGACGTGAGGATCACGTCGGAGTACTGGGGCACGGTCTCGAACCAGTCGGCGTCCACACCGACCACCCACACGTTGCCCAGCTCCTGGGCGAGGGCGGCGGTGCCCTCACCGACCGGGCCGGCCACGGGCAGGATCACATCGGCGCCCTCGTCGACGAAGGCCTGGCTGACGCTGCGGCCGTTGTCGAGGTTCTCGAAGTCGCCGGTGAAGGTGCCGGTCTGCTCTTCGGGATTCCACCCGAGAACGTTGACGTCGGTCCCGTTCTCCTCGTTGTAGTAGCGGACTCCGTAGACGAAGCCGTCCATGAAGTCGGTCACCGCACCGGGAAGCTGGATTCCGCCGTAGGTGGCGACGGTTCCGGTCTCGGTCACGCCGGCGGCCAAATAGCCGGCCAGGAAGGCGGCATCCACCGTGTTGAACACGGCGCCGACGACATTGTCGATCGGCGGGTCGTAGGCGAAGTCGAGGATCTCGAAGTTCTGATCGGGGTTGGCCTCCGCCGCGGCGGCGGTGGCGTCGCCAAGCAGGAATCCGACCGTGATGATCAGGTCACATCCCTCCTGGATCCAGGAGTTGATGTTGGTCTCGTAGTCGGTCTGAGCCTGGGATTCGAGGTAGTTCGAGTCTTCCGTGGCATAACCGGCCTCGATGGCGTCCTGAACGCCCTTCCAGGCGGTCTGGTTGAACGACTTGTCGTCGATGCCACCGGTGTCCGTCACCTGGCAGGCCAAAATCGGCTCTACGTCGGCCATTGGCTCGGTGGTCTCGGTGGTGTCGGTGGCTTCGGTGGTCTCTGTCGGCGCGGTCGTCTCGGCCGGAGCCGTGGTTTCGGCCGGAGCCGTGGTCTCGGCCGGAGCCGCGCTGGTGGTCGTGGTGTCTTCGGTACCGTCGCCGCAGGCAGCGACCACAAGGGCCAATGCCGCCAACAGCGCGAAGATACGCAGATGCTTTCTCACGTTGAGTTTCCTCCATTTAGGCGTCGGGGATGACAGTCATAAGGCTGCCCATCCCGCGTAGCGAAGTCTAGTGACGAAAGCCCCTAATGTGCCGATTCGGACCGTAGACGGACGTCGTCAGTCAGCCCCGCCCAGAGCGATCGGAGCCGGTTTGACCAGGTAGATCCACGGAATCGAGATCAGGGTGACGAGACCTTTCACCACCACGTTGACCCAGAAGATCGACCATGCTGCGGCGGTGGGGAACACCCCGGCGGCGACGGCCACGCCCACGAAGATGGCTGAGTCGACGGGCACGGCGACGGCGTTCGACGACAGGACCCTTCCCCACTGGTGACGCGCCCCCATCCGCCGCACCCAGGCCGAGTACACCTCGGTGTCGATCAGCTCCGAGACCACCTCGGCCAGGATCGAGGCGAGGACGATCCCCCACACCGGCGCCAGCACCTCGCCGAAGAGCACGGTCTGGGGAGCGGTATCCCCGGCCGGGAGGAGCGAGGTCACCCAAAACAACAGGGCCATGCCCAGGTTGACCACCGCTGCGGTCACGATCAGGACCCTCGCCGCCGTCTTGCCGGCGATCTTGTGGACCAGGTCGCGCAGCGTGAATGTGAAGGGATAGATCAACGTCCCGGCGTCGACGGCGAATCCCGCCACCTCGACGATGCGCAGGGAGGCGACATCGGCCATCACCTGGGCGGCGACGTAACCCCCTGCCACCGCCAGCAGCATCGTGAGAGCGCCGCCTGTCGATCCTGAATCCGTCCGCGCCATCAGCGGCTCACGGCACGTTCGTCGACTCGGCCTGGCGGTGCAGTCGCGCGCCTCCCACTCCCCCGACCAGAACGCCGATGACGGGCAGGCTGAGGATGAAGCCGTTGAGGCCGTATTCATCGGCGATCCCGATCGCCGCCAGCAGGCCGAGCCCCGCACACACCCCGGCCACGGCGGTGAGGGGTCGCCAGGCGGGCGGGGCGGGACGAAGATCCGGACGGGGTCGCTCGAAGCGTCCGAACACGAGCACCAACAGGACGGTCAGCACCGCCAGCACCAGGTACCACAGCGGCCGGGTCCACCACCACAGAGGGGTGAGTGGCTCCACGCCCAGACCCAGGCCACCGGCGAGCAGCGACAGACCGAGGAGGATGACCATGGCGGTGAGATGCCACAGATAGATGGTCATGATCTGGGAGTTGACCGCCACCGTCGCCCGCCACGGTCCGGGCCGGTCCAACCAGCGGCGGAGGGGACCCTCCATGGCCAGGACCAGGCCGGCCTGGAACAATCCGAGGGTGGCGAGGGTGACCCGGGGCGGATAGGAGTTGGTGATCTGGGAGGTGTCGAGACCCACCATCGCCACCGGGTAGGGCCCCGCCCACACCAGCAGGATCGTCGCTGCCAGGCCCAGGGCGGCCAGCAGCAGACGCCGCGACGCTCCGCCGAGGCGCCCGTCCAGCCAGGCGAACCCGAGCTGGTGGACGGTGCCCCATACGAAGAGGTAGTTGAGGAATCCCACCGGCACCCAGCCCCAGCCGATCGAGGCGAGGTCGGCCAGGCCGGCCGCCGCCATCCCGCCCACCACCGACCACCACCCCCACCGCTCCCACAGCCACAGGCCGGCCGGGGCGATGGTGACGATCACGATGTAGGCGGCCAGGAACCAGGTGGGCACCAGGGCCACCTGGGACGCCATCTGGAGCAGTTCCCAGTCGAGGCCGAGCCGCAGGCCCAACCAGCCACCACCGCCCCACACCAACAAGAGGGGGATCACCGGCAGGATCAGACGGCGCAGGCGAGAGCGAAGCCACCCTCCATATGCCTCGCCCCGTCGACGGGCCGATCGCCACGACACGCCGTTGGCGAATCCTCCCACCACGAAGAAGACCGGCATCACCTGCAGGATCCAGGTGAGGGGATGGGTCCAGGTCGTCATCTCCAGGAGATGGCCCGCCACCAACTCGCCGTCGTCGATCTTCACCGCCGCCATCAGCCAATGGCCGAAGACGACGACGGCGATCGACATGGCACGCAGCGCATCGACGGCCTTGTTGCGATCGGGAGGGGTGGCGTCGGCGAGGCGACGGATGGTGGCGAGGAACGACATCACCCGACAGTCTGGCCGAAGCGCGGCCTCAGTCGGAGGATCCCCGGGTCAGCGGACCCGGTTGCCGGCTACGACCGAAGGCGGCGGGGGAAGCGGCAACGGCAGGGCTTCGGTCACCCCGCCCCACTCCCAATGCCATGGTTCGCGGGTGGCCCGCCCGCATGTGGCCCAGTCGGGATGCACCCAGCCGAAGCGGCTGGCATTCTCCTGAAGCCAGAAGAAGGCGGCGTCACGGCAGGCGAGGACCCGGCGGCCGGTCCCGAAATCGACGGCCCGGCCCCACCCGTGGTTGGAGCGACCCGGACGTGCCGTCGGCGGTCCCGAGCAGGAGCGGGAGCGCTTCACTCCGGTCACGGTTTCCTCGCCCGTCTCGGGGTCGATCTTGACGATCTCTTCTTCCACGATCGGACAGCGCCGGTCGTAGGCGGCGGACTGGGACCCGAAGCTGCGGTAGCACTCCTGGGGCGTGAGGTCGACGCCGTCAAGGCGGGCAGCCTCCACCATCACCGAGAGGGTGTAGGCGGCGTCCCGCTCCAGGAGGCAGCCGTTGACGTCGATCATGCGGATCGAGGGCATGTCGCCGTTGCGATATCCGACCTGGGCCAGGTCTTCGGTGTAGGCGGCATCCGAGATGGGCCGGTAGTCCTCATCCCCGACGGCGGCGGAGGCGGGCAGGGCCATCAGGCCGACCAGGACTACCGCAATTGTGATTCTCAGACGAGACAATCCCATTCCCCTGTATGAAGCGGCGTGATTGTACCCCGGTTCTTCGGTACGCCTAGTAGGCCGCTTAACCCTTTTCTTGGAGAGGGTGGCGGGTTACGAGTGGTGGGTTCTGGGTCGGAGGTCGGAGGTCGAAGACCGTTTTCGCGACAGAATTGCGCGCCAGGGCGCGCAATTCTGTCGCGGAAATCCCTTCTTAGACCATCTCTCACGAGGCGGAAGCACGTCGGGCGACCGGCGTCTGTTCGGGGCACGGCCCCGAACAGGACGAGAGACGTGGATCAGACGGGCTCAGGGAGGCGAAGCCGGCCCCGAAGTCGCCCGACCATCAGCACAGCTACTCCTGGCCGGCCATCTCCACGGGAGCGGATTTGGCGGCGGGGAAGGACTCGAAGGTCAGCTCGCCGGCCTCGGAGTCGACTCCGACCAGGATCGTCGAGCCTGCCTTGAACTCGCCCAGCAGCACCCGCTCCGAGAGCGCATCCTCGAGATAGCGCTGGATGGCTCGGCGCAGTGGCCGGGCCCCGAGCTCGGGGTCGTAGCCCCGGGTGCCGAGGAACTCCTTGGCGTCGTCGGTGAGGACGAGGTCGAGATGCTGTCCCGCCAGTTGGTCGCGAACCCGTACCAGCAGCAGGTCGACGATCTCCTTGATCTCGTCGACGGTCAGCTCGTGGAAGACGATGATCTCGTCGAGTCGGTTGAGGAACTCGGGCCGGAAGTGCTTCTTGAGCTCCTCGGTGACCTTGTCCTTCATCTTGTCGTAGTTCATCGCCTCATCCCCGACCTGGAAGCCCACGGCCTTCTTGCGCAGGTCCCGGGTGCCGAGGTTGGAGGTCATGATGATGACCGTGTTCTTGAAGTCCACCGAACGTCCCTGGGCATCGGTGAGCCGGCCCTCCTCCAGGATCTGGAGCAAGGTGTTGAAGACGTCGGGGTGGGCCTTTTCGATCTCGTCGAACAGCACCACCGAGAACGGCTTTCTTCGCACGGCCTCGGTCAGCTGGCCGCCCTCGTCGTAGCCGACATAACCGGGAGGCGATCCCACCAGGCGGCTCACCGTGTGCTTCTCCATGTACTCGGACATGTCGAGCTGGATGAGGGCGTCTTCCTTGCCGAACAGGAACTGGGCCAGGGCCTTGGCCGTCTCGGTCTTTCCGACCCCGGAGGGGCCGAGGAAGATGAAGGAGCCGGCGGGACGATGCGGGTCTTTCAACCCGGCCCGGGTACGGCGGATGGCCTTCGACACGGCCGTGATGGCGTCGTGCTGGCCGATGATCCGCTGATGCAACTCGTCTTCCATGTGGACGAGGCGGGCCGTCTCCTCCTCAGTGAGGCGATGGACGGGGATCCCGGTCCACTGGGCCAGAACCTGAGCGATCTCTTCCTCGTCGATGACCCAACCCATGTCCTCCCCGGAGGCGAGCAGTGCCTCCTCGTGGGAGCTGCGGTCGCTGAGCAGGGACTGCTCGTCGTCGCGCAGCTGGGCAGCCCGTTCAAACTGCTCGCCCTGGACGGCCTCGCTCTTCTGGCGGCGAACCTCGGCGAGCTTGGTGTCGATCTCGCTGATGTCGGGATTGGGCGACGTGCGGTAGATGCGCATACGCGACCCGGCCTCATCGATGAGGTCGATGGCCTTGTCGGGTAGGAAGCGGTCCGAGAGGTAGCGATCGGCCAGGTTGGCGGCGGAAACGATCGCCTGCTCGGTGAAGCGGACCGAGTGGTGCTCCTCGTAGCGGTCCTTCAGCCCCATCAGGATCTTGACGGTGTCGGCCACCGAGGGCTCGCCCACCTGGATCGGCTGGAAGCGGCGTTCGAGAGCCGAGTCCTTCTCCAGGTACTTGCGGTACTCCTCGAGGGTGGTGGCACCCACCGTCTGGAGCTCGCCGCGGGCCAGCATCGGCTTGAGGATCGAGGCGGCGTCGATGGCACCCTCGGCGGCGCCGGCGCCGACCAGGGTGTGGATCTCGTCGATGAAGAGGATGATGTCGCCCCGGGTGCGGATCTCCTTCAGAACCTTCTTGAGGCGCTCCTCGAAGTCGCCCCGATAACGGGACCCAGCCACCAGGGCGCCCAGGTCGAGGGTGTAGAGGTTCTTGCCTTCGAGAGTCTCGGGGACCTCGTTGGCGATGATCTTCTGGGCCAGGCCCTCGACGATGGCGGTCTTGCCCACGCCGGGCTCGCCGATCAGCACCGGGTTGTTCTTGGTGCGTCGGGAGAGGACCTGCATGACCCGCTCGATCTCGTTGGAGCGTCCGATGACCGGGTCGAGCTTGCCCTCGCGAGCCATATGGGTCAGGTTGCGGCCAAACTGGTCGAGCACGGTGGAGCCGGACGAGGACGATGATTCCCGACCTCCCGAACCGGCTGGCGAGGCGGCGCCGCCGGAGGGCTGGTCCTCGGAGGAACCGGGACCGGAGAGAAGCTGGATGACCGACTGGCGCACCTTCTGCAACTCGGCTCCGAGCTGCTGGAGCACCTGGGCGGCGACGCCCTCTCCCTCACGGATCAGGCCCAACAGGATGTGCTCGGTGCCGATGTAGTTGTGGCCGAGCTGGAGCGCCTCGCGCAGCGAGAGCTCGAGGACCTTCTTGGCCCGCGGAGTGAAGGGGATGTGGCCGGTGGGGGCCTGCTGTCCGGGACCGATGATCTTGACGACCTCGTCGCGGACGGAGTCGAGACCGATGCCGAGCGACTCAAGAGCCTTGGCGGCGATCCCCTCACCCTCGTTGAGCAAACCCAACAGGATGTGCTCGGTTCCGATGTAGTTGTGGTTGAGTGAGCGAGCCTCTTCCTGCGCCAGTACGACGACCCGGCGGGCTCGGTCTGTAAATCGCTCGAACAAAGTTCTCAGCCTCCCTGGCAGAGGTCGGACTCGTATTGTACCCGGTCCCCGAGATACGCCTACGTTTGATTCTCGCGGGACGATCGCTTCTCCGGCCCCGATAGCATGAGGCGCCATGGACGATCTCCGCGACCTCATCACCAAGGACGAGATCTGGGTCGATCTCGAACGGACCGAGCAGTTGCTGCTCGAGGCCGTGGTGTCCGACGAGGACTACCTGACCAAGATAGCCCAGCATCTGCTCCTGGCCGGAGGCAAGAGATTCCGTCCCCTGCTGGCATTGCTCGCCGCCCAGTTCGGAACCGCCGACGACGATCGCCGACTCCGGGCCGGGGTGGCGGTAGAACTGATCCATGTCGGCAGCCTGTATCACGACGATGTCATCGACGAGGCCGACACCCGCCGCGGTGCCCCCTCGGTCAACGCCAACTGGTCGAACACGGTGGCGATCCTGGCCGGTGACTTCCTCATGGCCCGCGCCTCCGAAGTGGCCGCCACCCACCTGTCCCAAGAGGCGGTGCGACTACTCGCCGCCACCTACGCCGAACTGGTGGAAGGCCAGACCCGGGAGTTGCGTCTGGTAGACAGCCTGGCGCACCCCGTCGACGCCTACGAGAAGGTGATCGGCGGGAAGACCGCCTCGCTGATCCGCACCTCGGCCCGGCTGGGAGCGATGGCGGCCGACGCCGCACCCGAGGTGGTCGAGGCCCTCTCCACCTGGGCCTGGGAACTGGGGATGGTGTTCCAGATCGCCGACGACGCCCTCGACCTCGTGGCTTCGGAAGAGACGATCGGCAAACCGGCCGGGTCCGACATCCGCGAGGGCACCTTCACCCGGTCGGTGCTGGAGGCGGTGCAGGGACCGGACGGCGAGCAGATCCGCTCCCTCCTCGACCGGCCCCGCCCCTACCCCGAGGAGAACGTCGCCGAGGTGATCCGGCTGGTCCGCGACGGCGGTTACGTCGACCGGGCCCTGGAGGGCGCCATGGCCCGGGTCGAGGTGGCCCGTCGGGCTCTGACCGTCCTGCCCGAGTCCGACACCCGCCAGGTGCTGGAAAACCTGGGCGAGTATCTGGTCACCCGGGTCGACTCCGCCCGCTCCTGACGGAGCGGTGATAGGTGGTAAGTGGTAAGTCCGGCCGCACCTGTGAGCCGGGACGGCCTCGCCTTCCGTTACCGCCAGGCCGAACGATCGACACCGAAAGCAGAAGTGACGCGCCGGCAAGGGGGCTGACCTACCACCTACCACTTACCACTTAGAACCCGTCAGAGGCGGCGGAGGGTGGGGAACAGGATCACTTCGCGGATGTGGGCCTGGTCGGTCAGGAGCATCACCAAGCGGTCGACTCCGATTCCGAGGCCACCGGTGGGGGGCATCCCGTATTCCAGCGCCTCCAGGAAGTCCTCGTCGATGGGGTGGGCCTCGTCGTCGCCGGCGGCACGGGCCGCCATCTGGCTCTCGAAACGCCGCCGCTGGTCGACGGGGTCGTTGAGCTCGGTGAAGGCGTTGGCGTACTCGGAGCCGGCGATGATCAGTTCGAAGCGGTCGGTGACGTTGGGATCTTCCCGGCTGCGGGCGGCCAGCGGCGAGACCTCGGTCGGGTGGTGGGTGACGAAGGTCGGCTCCCAGATGGTGTCCTCGACCAGTTCGTCGAAGAGCTCGGTGATGACTCTCCCCGCACCCCAGGAGGGGTCGACCTCGACCCCGTGGCAAGAGGCGAGCCCGGCCAGATCGGGATGATCGAAGGCGACCTCCTCCCCCACCGCCGCCGAGACGGCCTCGAGCATCGTCACCCGGGCAAAGGGCGGACTCAGGTCGAGCGGACGGCCCTGATACTCGATGGTGGTGGCGTCGACCGTGGCTTCGGTGACGGCGGCGAACACCTCCTCGACCAGGACCATGATGTCGTTGAAATCGGCCAGGGCCTGGTAGGACTCAAGCATGGTGAACTCGGGGTTGTGAGTGGAGTCGATTCCCTCGTTGCGGAAGATGCGCCCGATCTCGAACACCTTTTCTAGACCACCGATGACGAGCCGCTTGAGATACAGCTCGGTGGCGATGCGGAGATACATCTCCTGGTCGAGGGCGTTGTGGTGGGTCTCGAAAGGCCGGGCGGTGGCGCCGGTGGCCTGGTGCAACAGGACCGGCGTCTCCACCTCGACGTAGCCGCGCTGTTCGAACTGGCGCCGCAGCTCGGAGACGATCCGGGCCCGGGTGAGGGCGACTTGGCGTGACGCCGGGTTGGCGATCAGGTCGAGGTAGCGGCGGCGGCTGCGCGCCTCTATGTCGGTGAGCCCGTGCCACTTGTCGGGAAGGGGACGGAGCGACTTCTGGAGGATCACCACCTCGCCGGGACGGACCGAGAGCTCGCCCTTCTTGGTGGTCATCACCATCCCGGTGGCTCCCACCCAGTCGCCGAGGTCGATCTCGGCGGCTTCGGCGAAGCCTTCGTCGCCGATCGAGCGGCGGTCGACGAAGAGCTGGATGGTGCCGCTCTGATCGGCGAGGGTGAGGAAGAGGAGCTTGCCGAACGAGCGGCGCAGCATCACCCGGCCCGCCACCGCCACCTCCTCGTCGGTGTCGGCCCCGGGCGAAAGGTCGGCGTGGGCCTGATGGAGCTCGGCCGCCGTGTGGGTGCGATCGAACCGGGTGGGAAGCCCCCGCTCCTGTAGGCGCCGATAGTGATCGATCCGACCCGCCACCAGGTCGTCGCCATCCGGGGTCGGCTCGGGTCGGGACTCCTCGCTCACGAGACCGACTCCGCCGCCTCGCCGGCCTCCTCGACATCGGAGGCGATGACCTCCTCCCGACGGGTGACGATCAGCACCACCGCCGCCCCGACCGCCGCCAGGAGCAGCGGGGCCAGCAGGTCACCGTCGGGGGCAGCCAGATCGGTCCCGCCGGTTCCGTCGGGCCACGGCCACAGCACCCGGAGGGAACCCGCCATCAGTCCCACCAGCGCCGCCATGACCGTGTCGTGATAGCGATCGAGCAGCATGTGGAGGAGGGTCGAGAAGGACGCCAGCCCGAGGACGGCGCCGGCCAGGAACACGGCCACGGCGAGGAGTCGCCGGTCGTTGACAGCGCCCAGCACCGGGGCGTACATGCCCATCATCAAGAGCAGGAAGGAGCCGGAGATCCCGGGAAGGATCATGGCACAGATCGCCACGGCCCCGGCTCCGAAGAACGCCCACATGGCGGGATCGGTCACCGTTCCGGCGCTCAGGCCCAGCAGCCAGAACGTCGCCGCCGCCATCGCCACCAACACCGCCAGGCGGGCGGAATCGCGCCGACCGATCAGGCGCCAGGCGACGACGAGCGACCCGATCACCAGGCCGAAGAACAGTCCCGCCATGGGGACCGGCTGGGTCTCGAGCAGGTGTTCGATCAGATGGGAGAGGCTGACCACCGCCGCGGCGATCCCGACCAGGAGGGGGATGAGGAACCTCCAGTCGACCTCCTTCAAACGGCCTACGAAACCGCCGAGGTCGAGACGCACCAGGCGACCGAGGGCGCCCGCCCCGGTCCGGATCGCCAGCACCAAGCGTCGGTAGATGCCGAGGACGAGGGCGATAGTGCCGCCCGACACCCCGGGGACGAGGTCGGCGGTGCCCATCGCGAAGCCGCGCAGGAACTGGGAGATCGAGGTGGGCATGAGCGACCAGAGTGTATCGGACCTGCCCCGGTGGCTCGGGACGGCTCAGCCACCTCCGGGAGGGGCGTTGCGCTCCCACGCCACCCGCAGGCCGCGCAGGGTCAGCTCCGAATCGAGCCGGATGGGTCGCGAGCACTGCTCGACCACCACCCCGGCCAGCCCCCCGGTGGCCACCAGAGGCACGTCGTCGGAGAGCCCGGCCTCGGCCAGGACGCGCTCGATCAGCCCCTCGACCAGTCCGGCGTAGCCGAAAACGAGTCCCGACTGGATTGCTTCGACCGTGCTCCGGCCGGCGGCATGCGCCGGCGCCACGATGTCGACCCGGCGCAGGGCGGCGGTGGCGCGCACCAGGGCGTCGGCGGCGACCTGGATCCCGGG
>DATHVR010000021.1:0-28646 GCA_035461175.1 Acidimicrobiia bacterium | reverse complement strand
GCCGGGATCTCCGACCAGCCACACCAGAAGGGTGTGGAGGAGGGTGCTGGCGGCGCTGATTGCGGCGATCAGACCCCCCGCCACCCCGGCGACCAGGACGTAGCCGTTCCACAACGGCGTCCGCTCTTCTTTGGACGCCGTCGCCAGCCAGTAGAGCGACCATACCGCACCTCCGACCAGGAGGGTGGCGACACCCCGCAGCAGACCGTTTTGCGGACCGGAGATGAGGTCGTCGCCACCCCCGAAGATCAGGAGATCGAGCGCCTCCGACAGCATCTGGACCAACCCGGCGGTGACGGTGCCGAGACCGATGGCCGAACCGATCAGATGATGGACCCGGGTGGGAGTGGTGGAGCCGACCCGGCGGTCGACATACCAGTGGATCCCCCACGCCGCACCCCAGACGATGAGACGGGCGAGGGCGCGGCCGTCGTAGGCCTCGATCTGGAACACCCACTCGAGCACGTCGTAGAGGGCGAACATGGTCACGATCAGCGAAACGACCGAGGCCGCGGTGAGGTAGAAGGCCCAGCCCAGCGACCTCAACTCGCCCGGATCGTCGGCCATTCGGCGCCTCGACCAGGCTGCCACCCCCATATACAGCGGCAGACCGATCACGGTGAAGGTGAGGTTCCGCGCCAGGCCGGCCTGGTCCACGTCGACCAGGGTCTCGCCCTCGAGCAACCGACCCAGCAGCCCGGCGAGACCGATGGCAGCGATGATCAGAAGACCGAAAAGGAGCAGATATTGAAAGAACCGGCGGACGCCATGACCACCATCGTCGAGACCCCCGCCTTTCTGGACGAGCGAGCGCACGACCACGACGATCAGGGCAATGATCGCGATGGGGATCAAAAGGGATATGGCAATCATTCCTAGCCTCTCCTGCAGAAGTACAACGGCCACGGTTCACCGTCGAGCGTCCACCGCTCGCCTTCGCGTACCAGGTCGAAGGACTGGTTCTCGGTCCATTCGTAGGCATCGAAAGGCCCGCCCTGGCTGGTGTAGGTGACGTCCACCTCCACCTCGGCCTTATCCCCCACCATCTCCACATCACGTAGAACCACGCGGACGGATTCGTTCCGCATCGCTCTTCGCAAGTCGTCGGCGTCGCATTCCGTGTCCGAGGCCAGATAAGAGACCGCCGTTTCGTCGTCGCCTGCGAATACCGCCTGCAGGTACCCCTGCACCGTTCCCTCCGGCGTGGCCGGGTCGAAAGTGGGCTCGGATCGGTTGGCCCCCACCACCGCGGCGACGATCGTCACGAGGGCGATGCACCCCACGACGATGGCCAGGATGCGATTGGGCTTCACGATCACAGTATGCGCATCGGTGCCCATGGGGTAGGGGATTTGGGCACTGGTCGGAAATCCTGTGGCAGGATGGACCCATGTGTGTGGACGCCAACGCCCAACCGCCCCTGCCCGCCACCGGCGGTGCCTCCACCCGCCATCTGACGCTGGAGGCCGCCGACGGCACACCCTTCCTGGCCTTCGAGGCACTGGCCGCCGACGGGCCGACCCGGTCAGCGGTGATAGTGCTCCCCGACGTCCGGGGCCTGTTCCGGTTCTATGAGGAACTGGCGACGCGCCTGGCCGAGGCCGGCCACGACGCCGTCGCCATCGACTATTTCGGGCGCACCGCCGGGACCGCCCCGCGCGGCGAGGACTTCGAGTACGGAGACCACGTGCCGCAGACCACCACCGAGGGCATCAACGCCGACATCGCCGCCGCCGCCGAGCACCTGCGTCGCCGCCACCCGGAGGTGGCGCTGTTCACGGTCGGCTTCTGTTTCGGCGGCACCTGCTCGTGGGCGGCCACCACCCACGAGCACGGATTGGCGGGAGCGATCGGCTTCTACGGGAGGTCCGACATCGACCGTCCCACCGGCGACGGCCCCTTCCTCGACCGCTGCCCGCAAGTGGAGGCGCCGATCCTGGCCCTGATGGGAGGCGACGACTCCTCGATTCCAGCCGGGGCAATCGCCGATCTGGAAGCGGCGCTGGAAAGGGCGGGGGTGGACCACGAGGTGGTCACGTACCCCGGCGCCCCGCACTCGTTCTTCGATCGGCGCCAGGCCGACTTCGCCGAGGCGTCGGCGGACGCCTGGCGGCGGGTTCTGGGTTTCATCGCCGACCATTCCTGAGGGACGGCGGCGACGAGTTTCGGACATCGCTCCTTCAGAAACGGGACACTGAATCCGATTCAATCTCAGTGAGCCAGCCAGACCTGGACGTCCGGGGGTCGGACGCGGCCGCCCTGCACTTCCTGATCGTGCGCTTCGCGGCGATCAGCGCCTGGCTCGTCGCCCTGGCCCTCACCGTGGCCGCCATCCTCACCGGGGAGCATCAGACCCTGCTCCAGGCCGTGGCGGCGGGATGCGCCGGCCTCTTCTTCACCCTGCAGATCCTGGCGGACAGAGTCAATGCCATGGTGGCGCTGGGCTTCGGGATCCTGTTCGTCGTGGCGACGCTTCCCATCATCTCGGGACCCGACTCGGTTCTGGGCGCTTCGATGTCGGTGGTGGCGATGGCGATCCTGGCTTCGATCTTCGTCCGGAGCCGCCACCAGGTGGCCTTCTTCGGAGGTGGCACCGCCCTGATGCTCGCCCTCCCCTGGCTGTGGGCCGAGACGGCCTCGGCCGGCATCCTCGCCGGGGTGATAATGGCGACCTCGTTCCTGATCGGGGCGATCGCTTTCCGTCTCGTCCGCCGGCGCACCATTCAGGCCGACCAGCAGTTCCGCTGGCTGTTCGATCGGGCACCGGTGGGCCTGGTGGAACAGGATTGGAGCGAGGCGGTCGCCTACATCGAGACACTCCAGCCGCGCGACACGGAACACCTGGGTGAGCTTCTCCGCGCCGACCCCGAACTGCTCGCCCGGGTCGTCTCCCGGGTCCGGGTGGTGCGCGCCAACGACGCCGCCTGCGAGGTGCTCAAGGTCCCACGGCGCCGCTATCTGGGAAGCCTGCAGCCCGACCGGGTCGACGCCACCAGCCGGGAGATGTGGATAAGGCAGGTGGTGGGGATGTGGAGCGGCCAGCCCTTCGACGTGACCGAGTACGAGACCTCCGACTACCACGGGAACCCCGGCTTGTGGCTCGAGGTGAGGACGATCAGTGTCGGCGCCTCCCGACCACATCACCTCCTGCTGGCCGTCACCGACATCACCCAGAGCCGACGACGCAGCCGCGACCTGGCCGACCTGGTGCGGGAGAAGGACGAGTTCATCGCCACCGTCAGCCACGAGGTGCGCACGCCCCTCACCGCCGTGGTGGGCCTGGCCAACGAGGTCCTGGCCGCCGACGACCTCGACCCGGCCGAGCGACGCGAGTTGCTGCAGTTGGTGGTGACCCAGGCGAATGAGATCACATACCTGGTCGAGGACCTTCTGGTGGGGGCCCGGGCCGAGATCGGGACGGTGTCGGTGAACCTCGAGCCGATCGATCTCGCCGCCGAGGCCGCGACGGTGATCGCTTCCCTCGATGTGGCCGTGCCCATCGAGGCGGCGGCCGGCTGCCCGGTCGGTCTCGGCGACCCCGTCCGGACCCGCCAGATCATCCGCAATCTGGCCGTGAACGCCGTCCGCTACGGCGGCGACAGCAGCCGGATCCTCGTGGTCCCGGCCGGACAGATGGTGGTCCTGGAGGTACGCGACAACGGCCTCCCCCTCCAGAACGAGGACCGGGAACGGATCTTCGAGCCCTATACCCGCGCCCACGATCGACCCGGTGTGACGGTGTCGGTCGGCCTCGGCCTCACCGTATCCCGGCGGCTGGCCCGGTTGATGGGTGGCGACCTCATCTACGATCACGACGGCTGGGAAAGCATCTTCCGGCTCGAGCTACCCCCTGCCCCGCCGCCGCTGGAAGAGCCCGTCGCCTCGAACTCGCGGTGGTCGCTGGTCAGGTGAGATAACGCTGGAGGCGCTCGACCGCTTCCTCCAGTACCGCCGGCTCCTTGCAGAAGGCGAACCGCAACAACCTTTGGGCCGACCCGGGATCGTGGTAGAAGGCACTCGGCGGCACCGCCGCCACCCCCGCCTCGTGGATCAGTTGCAGGGCGAAGGCCCGGTCGTCCAGGTCGGCTAGCTCCCGGTAGTCGGCCATAACGAAATACGTCCCCTGCGGAGGTCGAACCTCGAATCCCGCCCCGACCAGGCCCTCGACCAGGAGGTCCCGCCGCTTCAGGTAGGAGGTCCGCAGTTCGGAGTAGTAGTCCGCCGGGGCTCCCAGCGCCCCCACCGCCCCGTGCTGGACCGGGGTGGGGGTGGTGAAGGTGAGGTACTGATGGGCCGAGCGGATGCCGTGGGTCAGTTCCGGCGGGGCGATGGCCCATCCCACCTTCCAGCCGGTCAGCGAATAGGTCTTACCCACCGACGACAGGGTCACGGTCCGCTCTGCCATTCCCGGGAGGGTGGCCAGATGGAGGTGCTCGCCTTCGAAGTAGATCTCCTCGTAGACCTCGTCAGAGATGGCCAGCACGTCGTTCTCCACGCACAGGCGGGCGATCGCCGCCATCTCGTCCCGTGAGAAAACCCGACCGGTGGGATTGTGAGGCGTGTTGACCACGAGCACCCGGGTGGCCGGCGTCACCAGGCGCTCCAGAGCGTCGAGGTCGAGGGCGAAGTCGGGTGGCCGCAGAGTGAGAAAGCGGGGGCGGGCCCCGGCCAGCGCCACTCCGACGGGATAAGAGTCGAAATAGGGCTCGATCAGCACCACCTCGTCCTCCGGGTCGATCAGACCCAGGAAGGAGGCGGCCAGCGCCTCGGTGCAGCCGCCGGTGACGGTGATCTCGGTGTCGGGATCGAGCTCACGTCCCAGTAGGGGCGAGTAGCGGCGGGCGATCGCCTCCCTCAGCGTCGGGATCCCGGCACTGGGCGGATACTGATCCGTGCCCCCCGCCTGCAGCGAATCGACCGCCGCCTGTTTGGCGAAGTCGGGGCCGTCCCAGTCGGGAAATCCCTGACCCAGGTTGACGGCCCCGAGTTGGTTGGCGAGGGCGGTCATCTCGGTGAAGACCGTCACCCCAAAAGGCGCCAGACGCCGTGCGCTCATCTGCCCGAGGTTAGGAAGCGGCGCGGCGCGATAGAACTCCGAGCTTTTCGCGCCCGAATTGCGTGCCATGGCACGCAATTCGGGCGCGAAAGCGGTTGTCAGCCGACGTTCTCCAGTGCCCGCACCAGGAACGAGGCCATCTGACCACGAGTCACGTTGTCGTCGGGACAGAACTCGTCGTTGTCGGGCGGGTTGCAGCCCTTGGTGACCCCGGCGGCGGCGAGAGCGTTGATATCACCCTCGAACACGCTGCCATCGTCGTCGGTGAAATGATCCACGTCGGACGACGGCAGGCCCAGAGCCCGCACCAGGAACGCCGCCATCTGCCCACGGGTGACGAGGTCGTCGGGACAGAACTCGTCGTTGTCGGGCGGGTTGCAGCCCTTGGTGACCCCGGCGGCGGCGATGGCGTTGATATCACCCTCGAACACGCTGTCGTCGTCGTCGGTGAAGGCGTCATCCCCGGAGGGGCCGAGCCCGAGAGCCCGGTTGAGGAAGGCCGCCATCTGACCGCGAGTGGTGGGGTCGTCGGGGCAGAACTCGTCGTTGTCGGGCGGGTTGCAGCCCTTGGTGATCCCGGCCGCGGCCAGGGCGGCGATGTCGAGTTCGTGGACGCTGGAGTTGTCGTCTGAGAACTCCTTGCCCATCTCGACCACATCGGCGGCACCGGGCACCAAAGCACCCACGGTGGCGTAGATGCTGCCCAACTGGCCCACCGTTACGGCGGTGGACAGGAAGAGGCCGGTGGCCAGCTGGACACATGCCTCGCTGTCCAGGTCACAGGCATTCAGCGTCCCGCCCGTACCCACGCCGAACTCGGCCGCCATGAAGCCGGCTTCGTCGAGCTCGAGCACGTAGAAGGTGCCGTCGGCGCCGAATGCCACGTCGATGATCGCCGAGAAGGCCCGGCCCTCGAACACCTGGGTGCATCCAGCTCCCGGGCACTCCACGTTGGTGGCATCGGGCGTCACCTGCCAGATCCGCGACAGTCCGGGGGTGCCGGGGAAGCCGGTCAACTCACCGACGTAGTAATTCCCGTCGGGACCGACCGCCACCGAAGTGGGCACCGACTGGGCCGGGATCTGGGGCGGAAGCCCGCAGAACTCGGCCGCCTCGGGCGGGGCGTCGGGACAGCCGACCGCCTGCTTGAGCGGGGCGGTGTCGCCCATCTGGGCGGGGAACAGGGCCTTCCACTCGACGGAGCCGTCGTCGGCTACTTCCAGCAGCACGTTCCCGGCGGCGTCGGCCACCAGGGTGGCACCGTCTATCCGGGCCAGGTCGTAGGGGTTGGACTGGACATTGTCGGGACCCACCAGGGGATCGTTCTGGTCGGGGTTGTTGGCCTGCTCCCACTCCCAGAGGTCGGCGATCGGCTCGGTGGCATCGGAGGTGATCCGGTACAGAGTGGCGGCACCCTGGACTCCCTCCTCGGGGGGCTCACCGGTGATGGCGAGGATGTCGCCGTCGCCGGTCTCGACCGCGTCGGTGACTCCGGGAAGAGCCTCGATCAGCTCGCCCTCGGTGGCTCCGAGCGACACGATCCCCTGACCGGCGTCTGCCACCAGCAGGTCGCCGTCGGCGGTGGCATTGAGTCCGAACAGTGGTGTCTCGTAGGCGAAATCGGGCGGATCGGCCGCCAGGGCAGGGACGGTGGCGGCAATCAGCGCCACGGTCGCGAACAACAGGGTCCAGCGTCGCATGAGTCTCCTCTCTCGTCCTCCCACTTTGAAAGGTCCGAGGGGCGGAACTCTACGGGCTTGGCGTTACGAGTCCGCAACGGTGCCGTCCGGCGACCGCCGCCCTCACTTGCAGACCCAGTGCTTCCAGCCGCCGCCGGGGTACTCATAGATCATCCACGCCGCCACCCCGACGTTGGCCTCGGGGTCGAAGATCGAGTGTCCGCCGAATCCGGCCGAGGCGGAGCGCTCCGGCCAGTAGCGGGGGATGTGCTGGAAGAGGCCACTGGCTCCGGAAGAGCGGTTGCGGGCATCGGGGTCGCCCAGCGATTCGCACGCCATCACTCGCATGGCCCGGGCGACGTCGCCGGGGCGGAAGTACTGCTCGATGAGCGGACGCCACCCCTCGGGGCCGGGACCGGTGGGCCAATCCGGGGCGCTCAACTCGTCGAGCACGTCGGCGGGAATTGCCGGCATCTCGACGGGCGGGCTCAGATCGAGGGCGCGAGCCAGGAAACTGGCCATCTCCGCCCGGGTCACCGTGCGCTCGGGACAGAACGCGTCGGTGTCGCAGCCCCGGGTGATGCCGGCGGCGGCGATCGCAGCGATGTCTGCCTCATGGATGTTTCCGTCGTCGTCGGCGAAGGGATTGCCCTCTCCGGGCGGGAGCCCGAGGGCGCGGGCGAGGAAGCTGGCCATCTGGCCCCTGGTCACCTCGCCCGCCGGGCAGTACTCGCCGTCGCCGCATCCGGCGGTGATGCCGGCGTCGGCGATCGCTTCGATGTCGGCGCCGAACTGCGATCCGGCGGTATCGACGAAGCTGGAGTCGGGTGACCGGGGCAGCTCCAGAGCCCGGGCCAGGAAGGCGGCCATCTCCCCGCGCGACACGGGTTCGTCGGGGCAGTAGAACCACTCCTCGCAGCCGGCTGTAACGCCGGCGCCCCACAGGGCGGCGACGTCCAGCTCATGGACGGATCCGTCCACATCTGCGAAAGGGCCCAGACCATCGGCTGCGGGATCCTGGGCGAGGGCGGGGGCGTTGGCCGCCATCACGGCGACCCAAAAGCCCAGACCCCACACTGTTTTCATTTTCATGTTTCACCTCCGCGCGGCCCCACTCGGCCTGCTTCGGGTCGGCCCGCGACTCCCTCTGCCCAAACTTCGAGAGGGTGATCGATCTGTTCGATCAGGCGGGAAAGAAGAAAGCTCCGGTATTACCCGGAGCGAGATACAGCAAGCACTTTGCTCGCGTCTGCGATCAGATTAGTTGGGGGGCGCATGCAACAGGAAATCAGAATCCCGATTTCACCAGCGGACGGAACATCCGTCCGCGCTCGGCCCATCCCACCAGACCCAGGGCGGTCACACCGAGAAGGAGGAAGGCGAGGGCGAGCGGGAGGACGGTGCCGTCGAAGCTGCGGTCGATGACCGCTCCGATGGCTGCCCCACCGGCGGTGGAGACGGTCCCGATCACGGCGGAGGCCATGCCGGCGACCTCACGCATCGGGTCCATGGCGATGGTGTTGAAGTTGGGAATCAGCAGTGAGTGCGCCGCCAGCATCACCCCGAGGCCCGCCAGGAAGAATCCCACCGGCGGCCGCCCGGAGGTGAGGACGGCGAGGGTGGCGAAGGCCGCCGCCCACACCACGTAGAAGACCAGCACGGCGTGAGCCATGCGTCGTGTCCCGAAACGCCGCACGACGAAGGCGTTGGCCAGCATCGCCCCACCCATCACACCCGCCATGGCGCCGAACACCAGCGGGAAGGCGGCGACGATCCCGAACACCTCGCCGAAGATGATCTCGGAACTGGCGATATAGGAGATGAACACTCCGAGGAGGGCGGTCAGCGCCAGGGTGTATCCCACCGTGTGCCGATTGGTGAGGACGAGGCGGGCGGCCTCGGAGATCTTGGCGTAGGAGAGCTCGCGACGGTTCTCCGGGGCGAGCGACTCCCGCAGCCGGGTCGCCCACAGGGCCATGACCCCGACCAGCACCGCGCAGATCCCGAACACCCAGCGCCAGGAGCCGACGGCGGCCACCGCCGCTCCCAGCGAGGGGGCCAGGATCGGGACGAGGATGAACACGGCCATGATGAACGACATCGCCCGGGACATCTCCTCACCGTCGAAGCGATCCCGCACCACCGAGAGCGTCACCACCCGGGGACCGGCCGCTCCCAGACCCCACACGAAGCGAGCCACGAGCATCAGGGTGAGGGTGGGGACCATCGCCGACACCACCGCCCCGAACAGATAGATGCCGTAGCCGAGGTAGAGGGTGGGCTTACGTCCGAATCTGTCGGCCAGCGGCCCGTATCCCAGCTGCCCGATCGCCAGCCCCATCAGGTAGGCCGTGACGAGTCCCGCCACCTCGGTGGAATCGGGAGCGAGGCCGAGGTCGCTCCGTACCGCCCCGAAGGCGGGCAGGACGATGTCGATGCCGAGGGCGGCCAGCGCCATCGACAGAGCGAGCAGAGCCGTGAACTCCACCCGCCCGAGCCGGGGAGGAAGGACGGTCGGTCGGGTCACCGGAGGAGGTTATGGGCGAACGCCGTCAACCCAAATCGAACCCGTCATTCCCGGTCGAGGGCGGCGCCGATGTAGGCGCCGATGGCCAGCGAGGCCGTCGCCCCCGGAGAAGGTGCGTTGAGGACGTGGAGGGCGTTCTCCTGGTGGAGCAGCGAGAAGTCGTCGACCAGCTTGCCGCCGGGCGAGACCGCCTGGGCCCGAACCCCGGCGCCGGCCGGGGCCAGGTCCTCGGCGGCGAGGGCCGGCATCAGCCGGCGGGCGGCCCGGGCGTACATCCCGGCCGAGCGGGAGCGGACGATCTCGGCGATTCCGGTGGCGGCGTAGCGAAAGGCGAGACGGGGAAAGCCCGGCGTGCGCAGCGTCTGGAGAAACTCCCGGTAGTCGGGGCTGACCCCCCGGTAGTGATGCCGGCCCAGGGCCGGCACCGCGTTGGGCCCCACCTCCACCACGCCGTCGATGCGGCGGGTGAAGTGGACGCCCAGGAAGGGAAAACGCGGGTCGGGTACGGGGTACACCAGATGACGGATCTTCTTTTCGGAAGGCCCCGAGAGTGAGAAGTACTCGCCGCGGAACGGGACGATCCGCACCGAGGGCTCGGCCCCGGCCATGTCGGCCACCCGGTCGGCCTGCAGGCCGGCGCAGGCCACGAAGTGCTCGGCCGACACCACTCCCGAAGGCGTGGCCAGCTCCCAGCGCCCGTCCCGGCGGGTGATCGACTCCACCGGCGATCCGGTTCGCACCTCTCCGTCGAGCACCTCGGCCAGCTTGGCCGTCACGGCCGGGAAGTCCACCACCCCGGCCTCGGGAACGTGAAGGGCGGCGATTCCGACGATGTAGGGCTCGATCTCGTCCCACTCTCCTCGGGCCAGGCGGCGGATGCCGACCAGGCCGTTGGCGTTGCCGCGGGTATGGAGGGTCTGGAGCGGGGCCAGTTCCGACTGACGCGTCGCCACCACCAGCTTCCCGGTGACGTCATGGGCGATGCCGTGCTGCCGACAGAACTCGATCATCTCCCGCCGGCCCGCCACGCACAGCCTCGCCTTGAGGGATCCGGGCTTGTAGTACAGGCCGGAGTGCAGCACCCCGCTGTTGTGGCCGCTCTGATGGGCCCCCACGGTGGGGGCCGCCTCGAGAACCACCACCGAGGCGCCCGGATGCCGTCGGGTGAGCGCGGTGGCGGTGGCCAGACCCACGATTCCTGCCCCTATCACGGCGAAGTCGAAGCGATCACTCATGGGAGCGTTCGGCCAGGGCCACGATGAACTCGTACTCCTCGGGGGTCACGGGCTGGACCGAGAGCCGGGAGCGGTTGAGCAGCACCATGTCCGCCAGCTCGGGATACTCCTTGAGCTCATCGATCGAGACTATGCGGTCGAACTTGCGGACGAAGGCGATGTCGACCATGAACCAGCGCGGTTCCTCCGGCGTCGACTTGGGATCGAAGTAGTTGGAGTCGGGATCCCATGAGGTGTGGTCGGGATAGGCCCCCTCGACCACCTCGGCCAGACCGACCACGCCGGGGGGTCGCAACCGGGAGTGGTAGTAGAGGACCTTGTCCCCCACCTTCATCTCGTCTCGCATGAGGTTGCGGGCCTGGTAGTTGCGCACGCCATCCCAGTGGGTGGTGCCGTCGGTGGCCAGATCATCGATCGAGTAGGCCTCGGGTTCGGACTTCATCAGCCAATGTCGCATGGAGACCGATTGTGGCACGGGGCCGGATGGGGGCGGCACGCGGTAGCGTGGGAGTCATGGAAGAAGAGTGGTACTACTGCGTCGAGCATCAGACGGTGGAGCCCAAGTTCGGGTGCCGGATCACCAACCGGCTCGGCCCCTACCCCACCCGGGAGGAGGCGGCCCGAGCGCTGGAGAAGGTGGAGCGGCGGAACGAGGAGTGGGACGAGGATCCCGACTGGAACGAGGGGGACGAGGATGAGTGACATCAGCCGCTTCCGGGTGGCCTCGCTGGACGAGCTGCCCGACGACCTCCGCGACCGGATCGAACCGATCGCCGAGCGGACCGGGTTCGTGCCCAACGTGTTCCTCGGCATGACTCACCGGCCGGACGAGTTGCGGGCCTTCATGGACTTCCACGATGCCCTGATGGAGCGGGACTCGGGCCTGTCCAAGGCCGAGCGGGAGATGATCGTGGTCGCCACCAGCGCCGCCAATGACTGTCTCTACTGCGTGGTGGCCCACGGAGCCATCCTCCGCATCCGCGCCAAGAACAGCGAGATCGCCGACCGCATCGCCACCAACTGGAGGTCGGCCCCGATCAGCGAGCGACAGCGGGCGATGCTCGCCTTCGCCGTGAAGCTGGCCCGCACACCCGAAGCGGTTACCGAGGAGGACTTCGCCCAACTGCGGAGTCACGGCTTCGACGACGAGGACATCTGGGACATCGGATCCGTCACCGCCCTCTTCGCCCTCTCGAACCGCATCGCCCACCTGGCGGACCTCCAGCCCAACCCGGAGTTCTTCTCCCTCGGCCGGTAGGCGCCACCGGTGCCGTGGTAGGTGGTGGGTGGTGGTGGCGAGTTGGTGGGCGGTGAGTGGTGAGTGGTGAGTCGGACGTCGGAAGTCGGAAGCCAAACCCGCGACGTCTGACGAGGCGGAGTCCTTGTCCCCCTGAGCGGCAGCGAAGGGGGAAGGTTCCTGCCCGGCGGAGCGCCAGCGGAGCCGGGGAGGTAGGGGCATGTCGGGCGCCCCCTACCCCGCTACGCGGGGGCCCCTTCCCCCAACTCCGTTGGGGGACAAAGCCCGACCAGCAACTGGGTCGCGAAATCCTGGTTGGGGGTGAGGTTGAAAACGTCGTAGCCCGAACGTATGTTCGTTCTCCATGGCCGACGTACTCCGGACACTGCGCGATCGCTACGGCGACGAGCCTCACCCCCAGGATCTGCCGGTGGAGCGTCTCACCATCCGCCAGAACCGGCTCCGTTCCCGCCTCGATGTAGTCGATGATCAACTGGCGGAACTGACGGCCGAGCGGCGGCGGCTGCTGGAGGAAGATGCCCGGATCGAGCTGATGCGCACCACCCTGGTCGACGACGTCGCCGAACGGATCCGACGGCGCCACAACGAGGGATGGTCGCCGACACCAGTGACCGGGTACCGGGTGTGGGCGGTGATCGAAAACCGTCTCCAGGGCGCCACCGGCCACGTCTGGGAGTCCGCTCGACTCGACGCCGAGTGTGACCGGTCCCGGGCCAATCGCGACCTGCCCCACACGGATAGCCACTGCTCACGTTTCGGCCACGGCTGCGGGATCTATGCCGCCAAGGATCCGGCCCGACTCGAGGATGGCCAATCCAGTTGGGTGCTGGGGGTCGTCCAGCTGTCCGGCAAGGTGGTCGAGCACGACCACGGATATCGGGCCGCCCGCGCCGGCGTGAGGGCGGTGGCCGCCCAGGCCGAGGGAAGGCTGCTCGCCACCTGCGACTCGGCCCTGATCAGCGATTTGTTCACCGACCCCATCGCCACCATCACTCGGTCGGGTAAAGAAATCGAGGTGGTCCTCCACGGGTCCGCCCTGTTGGAGGTCATCGAAGACCTGGAAAGGGAGATGGAGAGATGGACATAGGCAAACAACAGCGGGTGATCATGGTCGAGCCGCTCGACATCGCTGTCGACGAGGTGCTGCTCGATCCCTCAGACGAGGGCCTCGAGGATCCACAGCGTTCCCATACCGGCCACCAAGACCCACATCAGCGACCGGGTCTTCCAACCCGCCACCCCGCCGACGGCCAGCGCCCCTATCTGGGGCCATCCCACGGCGCCGCCCTCCCCATCGAGCAGGAGTGAGACGACCAGCGAGGCCAGCACCGCCGGGGCCACGAACTGAAGGGCGCTGCGGACGTTGGGCGGGAGATCACGGTCGGCCAGGGCGAGGATGAAGCTGGCCCGGGTCAGATAGGTGCCAATCCCGACCACGACGGTGGCTATCAGGCCGATCCAGAACAGGGTCATTGCCGCCACCTCTCAGCGACGACGCCCGCCAGCACTCCGGCGGCGGTCCCCACCAGGATCCCGCCCCGATTGGGTACGCCGAGGGCGAGCCACGTGACGAGCGCACCCACCAGCGCCGCCACCACCGCCGGCGGAGCCTTCACGGCTCCCAGCACCAACCCCAGGAACATGAGCGGGACGGCGAATCCGAGCGACCAGCTCTCGGGTATCACCGGCCCGACCACCAGCCCCAGCGCCACCACCACCTGCCAGGTGCACCAGAAGGTGAGCCCGCTGGCGAGGTAGTAGCGACGGAACGACTCGGGCGGATCTTCGACGCGAAAAATGGTCAGGGCGAACTGCTGGTCGATCAGGAAGTACGGTCCCAGCCACCTGAACCACGACGGTTGAGGACCGAAAGTTGGCGACAGTGCCACCGAGTACATGAAGTGGCGGGCGTTGACCACCAGGCCGGCCAGGATCACCGCCAGCAACGCCCCGCCCTCCGCCGCCAGCGTGACCACCGTCAGCTGGGCGGCGCCGCCGAAGATGAAGCTGGCCCCGAGCCAGCCGATGAAGTTCGGCACGGGTGATTCGGCGATGGTGAGCCCGAGGACCAGGGCGAACGGAATTACCGGAACGAGCAGCGGAATGGTGTCGGCGATGCCGCGTCTGACGTCTTGGTCCTGGAACATCGAACGGGGAACGGTAACGCCGAATTCAGGAGCCGCAGCCGGCGACCAGGACCGAGTTCATTCCCCGAAGCCCCTCCACCTGGGCGAAGACGTTGATCCCCCGGCCCTCGTAGTAGGCGGAGGCGATCGCCACCTCCAGCGTCCCGTCACCGTTGAGGTCGGCGATGGCCGGCACCCGCAGCGTGTAGGGGATCGCACCCGACTCCAGATCCCGGACCAGCACCTCGCTGCCGAGGAGCATGGGGCCTGCTTCGGGGTCGTCGTCGGGGAAGACCATCACCACCGAGTAGTCGCCCACCGTCGGCTGGAGCGACACCGGATCTCGGATCGACTCGGCCACGATGACGACGTCGGGTGATCCATCGGCAAAGAGGTCGGCGCGGATGGCCTGGACGATGATCGGATTCTCGACCTCGAAGTTGACGGAGGCGAGGTACCTGCTCACGGCGGCGGCGAACTCGGTCCCTGCCTCGAACACCTCCACCGTGCCCACGTCCCACGGTGCCGACAGGGCTAGGGACCAGGCCGGAAACGGGCTCCCCTCGCCCCAGGGCAACTCGGGATTGGGGCGGACTCCGCCCACCTCCTCGTGGCAGACCTCGCCGACCGTGTCGGCTTCGGCACCGTCCGACCCCAGCAGGCCGAGCAGCCGATAGCGTCCGGTGAGGTCGGCGTCGGGATGGCCGGTGACCTCGACCCAGGCCGATCCGTCCCACCACCCCAGGGCACCCCAGGGCGAGGTGATGACCGGGACCTCGGCCCACCCACCTCCGGCCAGAGTGGTCGAGACGGGGGCAATGGTGGTCGAGGTCTGGGGCGGACTCGTCGAGGTCGAAGTCGACGGGACGGTCGAGGAATCGGCGGGAATCGTGGGGGCGGTGGTGGATTGGGGCGAAGTCGACTCGACCGAGGAGGTATCGCCGCAGCCGCCCACCAGGAGAGCGAAGACGAGAATCGTGGTGAGAGAACTCCAGTGGTGCCGCCGCATCGCCGATCAGGCTATTGCAACCTCTAAGAAACCTCAATAGCCTCGGAATTCGCGAACAACATGAAGCAGCCCATCGTTCCCCAAAACGTCATCGCCGTGATCTGGGACTTCGACAAGACCTTGATCCCCGGCAACATGCAGAAACCGCTCTTCCGTCACTTCGACATCGACGAGGCGGCGTTCTGGGAGGAGGTCGAGGGCCTCGAGGCGTGGTATCGCAACCACGGCAACCCGCTCATCAGCCGCGACACCCTCTATCTCAACCACCTCCTCACCTACGTGCAGGAAGGGCTGATGCCGTCGTTGAGCAACGCCCTACTGCGGGAACTGGGAGCGGAGATCGACTTCTACCAGGGCATGCCCGAGTTCATGGGACTGATGCGCAAGCACATCGAATCCGATCCCCGCTTCGCCGAGCACCAGATCCACGTCGAGCACTATGTCGTCTCTACCGGCCTGCGCCAGATGATCCTCGGGTCGGCGGTGGCACCGTTCGTCAGCGGGGTGTGGGCGTCGGAGTTCACCGAACAGGTGGCGCCCCCGGGCTACGCCGACGGCCAGGATCGTCTTTTCTCGCCGGAAGGAGCGGTTCGCCAGTTGATCTACACCATCGACAACACCACCAAGACCCGGGCCATCTTCGAGATCAACAAGGGCAGCAACAAGAACCCCGGAATCGATGTCAACGCCAAGGTGGCCCGGGAGGACCGGCGGGTCCCGTTCCAGAACATGATCTACATCGCCGACGGTCCTTCCGACGTGCCGGTGTTCTCGGTGGTGGACTCCAACGGCGGTCGCACCTACGCCGTTTACCGGCCCGGCTCGATGTCGGAGTTTCGCCAGGCCAACCGACTGCTGGAACAAGATCGGATCGACGCCTTCGGCGAGGCCGACTACTCCGAGGGCTCGCACACCTCCATGTGGCTCACCGACGCCGCCGAGCAGATCGCCCGCCGCATCGTCGACGACCGCGAAGAGGCACTGACCGCCCGGGTCGGCCTCCCACCCCGCCACGTCCCCGAAGACTGAGCTTCCTCGTTTCCTCAAGACAGCGACGGCCGTCTGACCCGTCTCCGATGTAGCCCGCTCTGATCTCTGGCTTCCGACTTCCGACTCCAAGAGCCCCACTACCCTGGCCGCATGGACATTCTCGTCGAAGCACATTCCGGACTCCGCTGGCTGGTACTCGTCGCCCTCATCGCCACGGCGGTGGTGGGATTCATGCGTTCGTCTTCGGCCGATTCGCCCGACGACCGCTGGCTGATGTGGGTGGCGATTCTGTTCGACATCCAGGTGACGATCGGGATCATCCTCTACTTCGTCAACCAGGGCTGGGAACAGTCGGGGATCATCCCGATCATTCACCCGCTGGCGATGCTGGTGGCGGTGGCCGTGTTCCACATCGGCCTCTCCCGGGGGCGCCGCGAGGGCGGCGGTCAGGGTTGGCGCACGGTCGCCATCATGGCGCTGATCTCGCTGGTGGTGGTCCTGGCCGCCATCCCCTGGTAGGGATCAGCCGGCGTCGATGACCACCGCCTCCAGGGCGATGTGGATCATGTCGTCGAAAGTGGTCTGGCGCTCCTCGGCGCTGGTCTCGGTCCCCTCGAGGATGTGGTCGGAGACGGTGAGGATGGTCATGGCCCGGGCGCCCTTCTCCGCCGCCACGCCGTACAGTCCCGCCGCCTCCATCTCGACCGCCAGCACCCCCATGTCGCGCATCCGCTCGAACACGCCCTCCTCGGGGTTGTAGAACAGGTCGGCGGAGTGGATGTTGCCCACCCGGGCCTCCACCCCGGCGGCAGCAGCCGCCTCATAGGCCGCTTTGAGCAGGTGGAAGTCGGCGAGGGCGGCGAAGTCATAGCCGCCGTAGCGCACCCGATTCACCCCTGAGTCGGTGCTGGCCCCCATGCCCAGGATCACGTCGCGCAACGCCAGGTCGGGTTGGAGCGCCCCGCACGATCCGACCCGGATCAGGCTCTGGACCCCGTACTCGGTGATCAGTTCGGTGGCGTAGATCGATGCCGAAGGGATCCCCATGCCCGTTCCCATCGTCGAGACAGGCACCCCCTTGTAGGTCCCGGTGAAACCGAGCATGTTGCGGATGCTGGTCACTTCTCGAACGTCATCGAGGAAGTTGTCGGCGATGTGCTTGGCGCGGAGCGGGTCCCCCGGCAGGAGGATCGAGGGGGCGAAATCGCCCTCTGCGGCGGCGATGTGCGGAGTGGCCATTGCTTCCTTTCTACTGCTTCGAGGGAACCGGATCAGGCTTCCAGAGGCGGCAGCCCGGCCATGGCACGGACCGTATCGATCGCGTCGGCTTCGCCAGGATCCTTGTCCGGACGGTAGCCCCGCACGCGCGCGAAACGGAGGGCGACCCCGCCCGGATAGCGACTCGACACCTGGACCCCGTCGAGGGCGATCTCGACCACCAGCCGGGGCTCGACGAAGACGGTCGACCGGGTGCGCCGGGCCTCGATTTCCTGGAGCTTCTCGGTCTGCCAGGTGAGCAGTTCGTCGGTGAGGCCCTTGAAGGTCTTCCCCACCATCACGAAACCGTCGGCGCCCCTCGCTCCGAGATGGAGATTCGACAGCCACCCCCGGCGACGGCCGTGCCCCCACTCGGCCGCCAGCACCACCAGATCCAGGGTGTGGACCGGCTTGACCTTGACCCACGCCGCCCCCCGCCGTCCAGCCTCGTATCGGGAGGACAGGTCCTTCACCACCACGCCCTCGTGGCGATGGGCCAGGGACTCAGCCAGCACATCGGCGGCCGTGTCACCGTCGGCGACGACGGAATGCCGGATGAGGAGGGCGGGGGCGAGCGCCTCGAGACGGGCCCGACGCTCGGCCAGGGGTCGATCGATCAGATCCTCGCCGTCGAGGTGGAGGAGATCGAAGAAGAAGCCCTGCATGCCGCGATCGACCATCTCCTCGGTCCCGAATCGACCTGCCGTCTCCTGAAACCGCGCCGGCCCGCCTGCCTCGTCCAGCACCAGCGCCTCGCCGTCGAGCACCAGGGACACGCAATCGAGTTCCCGGATGGTGTCGGCCAGATCCCCCAGCCGGTCGGTGACCGGGTTGAGGTTACGGGTGTAGATCGCCACCCGGTCGCCTTCGCGGTGGACCTGGATGCGGATCCCGTCCAGCTTCCATTCCACCGCCGCTTCCTCCATCCGCTCCATCGCCGCCCCCACGGTGTCGGCGCTCTGGGCCAGCATCGGCTTGACGGGACGGAACAGGGTCAGCTCGACGGCGGCCAGCGCCTCAGGCCTGCCCGCCAGCGCCAGATGGGCCACCTCCCAGATACGCCCGTTGAGCATGGTCGCCCTCCGGATCTCATCCCGGGGAATGTCCGACGCCCGCGCCACGGCTTCCACCATGATGCCCTCCAGGGCGCCCTGGCGAACTTCGCCCAGCAGCAGACCGTAGAGGAAAGCCTGCTCGTCGGCCGTCGCCGCCTGCATCAACGAGGTCGTCAGCAGGCGACGACGCTGATTCGACCCCGCCCCCGACGTGGTGGCCAGGGCGTCGAAGGCGGCGACGACGTCGGCCACGGTCAGACTCGGATCGGAGGCCGGCTCGGGCGGCTCGCCCAGCGTCGCCCCACCCACCCCGAGAGCACCCTGGGGAATCACCCCCGACAGATAGGCCACGGCGGGAGCGATCTCGGCAGCGTCATCCAGTCCCTGCAGGTAATCGGCCAGGTAGTCGATCTTGTTGCGCCGCGAACTGGTGGACGACACCCGCCGGGAAGTGTTCACGAGGTCGGCGAGCAGGCTCACGATCCCAGTATGTCAGTCCAGATCGGGTCAGGCGGTGGCCGCCTGGTTACGCTGCTCCTGTGTCGAGGCCCTGGAGTCCAGCGACGAAGCGCATCGTTGTGGTGGCGCTCGTCCTGGTTGGCACCTTCATCCTCTATCTGGGGCGCTCCGTCTTCACGCCCTTCATTCTCGCCCTGCTGCTCGCGCTGGTTCTGAGCCCGTTGATCGATTTCCTGCGCACTCGACTCCGTTTTCGCCACGGCCTGGCGGTGGCGGTCGCCTATCTCCTGTTCGTGGCCGTCATCGTGGTAGTCCCCGTGCTCCTCGTTCCGGCGCTGGTCAGGTCGGCGGCCGCTCTCGACGTGGTCGGCATCGTCAACAGCATGACGACGTGGGCCATCGAGACTCTCGAGTCCTACCGGACCGTTCAGCTGTTCGGCAGTGAGTTCGACCTCAGTTCGTCCATCGATCCTTTGCTCGAGAACCTGCGCCGCCAAGGCCAGGGGTTCGACTTCGACCTGGCCGCCATCTTCGGGGAAGCCTGGAGCATCACCTCGGCCGTGTTCGCCTCCGTAGTCGGCGTATTCACCACGGCGCTGCTGTCGCTGGTGATGTCGATCTATCTGGCCGGTTCGATCGACCACAGTGCCCGCTCCTGGATGTACTCGCTGGTTCCCGACGCCTACACCGAAGAAGTGCGCATTCTCGGAGCCCGCATCGCCCGGGTGTGGACCGGCTACCTGCGCGGCCAGCTGACGGTGGCGGTCGTGATCGGAATCCTCACCTCCCTGATCATGTTCGCCATCGGGCTACCCGGCGCCCTCGTCATCGGTGTGATCGGCGGACTGCTCAACATCGTCCCTACCTTTGGGCCGATATTTGCCAGCGTCGTCGCCGCCGCCGTCGCCCTGGTGCAGGGCTCCGACCGCTTCGACGTGAGCAACTGGATCTTCGCCCTGATCGTGGTGGGTGCCTACACGGTGATCCAGCAACTGGAAAGCAGCGTCATCACCCCCCGGATCCTGGGCGGAGCGGTGGCGGTCTCCCCGCTGGCGATCCTGCTGGGCATCCTGGTCGGATTCAGCGCCGCCGGCATTCTCGGGGCGATCGTAGCGGTGCCGGTGGTGGCAACCGGTCGGGAACTGCTGATGTACGTCCAGGCCAAGCTGAAGGACGAGGACCCGTTCCCGGAGGGAGCTCCCCCATCCCGGCCGAGCTGGCGCAGTCGTTTCGACACCTTCTGGCAAAAGGTCGACGACACCCCCGAGGAAGCGGCCGATGCAGGATCCGTCGATGTAGGGGCCGACGACGCCGGAGCCGCCGACGGGGACGGATGAACCGCCCGGGTGGTTCAGCCGCCCAGGGCCCGGTGCAGGAAGGCGGCCATCGCCCCCCGCGTCACCGGTGAGCCCGGACAGAACTGGCTGTTGGCGGGCGGGTTGCAGCCCCGGGTGACCCCGGTTGCCGCCAGCCACTCGATGTCCGATTCGAACACGTTGGCGTTGTCGTCGGTGAAGTCGACCTGCGGTCCGCTGAACTCGAGATCGGGCAGCGCCCGATGGAGGAAGGCGGCCATCTGACCCCGGGTGACCACCTGATCGGGACAGAAGCGATCGTTGTTCGGCGGGTTGCAGCCACGGGTCACCCCGGTGGCCGACAGCCACTCGATGTCGGACTCGAACACGGAGCCATTGTCGTCGGCGAAGTCGACCGATGTGCTCACCGGCAGGTCGGGGAGGGCACGGTGCAGGAAGGCAGCCATTTGACCCCGGGTGACGGGAGCGTCGGGACAGAACAACGAGTTGGCGGGCGGGTTGCACCCTTTGGTGATCCCGGCCTCGGCCAGCCAGTCGATGTCAGCGGCAAAGACGTTCCCCACGGTGTCGGCAAAGCCGGTCAGCGGAGGGTTGGTCCCCGGCTCGGGATCCGGAATCGGCTGGGGGTTCGACCCCATCGAGACACTCAGGCTCTGACCGGAGATGGAGCCGACCATGACTTGCACACCCGCCACCGTGGCGCCGGACCCGGGACGGATGACATGGGGGAGAGGTTGGCCGTAGGAGGCCGAATTCTCGAAAGCGAAAGACACCGCCGGGTGCGGTTTCACCCTCCGGAAACCCGGCAGCTTGTCGTCGTTGCTGAACAGGCAGTCGAACTCGCTGTCAGAACACACCTCCACCTCATAGACCTCGACTCCCGACCAGTGGGAGGGAATCGGGTCGTAGTTGGAAGGAATCCGAGCGGCCAGGGTGTAGAACTTGCTGCCCGAGCGGATGACTGCCATCCGGTGGCCGTTGCCTCCGGCCGTGGCCAGGTTGAAAGCCGCCCCGCCGCCGCCGAACACATATACCTCGTGAGGATCGATCCAGCCGGCGGCGTAGAAGTTGATCACCGCCGACGAGTAAGGATCGGGGTAGCTCCCATACCCACCTCCGCCATAGATGCCGAAGTTGCCGGACATCAGGTCGAGGGCGTTGTCGTAGGCGCCCATGAAGTCGTTGCGGAGACCGGTGTAGGAGTGGGGCCACTGGATCATGTGGCCCATCTCGTGAGCTGAAGTGGCAAGAAAGCCACTGGAATTACCAAAGAAGCCGGAGCGGCCATTGCCGTCGCGGTAGTACTCGGAGTATCCGCAGGGAGAGAAGCCGCAGGTGAAGCCGGGGCTGGCGTACCCGCCTGCCATCGGCACCACATGAATGGCGCCGTTGGCGTTGGGGCTGGCGTTGAAGGTGGAGTGTTGTTCGCAATCCTGGTCCGAGTTGCCGGCAAATCCCCGGGCGACGAACTGGGGCTGATAACGACCGCGGGAGTGGTATTGGAAATAGGACCCCACGTTGGCGGTGAGTTGGGCAGCCAGGGTCGAAGCCGACTCCCCCACCCCACATGCCCACACTTCGAGTACGTCCGGACCCAGGCTGTGGTTGCGCAGTGTGTCGATGCCGACCAGCAAGCCGAGCGGATCGGAGGCCTGCGGAGATAGCCCACTGGGCTCGCCGATCAGGACCCGGACATCGTCCCCCAGGGGCGTGACGGTGAGCCCCGGTTCGTCGACTCCAGCGGGCAACGAAACGAACAGGACCATCAGCGCGCACGACACGACCAGATGGCGTTTCAGACTTCGCAATGTCCTGTCTCCCGTCTCCCCATTTTCATGCCCCGATCGGGGCATGATTCAGCGGGGTGAGACTAGGCCCTACGACACCAACCGGCGCTGAGTCGCCGGACCCATAGCTCCGAACATACCCTTGGAAGCATGAACCGTGATGCTTACGACCTGATCCTCGGCCTCCGCGCCATCCGCTCCTACCGCGACGAGCCCCTCAGCGACACCGACCTCGACGCCATCCTCGAAGCGGCCCGCTGGACCGGGAGCTCTAAGAACCGCCAGAACTGGTCCTTCGTCGTGGTCAGCAATCGAGACCGTCTCCAGGAGCTGGCCGGCTGCGGCGACTTCACCGACCCGGTCCGGGCCTCGGCCACCACGATCGTGATCGTCCAGGAGCCGGAGGGCTACGAGTTCGATTCGGGGCGGGCAGCTCAGAACCTCATGCTGGCCGCCAAGGCGATCGGGGTGGCGTCGTGCCCGATCACCTTTCACCGCGACGAGGATGCCCGGCGGCTGCTCGGCGTCCCGGAGGATCGTCGTACCCGCTATGCCGTTGCCCTCGGCTATCCCTCGGAGGAAGCCGCCCCCGCCCGCTGGGGTGGGCGGAAGCCGGCCGAGAATCTGGTTCACCGCGAGGGCTACGCATGAGCACCACGCCCCTCACGTGGGACGAGGTGGCGGACGCCGCCGAGGCGATCTCGTGGATCACCTACGTCGCCACGGTGGGAAGGGACGGGCGGCCCCACGTTGCCGTCGTCGCTCCAGGCCTGGCCGAGGAGGGCCGGATCTGGTTCGCCACCCGCCGCCACACCCAGAAGCACCGCAACCTGATCGCCAACGGCGAAGTTGCCTTCCATTGGCCGGTCACGACCGGGTCGGGACCCGGTGAGCTGTTCGCCCGTGGTGTGGTCCAACTCCACGACACCGAACAGTCCCGACAACGCCACTGGAACCGGGTTTTGCCCTACGACATGACCAACTTCTGGGGCACGCCCGACAACCCCGACCTGATCTTCGTCGAGACCCGGGCGACCTACGTCTCCCTGGTCGGCCCCGAGTTCACCCGCCGCACCTGGCGACCGGACTAGAACGGGATAGGCAGCCTCGCCATAACCGCTCGCGTCGTGTCGCACCCCGGCACTACCTTGGATTCGACATGACGTCAGCACCTCTCGTCGAGGCCGAGGGCCTCACCAAGCGCTTCGGCGACTTCGTGGCCGTCGACGGAATCGACTTCCAGATAAGCAAAGGCGAGGCATTCGGCTTCCTGGGCCCCAACGGGGCCGGCAAGACCTCGACCATGAAGATGATCACCACCGTCAGCCCCATCAGCGAGGGCACGATGACGGTGTTCGGTCACGACCCCGCCACCGAGGGCGCCCAGATCCGCAGCCGGCTCGGAGTGGTCCCCCAGGACAACAACCTCGACGAGGAACTGACCGTCGAGGAGAACCTGTACGTCTACGGTCGCTACCACGATCTCGCCAAGACGGTGATCCGCCAGCGCACCGACGAGCTGCTCGACTTCGCCCAGCTGGAGGAGAAGCGTGATTCTCGGGTCGAAGCCCTCTCCGGGGGAATGAAGCGACGCCTAATCATCGCCCGTGCCCTGATCAACGAGCCCGACCTGGTCATCCTCGACGAGCCCACCACCGGCCTCGACCCCCAGGCCCGCCACGTCCTCTGGGACCGCCTCTACCGGCTCAAGCAGGAGGGCGCCACCCTCATCATCACCACCCATTACATGGACGAGGCCGAGCAGCTGTGCGACCGGCTGGTGGTGATGGACAAGGGCAAGATCGCCGCCGAGGGATCCCCCCAGGAACTCATCTCCCGTTACTCGACCCGGGAGGTGGTGGAGCTGCGCTTCGCCCCCGGACAGATCGAGACGGGGCTGGAGCGCCTCGACGGCCTCGCCAAGCGGATGGAAGCACTGGCCGACCGGGTCCTCCTCTACACCGACGACGCCGACACCCTCATCGACGCCATCCACGATCGCCAGATCGAGTTCGAGCAGCGCCTCACCCGCCGCTCCACCCTCGAGGATGTCTTCTTGCACCTCACCGGGCGGAGGCTGATCGACTGATGGCTGCCCTCGCCAACGCCCTCCACGTGGTCGAGGGTGACTACATCGGCTACAAGCGAACATGGCGCGGCCGCATCATCTCCACCTTCCTCAACCCGGTCCTGTTCCTGGCCGGAATGGGATTCGCCCTCGGGTCGATGGTGGATCAGCGCGCCGGCGAGGCACAGCTGCCGATCCCCTTCATCACTTTCGTCGCCACCGGCCTGCTCGCCGCCACCGCCATGCAGACCGGTTTCGGCGAAGGGGCGTGGCCGATCATGGCGGGGATCAAGTGGCGCAAGGTCTTCGACGCCATCATCGTCACCCCGGTCACGGTGGCCGATCTCATCAACGGGATGCTGATCTGGGGGGCGATCCACCTTGCGTTCACCCTGAGTGTGTTCGCCGTCATCGCGGTGGCATTCGGTGCCGTCGAACTGGGCCCGGCCCTGCTGGCGCTGGTACCGGCCGTGCTGGGCGGGCTCGCCTTCCAGGCCACCTCCACCGCCATCACCTGCCGCCTCGAAGACGAGACCGGCCTGACGACGATGTTCCGCTTCGCCATCCTGCCCATGTTCCTCTTCTCGGGCACCTTCTTTCCCGTCTCCCAGCTTCCCGACTGGCTGGAGCCGGTGGCGGTCGCCACTCCCCTCTTCCACGCCGTGGAACTGGTGCGCAAGCTGGCACTCCCGAACGTGGGCGCCCCGGTGGTGACGTCGATCCCACTGTGGGTGCATCTGGTCTACCTGTTGGTGATGACGGTGGTGGCGTGGCTACTCGCCATCCGCTTCCTGCGGGAGAGGCTGCAGAAGTGACCGCCGGCACCGTCACCTCCGCTCCCGACCGGGTCCACACCGGGTCGCGCGCCCACCGGCTGCTGGAACGGAACCTGCTGGTCTACCGGCGGATCTGGAGAGTGATCTTCAGCGGCTTCTTCGAACCGGTGTTCTACCTGTTCTCGATCGGGATCGGGCTCGGGGCGCTGGTGGGCGACGTCACCGGTCCGGCGGGAGAGACCGTCTCCTACACCGCCTTCGTGGCACCGGCCCTGCTGGGGGCGTCGGCGATGAACGGGGCGGTGCTGGAGTCGACGATGAACATCTTCTTCAAGCTCAAGTTCGGCAAGGTCTACGACGGGATGCTGACCACGCCTATGAAGCCGATGGACATTGCCGTCGGCGAGATCACCTGGTGCCTGATCCGGGGCCTGCTGTATGCGGTCGGGTTCCTGATCGTGGCGCTGGCGATGGGACTCACCAACGGCTGGCTGTGGCCGCTGGCCCTGCCCGCCGCCGTCCTGATCGGGTTCGCTTTCGCTGCCTGCGGTTTCGCCGCCACCACCTGGATGAAGAGCTGGCAGGACTTTGACATGGTGCAACTGGTGACCCTGCCCCTGTTCCTGTTCTCGGCCACCTTCTATCCCCTCGATGTGTACCCGCCCGTCCTCCAGACCATCACCCGCCTGTCCCCTCTGTATCACGGGGTGGAACTGATCCGGGGCTTCATGCTCGGCGTGGCGGACTGGACGATGCTGGGCCACGCCGCCTTCCTGGTGGTCATGGGTCTGATCGGGGTCGCCATCACCCGCCGCCGCCTCGAGAAGCTGCTGCTCACCTGATGGTGGAGATCCGGGAGCTGGGTCCCGGCGACGTCGGGGCGGTCCTGGCCGCTCCCCACCTGTTCGACGAGCCGCCCCGGCGGGAATGGAGCGAGAGCTTCCTCCGGCGAGACGGGAACCACCTGCTGGTGGCATACATCGACGATGAACCGGCCGGCTTCGTGTCGGGGGTCGAGGTGCTCCATCCCGACAAGGGCGTCGAGATGATGCTCTACGAACTCGGCGTGGATGAAGCCTTCCGCCGGCGAGGGGTCGGGAGGGGCCTGGTGCGGGCGCTGGTCGATGTGGCCCGTCGCTTGGGATGCCGCACGGTCTGGGTCCTGACCGAACCCGACAACGACCCCGCCCTGGCCACCTACCGGGCCGCCGGCTTCACCGGCGTCGAAACATCGACGCTCCTCGAGCACCCGCTGGCGGCCCCCTGAGCTTCTGGGCGCGTACCCTCGGCTCATGATCGATGTCATCTTTCCGCTCCATGCTCCCCGGGGCACCGCGCTCAACACCCAGGGGTGGCTGCAGGAAGCGGCCCTGCGCTGCCTGCTCAACAACCTCGACCCCGAGGTGGCCGAGGATCCCGAGCGTCTGGTGGTGTATGGCGGGAGGGGGAAGGCGGCCCGGTCGGTTGAGGCGCTGACCGCCATCGTGCGGACGCTGGAACGGCTTCCGAACGACCACACCCTTCTCGTCCAGTCGGGCAAACCGGTCGGAGTCTTCCGCACCCACGACATGGCCCCCCGGGTCCTCATCGCCAACTCGCTCCTGGTCCCCCGCTGGGCGACGCTCGAGCATTTCTGGGAACTGGAGGCAGCCGGGCTGATGATGTACGGGCAGATGACCGCCGGGTCCTGGATCTACATCGGCACCCAGGGCATCCTCCAGGGCACGTTTCAGACCTTCGCCGCCATCGCCGACAAGCGCTTCGGGGGAAGCCTGGCCGGGACCATCACCCTGACGGGCGGACTGGGAGGCATGGGCGGTGCCCAGCCGCTGGCGGTGACCATGAACGGCGGGGTGGTGATCTGCGTCGAGGTCGATCCCGAGCACATCCGCCGCCGCCTCGAAACCGGCTACCTCGACGAGCAGGCCGACGACCTCGACGACGCCATCGCCCGGGCCCAGCGCGCTCGGGACGAACGACGACCGCTGTCGATCGGCGTCCTGGGGAACGCCGCCGATGTCTTCCCGGAACTGCTGGAGCGAAAGGCGCCGATCGACATCGTCACCGATCAGACCTCGGCCCACGACCCCCTCTACGGGTACATTCCCACCGGCCACGACCCGGCCTCGGCCGCCGAACTGCGGGAGTCGGATCCCGACACCTACATCAAGTCGGCCCGGGAATCGATGGCGGTGCATTGCGAGGCGATGGTCGGCTTCCAGCGGGCCGGAGCCGAGGTGTTCGACTACGGCAACAATCTGCGCGGGGAGGCCCAAACGGCCGGGTTCTCCGACGCCTTCGCCTATCCGGGTTTCGTCCCCGCCTACATCCGCGACCTGTTCTGCGAGGGCATGGGCCCGTTCCGCTGGGTGGCTCTGTCGGGCGACCCCGACGACATCGCCGCCACCGACCGGGCGCTGCTGGAGTTGTTTCCCGACAACGAACCACTCCGCCGGTGGCTGACGATGGCGGAGGAGAAGGTCCACTACCAGGGTCTCCCCGCTCGCATCTGCTGGCTGGGCTACAAGGAACGGCACCGGGCGGGCCTGGCCTTCAACGAACTGGTCCGGTCCGGGGAGGTGAAGGCCCCGATCGTCATCGGCCGCGATCACCTCGACGCCGGATCGGTGGCCTCGCCATATCGGGAAACCGAGGCGATGGCGGACGGCTCCGACGCGGTGGCGGACTGGCCCATCCTCAACGCCCTCCTCAACACCGCCTCCGGGGCCGCCTGGGTGGCGGTCCACCACGGGGGCGGAGTCGGGATCGGCAACTCGATCCACGCCGGCGCCCAGGTGGTGGCCGACGGATCCGATCAGGCCGATCTCCGGCTGGAACTGGTGCTGACCAACGATCCCGGCACCGGGGTGATGCGCCACGCCGACGCCGGATACGACAAGGCCCGGCGGGTGGCGCAGGAGAGAGGGCTCGACCTGCCCAGCGTGACGTGACCACCTTCTTCTGTGACCGGGCCTGGACGGAAAACGGGTTCGAGACCGACGTCGTCGTCGAGGTCGCCAACGGGCACATCACTGAAGCTGCTGCCGGCTCGCCCCGTCCCAAGGGCGCGACCCACCTGGCGGGGGTCGTCTTCCCCGGTTTCGTCAATGCCCACTCCCACGTCTTCCACCGACTGCTGCGGGGGCGGGTCCCCAAGCGGAAGGGTGACTTCTGGTCGTGGCGCGACGCAATGTATGAGGTGGCGGCCGCCCTCGACCCCGACGCCTACCGCAAGGTGGCCGTGGCGGTGTTTCGGGAGATGCTGGCGGCGGGGTACACCAGCGTGTTCGAGTTCCACTATCTCCATCACCAGCCGGACGGGACTCCCTACGACGAGCCCAACGTGATGGCGGCCGCCCTGGCCGATGCCGCTCTCGAAACCGGCATCCGGCTGACGATCCTCGACACCTGCTATCTCTCCGCCGGATTCGGGCTGCCTCCCGAAGGGGTCCAGAGGCGTTTCTCCGACACCACAGCCGCGGCCTGGCTCGAGCGGGTCGAGTCCTGGAGCCCCCCGGCCGGGGTGGGATGGGGAGCGGCGATCCACTCGGTACGGGCGGTCAATCCCCGCCAGATGGGGACAGTGCTGGAATGGGTCGAAGACCGTCCGCTCCACGTCCATGCTTCCGAACAGCCCACCGAGAACCGGGACTGCCTCAACCACTATGGCCATACCCCGGTCCGGGTCCTGGCCGACGCCGGCGTCCTGGGGCCGAACACCACCATCGTCCATGCCACCCATCTCGGCGCCGGCGACGTGAACCTCCTCGCTTCCTCGGGCACCCGGGCAGCGATCTGCCCCACCACCGAGCGCTGGCTGGCAGATGGCATCGGCCCCACCGGCGACCTCGCCGCCGCCGGAGTCGGCCTGGCGATCGGATCCGACTCCCAGGCCGTGATCGACCCGTTCGAAGAGATGCGACTCCTCGAGCTCCACCAGCGACTGGCCACCGGCCGAACCGGGACCCACCCCCCGGCGGAGCTGATACGAGCCGGGACCGGAGGGTCGTCCATCCGAGCCGGCGAAGCCGCCGACCTGGTAGCGGTC